>CBHWEO010000365.1:0-3951 GCA_966112955.1 uncultured Duganella sp. | reverse complement strand
ACAACGCCGTGCTGCAGGAGCAGAGCATGGGCATCCACTACAACAAGGGTGCCGAACTGCTGGATTATGTGCACAACGCCGACGACTTCCGCATGGATGGCGGCTATATCCAGCCCTTGCCGCTGCCGGGGCTGGGGGTGGACATCAATGAAGAACGGGTCATCGAAGCCAGCCGCGCCGCGCCCGACTGGCGCAATCCGCTGTGGCGGCATGCCGATGGCAGCGTGGCGGAATGGTAGCCCCGGCCTGCCTGCTGGGCATCGACTGGGGCACCAGCAACCGCCGCGCCTACCTGATTGGCGCCGACGGCAGCTGCCTGCGCAAGCATGAGGACGCGCAGGGAGCACTGGCGTCGCAGGGCCATTTTCCGGACGCGCTGCAAGCCTTGCGCCAGCAGCTCGAAGTCGATGCACTGGTGCCGGTTGTGATGTCCGGCATGGTGGGCAGCGCGCAGGGCTGGCAGGAAGTGGCTTACCTGGACAACAGCGTGCCCCTGGCCCGGCTGCCGGAAACCCTGGTGCCGGTAACGTCGGCGCCGGGCTGCTACATCGTGCCGGGCTACTGCTACCGCGACCACGCCAGCGTCGACGTGATGCGCGGCGAAGAAACCCAGCTCCTGGGCGCCCTGCAGCTCAAATACGGCGATGGCTGCTATGTGCTGCCGGGGACGCACAGCAAGTGGGTGGAGGTGGCCGGCGGCACCATCGCGCGGCTGACCACCTTCATCACCGGCGAGCTGTTCGCCATCCTGCATGCGGCCGGGACGCTGGCGCCCCTGATGGCGCAGGGCGGCGACGATGCGGATGCGCTGCGGGCAGGCGCCAACCGTGCGCAAAGCGCGCAAGCCCTGAGCCATACTCTGTTCGAGGCCCGCGCCCGCGTGGTGGCGGGCGATTCGCGCGCCGCCGAGACCCGTTCCTACGTCAGCGGCCTGCTGATCGGGACCGAATTCGCCGCCCGTCCGCGCGGCAAGCCGGGCAGCGCGCCCGTGCTGCGCCTGATCGCCTCGCGCGAGCTGGGCGCGCCCTACAGCGAAGTGGCGCAGCAGCTGGGCTACGCGGTGGAGCTGGTGGATCCCGACCAGGCTTATTGCGCGGCCCTGGCCCGCTTCATGGAGGCCCTGTGATGAACGATATTGACCAATACCAGCCACCCCTCGTGGCAATCCTGCGCGGCCTGACCGAGGCGGAAGTCCCGGCGGTCGCGCAAGCACTGTTCGGCAAGGGCTTCCGCCTGCTGGAAGTGCCCCTCAACCGTCCGCACGCGCTGGAGTGTATCCGCCTGCTGGACGGCATCAAGCCGGCCGGCGCCCTGGTCGGCGGCGGCACCATGACTACCGTGGCCGAGGTGGAGGCGGTGCATGCCGCCGGCGGCCGCATCATGGTGGCGCCGAATTTCGACGCGGCCGTGGTGCGGCGCGCGCGCGAACTGGGCATGCTGGCGGTACCTGGGGTTGCCACGCCGACCGAAGCGCTGGCGGCGCTGGCGGCCGGCGCCAATGCCATCAAGTGGTTCCCGGCCGAAGCGCTGGGGCCGAGCGGCCTGCGCAGCGTGAAGACCATCCTGCCGCCCGGAGCGCGCGTGTGGCCGGTGGGCGGTGTCAGCCCCGGCAATATGGCGGAGTGGGTGCGCGCCGGCGCCGACGGCTTTGGTATTGGCGGCCGCCTGTACGAGCCGGGCATCGCCATCGCTGAACTGGAAGCGAGGGCGGCCGAACTGGTGGCCGCCTGGGGCGCCCGATGAAACCGACGGTTGACAGCCGCCTGTTCGGGGAGCTGGCGAATGGTGAGCCGGTGATGGAATTCACCCTCGATAACGGGCAGGGCATGCTGCTATCGGTGCTCGATTACGGCTGCATCATCCGCAGCTGGCGCGTGCTGTCGCAGCGCGGCACGGCGGTCGATTTCGTGCTGGGCTTCGACACCCTGCTGGAGTATGAGCGCGACACCGCCTATGTCGGGGCGCTGGTGGGGCGCTATGCCAACCGCATCGCCGGCGGGCGCTTCGAGCTGGGCGGACGCAGTGTCCAGCTGGTGCGCAATGAAGGCGACAACCACCTGCACGGCGGCCAGCGCGGCCTGCACAAGCATTGCTGGCAGGCGCACGCGGGCAGCGACCGGCATGCGGCGCGGCTCAGCCTGTGCCGTTTCAGCAGGGATGGCGATGAAGGCTATCCCGGCAACCTGCTGATGATGGTGACCTACGAACTGACCGCCGAGGGCGAGCTGCGCTGCTATTACCAGGCGGCGGCCGACCAGCCGACCCCGGTCAGCATCAGCCAGCACAGCTATTTCAACCTGGCGGGCGAGGGCGACATCCTCGGCCATGTGCTGACCGTCAATGCCGCGCAATACCTGCCCGTCGGCCCCAAGCTGCTGCCGACCGGCGCGCTGCAGGACGTGGGCGGCACGCCTTTCGATTTCCGCCGCGGCCGGCGCATCGGCAACGCGATGGCCGATGGCGGACCGCAACTGGCCCTGGCCCATGGTTTCGACCACAACTTCGTGCTGGCGCCGGGCCCGGGACCGCAGGCCAGCCTGGAGGATCCGGCGTCCGGGCGGCGCATGGACATCTACACCGATTGCCCCGGCCTGCAGTTCTACAGCGGCAATTACCTGGATGGCACGCTGGGCGGCAAAGGGCGCGACTTCACGCGCTACGGCGGCCTGTGCCTGGAACCGCAGCACTTTCCCGACGCGCCGAACCGGCCGCAATTCCCCGACCCGTTCTGCCGCCCGGGGGAGCCCTACAGCGCCACCACGCGCTACGTGATGGACAGGTGGAGGTGAACATGGAGCTGATCGTGGATGCCCAGAATGCACTGGGCGAATGCATCCTCTGGTGCGAGCGCGGCAAGCGCCTGCTGTGGACCGACATCCTGGGCCGCAAGCTGTGGAGCCACCGACCGTCCAGCGGCGAGACCAGGCAATGGGACATGCCGGAGCGCCTGGCCTCGTTCGCCCTGACCGGTTCCGACGACCGCCTGCTGCTGGGCCTGGAACACCGGCTGGCCTGGTTCCATATCCCGACCGGCGATGTGATGACGATCGTCGAAGTCGAGCAGGACGTGCCACACACCCGCCTCAACGACGGCCGCTGCGACCGCCAGGGCCGCTTCGTGTTCGGCACCATGAACGAGGCCGTGGGCCGCGCCCCGATCGGGCATTTCTACCGCCTGGACCACAACCTGCAGCTGCAGCAGTTGCCGCTGGCGCCGGTTGCCATCGCCAACAGCATCTGCTTCAGCCCGGACGGCGCCACCATGTATTTCTGCGATTCGCTATCGGGCATGATCCGCTGCTGCGATTACGGCGATGAAGTGGCCAACGAACGTATTTTCACGCACTTGCCGCCCGGCTGCGGCGAACCGGACGGCTCCCTGATCGACGCCGGCGGCTGCCTGTGGAATGCCGAATGGGGCGCCAGCCGCATCGTGCGCTACCGGCCGGACGGCAGCATCGAGCGCGCCATTGCGGTTCCCGTCAGCCAGCCCACCTGCCCGGCGTTCGGCGGCCCGGAACTGGACCAGCTGTACGTGACCAGCGCCCTGGTCGACCTGCTGGCGCCCGAGCGTTACGCCGGCGGCGTGTTCGGCATGCCCGTCACCGACGCGGCCGGCCTGCCGGAAGCGCGTTTCGGCGGCAAGGTTGCCGATAGCGAGTCGCTATCGTTGTGATTGGGAAATACCAGCGGCACGCCCCCTTGATTTCTTGTTGAGCTTCCCAATCTTCGCACTCCTGTTACTGATAGAATCGAAGATGCCCGTGAGGCATCGTTCAAGGAGATTGTGATGAGCCGCAAGACACCTATCGAGCGTTACCGCAATATCGGCATTAGCGCCCACATCGACGCCGGCAAGACCACGACGACGGAGCGTATCCTGTTCTATACCGGGGTCAACCACAAGCTGGGTGAGGTGCACAATGGCGCCGCGACCATGGACTGGATGGA
>CBHWEO010000364.1:0-3978 GCA_966112955.1 uncultured Duganella sp. | reverse complement strand
GCAGGAAGCCCATGTCCAGCATGCGGTCGGCTTCGTCCATCACCAGCATCTGCACCTGGCCCAGCGAGATATTCTTCTGCTCCACGTGGTCAAGCAGGCGGCCCGGGGTGGCGATCACGATTTCCACGCCGCCGCGCAGCTTTTCCGTCTGCGGCTTCATGTCCATGCCGCCGAACACCACGGTGGAGCGCAGCGGGGTGTGTTTGCAATAGGCGGCCACGTTTTCCGCCACCTGCACCGCCAGCTCGCGGGTCGGCGCCAGCACCAGGGCGCGCACCGGGTGGCGCGCCGGGCTCATCGACGTATTCGCGTGCGCCAGCAGCAGCTGGATGATCGGCAGGGAAAAACTGGCCGTCTTGCCGGTACCGGTCTGGGCGGCACCCATCACGTCGCGGCCCTGCAACAGGACCGGGATTGCTTTCGCCTGGATCGGCGTCGGGTGCACATAACCCTGGTCGGTCAGCGCGCGCAAGATTTCCGGCGCCAGGCCGAAATCGGCGAACTTTACTTGCTCAGGGGTGTTCTCAATGTCAGACATACAATTCTTTAGTTAACAGCGGCCAACCCCGCATGATACCCGATATCGGCCACAAAGCGCTTGGATTGGGGCTTGCAGCCGTAATTTATTGCTGGGAAGGAAGCTATAATGTCACTAAATGAATGCTACCCACGCCCGCGGCGGGCCCCTGCGCCGCATGTTCCTGCTGTTCGTCCTGGCCGGCTGCCTGCTGTCGGCCGTGGCCGAAGCCGCCGCGCCGTCCTTGCGTTTCCGCAAGCTGGGCCCGCTTGGCAATGAAGAACCGTCCATGTTGTCGCTGCTGCAAGACCGGCGTGGCTTCATGTGGATCGGCACCCAGTCCAACGGCCTCTACCGCTACGACGGCTACCGTGCCACCAAGTACCGCAGCCGGGCGGGCGACCCGCGCAGCCTGCCGCACGACCGGGTGGCGGCCCTGTTCGAAGACAGCCAGGGCCGGCTGTGGGCCGGCACCCAGGACGGGCTGGCCCGCTTCAATCCGGAAAGCAACGATTTCACCACATTCCGGCCCGCCAGCGTGCCGAACAACGGCCGCGTGATCAAGGCCATTATCGGCGACGGCCAGGATGGCATGTGGCTGGCCACCTGGGGCGGCCTGCAGCATTTCAGCCCGGCCACCGGCAGCTTCGCGCAGTACGTGCACGAGCCCGGGCGGCCCGGCAGCCTGGCCGGCAACGACTTGAACGCCCTGGCGGTCGATGCGCGAGGCGGCGTGTGGGCCGCCACCTGGCCCGGCGGCCTGGACTACCTGCCGCGCGGCGCGCGCGACTTCGAACACCGCCGCGTCGACCGCGGCAATGACCCGAATGCGCGCGCCAACATCGTGCGCGCCCTGCAGTTCGACCGCCGCGGCATGCTGTGGATCGGCACCGAAGCGGGGGTGCTGCGCTGGGACAGCAGCAAGCCGTGGGACACGCGCGAAGCCATCGCCTCGCCGGAAAGCCGCGTCACCAGCTTCCACCTGGACCACGAAGGCACGCTGTGGGCCACCACCCTGTCGGCCGGCCTGCTGCGCTGGGATGCCGCGGCGCAGCGCTTCGACCAGTACACCCACAACAGCGACGACGCGTATTCCCTGCCCGGCGACAACCTGCGTGCCATGTTGCAGGACCGTGGCGGCATGCTGTGGATCGCCTCCTTCACCGACGGCATTTCCCTGGTCAACCTCAGCAGCAGCGGCTTCACGCGCTACCTGCCCTACCGCCTGGACGGGCGCCACGGCCGCGCCAATAATGCCCTGCTGAGCCTGGAAAACGGCCCGCGCGGCACAGTCTGGGTTGGCGGCAACCTGGGTGTCGGCCTGTTCGACGCGGCGCGCGGCGACGTGCTGCGGCGCTACCAGGCCGACGACCGGCCCGGCTCGCTGAGCAACAATATCGTGTACAGCCTGTACCAGGCGCCCGACGGCCCGCTGTGGGTCGGCACGGCCAATGGCCTGAACCGGCTCGACCAGCCGGACGGCAAGTTCATGGTGATCCGCTTCGGCAATACCGCCAGCGATTTCATCAACGCCATTGCGCCGGGCCGCGACGGCGTGCTGTGGCTGGGCACCGGCAACAGCCTGGTGCGCTACGACAGCCGGCGCGACCGCTCCACCCTGTACTTCCACGACCCGCAGGACCAGTACAGCCGCAGCGTGGGCGGCACCAGCGTGGTGCTGGAAGACCGCCGCGGCCGCGTGTGGATGGGCTCGGAATTCAATGGCGGCGGGCTCGACATGCTGGACCCGGCCAGCGGCAAGTTCCGCCACCTGCGCGCCGGCGGCCCGGAAGGCATGATCGACGACAACGTGACCGCCCTGCACGAAGACGCCGACGGCCGGCTGTGGGTGGGCACCGCGCGCGGCCTGCTGCTGCTGGAGGAAGGGGCGGACGGCGGCCTGCGCCTGCGCTCGCATGCCGCCGCCATCCAGAACCTGAAGGCGCTGGCGATCCAGTCCGACGCTCACGGCAAGGTCTGGGTCAGCACGCTGGCCGGCCTGTTCCGCTTCAATCCCAGCAACGGTTCAGCCCAGCTGTTCACCGCGGCCGACGGCATGACGGACGGCTTCACGGTGGGCGCCGCGGCCCCCGGCGCCAACGGCCGCCTGTTCTTCGGCGGGGTGCACGGCATGACGGCCGTCGATCCCGACCAGGTGCGCAGCGCCTCGGTGCCGCCGCAGGTGGCGATCACCGACATCAAGCTGTTCAACCACTCGCTGAGCGAAGGACGCTTCCGCGACCAAGCCCGGCTGGAAGGCCCGCTGACCGCGCCCACCGGCCTGGTGCTGTCCTCGCAGGCCACCGCCTTCACCATCGAATTTGCCGCCCTGCACTACACCGAACCGTCGCAAAACCGCTACGCCTTCCAGCTGGAAGGCTTCGACCCCGACTGGCAGGAAACCGATGCCGAACGGCGCGTGGCCACCTACACCAACCTCGCCCCGGGGCGCTACGTATTCCGCGTGCGCGCCGCCAACCACCACGGCAGCTGGAGCGAACAGCCGGCCGTGCTGGAAGTGACCATCACGCCGCCGTTCTGGCAAACCACCTGGTTCCGCACCGGCCTGGCCGCCCTGGTGCTGGGCGGACTGTGGAGCCTGTACCACTGGCGCATCCGCCGCCTGACCCGGCACCAGGCCCGGCTGGAACAACTGGTCACGGCCCGTACCGCCGAGCTGGAAGAATCCAACCGCAAACTGGAAGCGCTGAGCCAGACCGACGGCCTGACCGGGGTCAGCAACCGGCGCGGCTTCGACCTGGCGCTGGAGGCCGAATGGCGGCGCGCCGCGCGCACCGGCCAGCCGCTGGCGCTGTCCATGCTGGATGTGGACTACTTCAAGAAATACAATGACCGTTATGGGCACCTGGCCGGCGACGCCACGCTGTGCGAAGTGGCGCGCCTGATCACCGAACACGGCCGGCGCAGTTCCGACCTGGTGGCGCGCTACGGCGGCGAAGAATTCGCCCTGCTGTCGGTGGCCACCCCGGGCGCCGACGCGCTGGGCGTGGCGCACACCATCTGTGCCGAGCTGGCGCGGCTGAGGCTGCCGCATGACGCCTCGCCCTTCGGCCATGTGACCATCAGTATTGGCGTGGCGGTGCTGGTGCCGACCGAAGACAGCAGCCCCGAACAATTGCTGCGCCTGGCCGACGAAGCGCTGTACCGCGCCAAGCAGCGCGGCCGCAACCAGGCCCAGCTGGCAATGGATGCAGGATGAGTACGATGGTCCCCGACGACGATCCCAAGCCGCAGCCCCCGGCCGAGCCCGGCCCCAACGAATGCTGCCACAGCGGCTGCGCCTGGTGCGTGCTGGACCTCTACTACGAAGACCTCGAGCGCTACCGCGCGGCCCTCGCCGCCTGGGAAGCTCGCCAAAAGAAAGTCGGGGGAAGCACTGGGAAAACTCCACGAGAAGCCCCAGCAGACCCCGACATTAGCCAATTGAGTGATCGAACACA
>CBHWEO010000363.1:0-4011 GCA_966112955.1 uncultured Duganella sp. | reverse complement strand
GGGGCCTGGGCCAGGGGCCATGGCGGCGGGCGAGAGTGAGCCGGCCGAGGCGGGGCAGGCGGGCGGCCCCGGCCCGGCGGCCGGCGCGGCCCTGGACGCGGCAGCGGCAGCCGCCCCTTGAAACAGCGGCAAGGCGCCCGCAACATATCGTCACAATATCCGTCTCCCTTTTAACCCAAAGCTGATTTATATTGCTTCTTCTTCACTGACTTTCACAAAACGCAACCATGAAAAAAACCATGATTTCTGCGCTGGTCCTGAGCGCAGCTTCCCTCGGCCTGCCAGCCGTTGCTGGTTTCGCCCCCGCTTATGCGGCAGCGCCTGCTGTTGCCGGCCTGCCGGACTTTGCCGACCTCGTTGAGCGGGTCGGACCGGCAGTTGTGAATATCCGTACCACCGAACGGATCACCCAGCGGGATGTCGATGCTGCGACCCAGGCCGACGAGATGCAGGAGTTCCTGCGCCGCTTCTTTGGCGGCCAGATCCCGCGCGGCCAGACCCCGCGCCGCCGCAACCTGCCAAGTCCGGGCCAGGAAATCCAGCGCGGCATCGGTTCCGGCTTTGTCGTGTCGGCGGACGGCTATGTGCTGACCAATGCCCACGTGGTCGACGGCGCGGACGAGGTGTACGTGACCCTGACCGACAAGCGCGAGTTCAAGGCCAAGGTGCTGGGCGCCGACGCCCGCGCCGACGTGGCGGTGCTGAAGATCGACAGCGGCGGCAAGCTGCCCTACCTGACGATCGGCGACCCCAACAAGGCCCGCGTCGGCGAGTGGGTGATCGCGATCGGTTCGCCGTTCAACCTGGAGAACACGGTCACTTCCGGCATCATCTCGGCCAAGGCGCGCGATACCGGCGACCTGCTGCCGCTGATCCAGAGCGACGTGGCGGTCAACCCGGGCAATTCGGGAGGCCCGCTGATCAATATGAAGGGCGAGGTGATCGGCATCAATTCGCAGATCGCGACCCTGTCGGGCGGCTATAACGGCATTTCCTTCGCGATCCCGATCGACGAGGCGATGCGCGTGGCCGACCAGCTGAAGAAGACCGGCAAGGTGACCCGCGGCCGCCTGGGCGTCCAGATCGGCGAGCTGAACAAGGATGTGGCCGAGTCGCTAGGCCTGAAGAACAACAAGGGCGCGGAAGTGACCCAGGTCGAGCCGGGCAGCCCGGCCGACAAGGGCGGCCTGCGCGTGGGCGACGTGGTGATCAAGTACAACGGCAAGGACATCGACCGCTTTGCCGACCTGACGCGCATGGTGCTGGGCACCACGCCGGGCACCAAGGCCACGCTGACCGTGTGGCGCAAGGGCGCACCGGTCGACGTGCATGTGACCGTGGGCGAGGCCGATCCTGAAAACAAGGTCGCCGGCCGCCAGGGCGGCAAGCGCGGCGAGCAGCGCGGCGGTACGGTGCCGGCTTCCGGCGCCAATGCGCTGGGCTTCATCGTCAGCGACCTTACCCCGGCGCAGAAGCGCGAATTGGGCGTGAATGGCGGCGTGATCGTGGAAGACACGGAAGGCCCGGCCGAGGCCGCCGGCCTGCGCCAGGGCGATATCCTGCTGATGCTGAATAACCAGGACATCGTGGACGCCAAGCAGTTCAATGCCGCCGTGGCCAAGCTGGATCCGAAGCGTGCTGCCGCCGTGCTGGTGCGCCGCGGTAACCAGGCGCAGCACTTCTCGCTGCGTCCGGCGCCAGCCTCCAAGTAAGCGCCGCCCACCCACGCCGCCGCGCGTTTGCCGCCGCTCAAGGCGGCAAGCCCGCGGCGGCGTTACATTTGGCTGGTCCAGTTGGCGTACGGAGGAAGCCATGCCGCATGAGTTTGACAATCAACGCCCACCCGCAGAAGATGGTCACCTGGAAGCTCGTGTGACGAAGCTGGAGGGTGACGTTGTGGAGATCAAGGAAAGGCTGATCCGGATCGAGACCCGGCTGGATCAGACCGCGACCAAGGAAGATCTGGAGCGTGCCGTTGCAACCGTGGTCAAATGGTCAATTGGATTAATGTTCGGGTTTACGACCATGACGATCATTGTCATGACGTTCGTACTGAACTACGCAGCCCCGCCGCAGGGGCGTTTTGCCAAACTGGAGGCAGCCGTGGCGGCGGCGCCGAGCCAGCCGGTGCCGATCATTATCAACATCCCGCCCGGCGCGCTACAATGGCAGCCCGCGCCCGAGGGGGCGCAGCCGAACCAGCGCAAGCCCTGAATGCACTTCACCTTATTTTCCCGCTCCTACTGCCACCTGTGCGAAGACATGCTGGCAGCCCTGAACGCCCTGCAAAGCCCGGAACAGCCGTTCACCGTCGAGGTGATCGACGTCGATGCCGACGAGGCCCTGGTGGCGCGTTTCGACGAGCTGGTGCCGGTGCTGTTTGCCAGCCTTGACGAACCGGAGCTGTGCCACTACTTCCTGGACGAGGCCAAAGTACGTGCCGTGTTGGCAAAATCATTGCAGAAATAGCACTATTTCACAGTCTCCCCTCTAGAAAAGCGGCTTTCCCCTCTGAAATCCGGTAAAATGCCGGGGGTTACCCTTGCATTGAATTCCATAAAAAGGCGCTCAAGCGCCTTTTTGTTATAGCTCGTTTCGATTTTTAATGAACAACATTCGCAATTTTTCCATCATCGCCCACATTGACCACGGCAAGTCCACGCTGGCAGACCGCATCATCCAGCTGTGCGGCGGCTTGTCCGACCGCGAGATGGAAGCGCAGGTCCTGGACTCCATGGACCTGGAACGTGAACGCGGCATCACGATCAAGGCCCAGACGGCCGCGCTGAAGTACAAGGCGCGCAATGGCGAGATCTACAACCTGAACCTGATCGACACCCCCGGCCACGTCGACTTTTCCTATGAAGTGAGCCGCTCGCTATCGGCCTGCGAAGGCGCGCTGCTGGTGGTGGACGCGTCGCAGGGCGTGGAAGCGCAGACCGTGGCCAACTGCTACACCGCGCTCGACCTGGGCGTGGAGGTGGTGCCCGTGCTGAACAAGATCGACCTGCCGAACGCCGACCCGCCGACCGCCATCGCCGAAATCGAAGACGTGATCGGCATCGAAGCCGGCGACGCCGTGCAGTGCTCGGCCAAGACCGGCCTGGGCGTGGAAGACGTGCTGGAATCCATCATCGCCAAGGTGCCGCCGCCAAAAGGCGACCCGCAAGCGCCGCTGCAAGCCCTGATCATCGACTCCTGGTACGACGCCTACGTGGGCGTGGTGATGCTGGTGCGCGTGGTGAACGGCACCCTGAAGCAGAAGGACAAGATCAGCCTGATGGCCACCGGCGCCCAGCAGCTGGTGGACGACGTCGGCATCTTCTCGCCGCGCTCGGTTTCGCTGCCGCAGCTGGCCGCCGGCCAGGTAGGCTTCGTCATCGCCGGCATCAAGGAACTGAAAGCCGCCCGCGTCGGCGACACCATCACCCACGTGCAGAATGGCGCCCCGGCGCCGCTGCCCGGTTTCAAGGAAGTGCAGCCGCAAGTGTTCGCCGGCCTGTTCCCGGTGGAAGCCAACCAGTACGACGCCCTGCGCGACTCGCTGGAAAAGCTCAAGCTGAACGATGCCGCGCTGCAGTTCGAGCCGGAAGTGTCGCAGGCGCTGGGCTTCGGCTTCCGCTGCGGCTTCCTGGGCCTGCTGCACATGGAAATCGTGCAGGAGCGCCTGGAGCGCGAATTCGACATGGACCTGATCACCACGGCGCCGACCGTGGTGTACGAGGTGGAAAAGCGCGATGGCACCGTGATCAACGTCGATAACCCGTCGCGCATGCCGGACCCGAGCCACATTGCCGAAGTGCGCGAGCCGATCGTGACGGTCAACCTGTACATGCCGCAAGAGTACGTCGGTTCCGTGATCACCCTGTGCATCGCCAAGCGCGGCATCCAGATGGACATGAGCTACCACGGCCGCCAGGTCAAGCTGGTGTACGAAATGCCGATGGCCGAGATCGTGCTGGACTTCTTCGACAAGCTGAAGTCGACCTCGCGCGGCTACGCCTCGATGGA
>CBHWEO010000362.1:0-4025 GCA_966112955.1 uncultured Duganella sp. | reverse complement strand
CCGGGCAACCTGTGGGCGCTGGATGCGCTGCAGGAGGCGGGCTACCGCTACAGCTCCTCGATCTACCCGATTGCGCACGACCATTACGGCATGCCGGACGCGCCGCGCTTCGCCTTCCATCCGAACGGCGCCAACGGCTTGCTGGAAGTGCCGATCACCACGGTGCGTATCGGCCAGCGCAACCTGCCGGCCGGCGGCGGCGGTTATTTCCGCCTGCTGCCGTATGCGCTGTCGCGCGGCATGATGCGCCGCGTGAACCGGGAAGACGGCCAGCCCGCCATCTTCTATTGCCATCCGTGGGAACTGGATCCCGGCCAGCCGCGCCCTGAAGGGCTGGGCTTGAAGACGCGCTTCCGCCACTACGTCAACCTGCACCGCATGGAGTCGCGCATCAGGGCCTTGACGCGCGACTTTGCGTGGGACCGCATGGACCGCATTTTCCTGGGGCAGCAATGACCTCGATCATCGAAGCGGCGGCCGAACGCCGCGCCGCACGCGCCAAGGCGGAAGCGGAAGCTGCGACCGCGCTGGCTGTCGCTGCCGGCAAACCGGTAAACCCGGAAAACCGGGGCCAGACCCCCGGGTCTGATCCCGGTTTTCCGGTTTCCCCGGTCCTGGTACAGCTGTTAGGCACCAACCCCGAAGAACGCGCCCGCTGGGACGCCTTCGTCGCCGCCTGTCCCGAAGCCACCTTCTTCCACCGCAGCGGCTGGCAAACCGTCATCGAGCAATGCTACGGCCATCCCACCTGGTTCTTCTACGTGGAAGAGGGTGGCGTGATCACCGGCATCCTGCCGCTGGCGCGCATGAAAAGCCGCCTGTTCGGCCACTACCTGGCATCGCTGCCTTTCTGCGTCTACGGCGGCGTGGCTGCCACCACCGACACCGCGCGCAGCCTGCTGGACAAGGCCGCCGAGGAACTGGCCACCGCCTTGGGCGTGGGCCACCTGGAATACCGCAACTACGCGCCAGCCCACCCGGACGACCCGAAGTGGCAGGGCAAGGACCTGTACTACACCTTCCGCAAGGCGATCAGCGGCGACGACGAAGAGAATATGAACGCCATCCCGCGCAAGCAGCGCGCGATGGTCCGCAAGGGCATCAAGTTCAACCTGCAGGGCGAGGTGGACGACAATGTCGACCGCTTCTTCACCGCCTACGCGCACAGCGTGCACCGCCTCGGCACGCCGGTCTTCCCGAAAAAATACTTCGCCCTGCTCAAGCAGGAATTCAAGGATGAATGCGAAGTGCGCATCATCACGCAGGACGGCAAGCTGGTGGCCGGCGTGCTGAGTTTCTTCTTCCGCGACGAAGTGCTGCCGTACTACGGCGGCGGCATGGATATCGCGCGCGAAGTGGCGGGCAATGACTTCATGTACTGGAACCTGATGCAGGCTTCCGCCGCCAAGGGTTACCGCGTGTTCGACTTCGGCCGCAGCAAGAAGGGCACCGGCGCCTTCGATTTCAAGAAGAACTGGGGCTTCACCGCCCAGCCGCTGCCGTACGAGTACCAGCTGTTCGCCGCCGACGCGATGCCGGACGTGAACCCGCTGAACCCGAAATACCAGCTGTTCATCAAGCTGTGGAAAACCATGCCGCTGCCGCTGGCCAATTTCCTCGGCCCGTACATCGTCAAGCACCTGGGGTAAGCCGTGGAAGACTTGCTGCTGCTGGTGCACCGCATCCCTTATCCGCCGAACAAGGGCGACAAGATCCGCTCGTGGCATTTGCTCAAGCACCTGGCGCAGCGCTACCGCGTGCACCTGGCCACCTTTGTCGACGACCCGGACGACTGGCAGCATGTGCCGGCGGTGCAGGCGGTGTGCGCCTCGTCGCACTTTGCCGCGCTGTCGCCGCGCGCCGCGCGCCTGCGCAGCCTGGGCGCCGTGCTGCGCAACCGTTCGCTGTCCTACGATTTTTACCGCAACGGCGAGCTGAAAGCCTGGGTCGACAACACCATGCGCCAGCATGGCATCGGCCGCGTCGTGGTGTTCTCTTCGCCGATGGCGCAGTATGCGGAAGCCTGGCCGCAGGCGCGCCGCGTCATCGACTTCTGCGACGTCGATTCCGACAAATGGCGCCAGTACGCCGAACGCAAGCCGTGGCCGGCCAGCGCCGTGTTCGGCTATGAAGCGAGCCGCCTCCTGCGCTATGAGCGCCACATTGCCGCCAGCTTCGACGCTTCGCTGTTCGTGTCGGCGCCGGAAGCGGAGCTGTTCCGCGGCCTGGCGCCCGAAAGCGCCGCGCGCACGGGCTGGTTCAGCAACGGCGTCGATACCGCTTACTTCGCGCCGGGAGATTTCGCCAATCCCTACGCGCCGGGCGACAAGGCCCTGGTGTTCTGCGGCGCCATGGATTACTGGCCGAATATCGATGCCGTGCAATGGTTCGCGGCCGACGTGCTGCCGGCCCTGCGCGCACGCGACCCGGCCGTGCGCCTGGCCATCGTGGGCGCCCGCCCGTCCGCCGAAGTGCAGGCCCTGGCCGCGCAACCCGGCATTACGGTCACCGGCACCGTGCCCGATGTGCGGCCCTACGTGGCGCACGCCGCGCTGTCGGTGGCGCCGCTGCGCGTGGCGCGCGGCATCCAGAACAAGGTGCTGGAAGCGATGGCCATGGCCAAGCCGGTGCTGGTGACGCCGCAGGCGCTGGAAGGCATCGAGGCCGAACCGGGGCGCGAACTGCTGCTGGCGCAGGATGCCGCGCAATGGATCGATGTGGCGTCCGCCGCGCTGGCCGGCCCGGCGGCGGCGCTGGCTGCGCTGGGCCAGGCGGCGCGCGCGCGCGTGGAAGCGGCATACAGCTGGGACGCCCGCCTGGCGCCGCTGGACCGCATGATTGAAACCCCGGCGGCGCAGGGCAGCGCTGCCGCCGACCCCGTATGGACTCCCGCATGAACACCGTGCCTTCTTCCGAGCACCAGCCCGCGCCTATGCCGCAGCAACCGCTGCTGGCCGGCCCCGCCATGCATGCCCAGCTGGTCATGCTGGTGCTGTTGCTGCCTTTGCTGCTGTACTTCGACACCGCGCGCTCGCTGGTGGAAATCTGGCAGCGTTCGGAAACCTTCGCCCACGGCTTCGTGATCCTGCCCATTTCGCTGTGGCTGGTGTGGCGCCAGCGCGGCGCGCTGCGCGGCCTGCCGCTGCAGCCGTTCTGGCCCGCCCTGCTGGCGCTGGCCGGCTGCGGCGCGGCCTGGCTGCTGGCCGGCCTGGTCGGCGTCGGCATCGTGCGCCAGTACGCGCTGGCGGCCATGCTGCCGCTGGCAGTGCTGGCCATCCTCGGCAAGCGGGTCGCATCGGCCCTGCTGTTCCCGCTGGCGTTTGTCCTGTTCGCCGTGCCGGTGGGCGAGGGCCTGATCCCGCCGCTGATCGACCTGACCGCCAACTTCACCATCGATGCGCTGCGCCTGACCGGTATCCCGGTCCTGCGCGACGGCAACAGCTTCTCCATCCCGAGCGGCAACTGGTCGGTGGTGGAAGCGTGCAGCGGCTTGCGCTACCTGGTGTCGTCCGTGACCCTGGGCTGCCTGTTTGCCTACCTGAGCTACCGTTCCGCCTGGCGCCGCGCCCTGTTCGTGCTGGCTTCGGTGCTGGTGCCGCTGGCGGCCAACGGCGTGCGCGCCTACATGATCGTGATGATGGGCCACCTGAGCGGCATGAAGCTGGCGGTGGGCGTCGACCACCTGATTTACGGCTGGGTGTTTTTCGGCCTGGTGATGCTGCTGCTGTTCTGGATCGGCAGCTTCTGGCGCGAAGACCTGGATGAGGATCCGGCCGCCGCCGCGCCCGCTCCGGCCGCACCGGTGCCCTGGCGCCGCCTGCAAGGCGCGGCGCTGGCCGTGGTGGCCGTGCTGGGCGTGTGGCCGGCCATGGCCGCGCGCCTGCAGGGCGGCGGCGCGGCCGCCCCGTCCGTGGCGCCGCCGCCCCTCGTGGGGGCGGCGCCCACCGTACCGGCCTTCACCGACTGGGAGCCCGATTTCGCTCCGGCCAGCGCCACCGTGCGCCCGTACCACGCGGCCAGCCCGC
>CBHWEO010000361.1:0-4046 GCA_966112955.1 uncultured Duganella sp. | reverse complement strand
CTCCCCACCACCAGCCGCGATTTCCAGTGAAGATTGTGGAACGCCGTCGCGAGGCATTTTCCCTACGAGGCCGGATAGAATGGCTGCATGAGCGAACCATTCTACTTACGGCCGGGGACAGTCGACGATGCGCCCGCGATCAGTGCGCTGATCCTGTCGTTGCAACCGTATTTGACGATCGAGCCGGACGGCGCTGGCGCGGAGGAATTCCTGGTTACGCTGCAGCCGGACATCATCCGGCGCAACCTGGCGGCGGACAATTACCGCTACCAATTGGCCTTCGCCGGCGCGGAGCTGGCCGGCGTGGTGGCGGTGCGCGATAACAGCCATTTGTTCAGCTTGTACGTGGCGCAACGCTGGCATGGCCAAGGCCTGGGCAGGCTGTTATGGGAGGCGGGCCGCGACGATGCGCTGGCACGCGGCAACCCGGGCTGCTTTACCGTCAATTCCTCGCCGTTCGCGGCAGGCATGTATCGCAAGCTGGGTTTCCGCGAGGCGGCGCCGCTGGCGGAAATGCACGGCATCCGGTTTCTCCCCATGCGGCTTGGTGAAGGTGGCCCCGGCGACCCTCAGGTTCACCGGGGCGACCGTCGCGTGCCCGCCTAGCGGGAGCTTTGATCGAGGTGGCTGGGGCCGCTGGTGGCGCGGCTGGTACCGTAGAAATTGTGCAGCTCCGTGGCCCAGGTCTGGTTGGCCATGTCGGGCCAGTGGTTCTTGTCGAAGCCGGGCGCCTGTTCGATGCGCTCCTTCTCGATGTTCAGCGTCATGCGGTGGTTGGCCGTGTCGAGCGTGAGCGCCTCGAACGGCACCGCAAACAGCTTCTCGCCGATGCCCAGCACGCCGCCGTGCGCCATCACCACATAGGCGATATGCCCGGTCTGCATGTCGAGCATGATTTCCTTGACCGTGCCCAGGTGCTCATTCTTCAGGTTATGGACATGGTCGCCAATCAGGGTGTCCGCGCCCATCAGGCGGGGACCCGGACCCTGGTGGCCGGTGTCGACATAATTGCCATATTCGTCGCGATCCAGACTCATGGTGGCCTCCTGTTGAAATAAAGTCATTGTTGCGGCTTGATGGGGCAAGGGTCTGTTCGCTGGCGCACGCAATCGAGGCCAAAATAGGCTATAATTTCAATTTCCCGCTGCGCGCCTCCCGGCGCCCGATCTCGCAATGACCAAATTTGTCTTCGTCACTGGTGGCGTTGTGTCGTCCCTTGGTAAAGGGATTGCCGCCGCCTCCCTCGCCGCGATCCTCGAATCGCGCGGCCTCAAAGTCACCATGCTCAAGCTGGACCCGTACATCAACGTGGACCCAGGCACCATGAGCCCCATGCAGCACGGTGAAGTGTTTGTTACCGACGATGGCGCCGAGACTGACCTGGACCTGGGTCACTACGAGCGTTTCATCAGCACCCGCATGCGCAAGGTGAACAACTTCACCACCGGGCAGATTTACGAGTCCGTGATCCGCAAGGAACGCCGCGGCGAATACCTGGGCAAGACCGTGCAGGTGATCCCGCACATCACCAACGAAATCCAGGACTACATCCGCCGTGGCGCGGAAGGCTATGACGTCGCGCTGTGCGAGATCGGCGGCACCGTGGGCGATATCGAATCGCTGCCATTCCTGGAAGCCGCCCGCCAGCTGTCGCTGCGCGCCGGCCGCAAGAATTCCGCTTTCGTTCACCTGACCCTGGTGCCGTACATCGCATCGGCCGGCGAACTGAAGACCAAGCCTACCCAGCACTCGGTACAGAAGCTGCGCGAAATCGGCATCTCGCCGAACGCGCTGCTGTGCCGCGCCGACCGCAAGATCCCGGAAGACGAAGTGGCGAAGATCTCGCTGTTCTCGAACATCGAAGAGCGCGCCGTGATCTCGGTATGGGACGTGGACACCATCTACAAGGTGCCGCAGATGCTGCACGACCAGGGCCTGGACGCCATCATCTGCGAGGCGCTGGACCTGAACCCGGCACCGGCCGACCTGTCCATGTGGGCCAAGCTGATCCACAACCTGGAAAACCCGAAGGCCGAAGTGTCGATCGGCATGGTAGGCAAGTATGTCGAGCTGACCGAATCGTACAAGTCGCTGACCGAAGCGCTGCGCCACGCCGGCCTGCACACCGAGTCGCGCGTCAACATCGAATACATCGACTCCGAAGAGATCGAAACCAAGGGCACCGCCGAACTGGCCAAGTACGACGCGATCCTGGTGCCGGGCGGCTTCGGCAAGCGCGGCGTGGAAGGCAAGATCAAGGCGGCGCAATTCGCCCGTGAGAACAAGGTGCCTTACCTGGGCATCTGCCTGGGCATGCAGGTGGCGCTGATCGAATACGCGCGCCACATGGCCGGCTTCACCAAAGCCAACTCCACCGAATTCGAGCCGGACACCGAGCAGCCGCTGGTGGCCCTGATCGACGAATGGCAGAACGAAGACGGCAAGATCGAAAAGCGCGACGCCAACTCCGACCTGGGCGGCACCATGCGCCTGGGCGCGCAGACTTGCGAAGTGAAGCCGGGCACGCTGGCCTCCGAGATCTACGGCAGCGTGGTGACCGAGCGCCACCGCCACCGCTACGAAGCGAACAACCATTACCTGGCACGCGTGGAAGAAGCCGGCCTGGTGGTGGCTGCCCGCACGCCGAACGAGAACCTGTGCGAGATCATGGAACTGCCGCGCACCGGCCCCAACGCACACCCGTGGTATATGGGCGTGCAGTACCACCCTGAATTCAAATCGACCCCGCGTGACGGCCACCCGCTGTTCACCTCCTTCATCAAGGCAGCCCTGGCGCACAAAGCCGCCGCCGGCAAGCCAGCCCTGAAGGCAGTCGAAACCAAGGAGAATGCGGCATGAAGCTGTGTGGATTCGAAGTAGGCCTGGACAAACCGTTCTTCCTGATCGCGGGCACCTGCGTGATCGAGTCGCGCCAGATGGCGTTCGACACCGCCGGCGCGCTGAAGGAAATGACCGCTGAACTGGGCATCCCGTTCATCTACAAGTCGTCCTTCGACAAGGCCAACCGCACCTCCGGTACTTCCTACCGCGGCCCGGGCATGGAAAAGGGCCTGGAAATCCTGGGCGACGTCAAGCGCGAACTGGGCGTGCCGGTGCTGACCGACGTGCACACCGTGGAAGAAGTGGCTGCCGTGTCGTCCGTGGTCGACGTGATCCAGACCCCGGCCTTCCTGTGCCGCCAGACCGACTTCATCACCGCCTGCGCCGAATCCGGCCTGCCGGTCAATATCAAGAAGGGCCAGTTCCTGTCGCCGCACGAGATGAAGAACGTGATCGACAAGGCACGCGCCGCCGCCAAGGCCAAGGGCCTGAATGAAGACAACTTCATGGCGTGCGAGCGTGGCGCTTCCTTCGGCTACAACAACCTGGTGTCGGACATGCGTTCGCTGGCCATCATGCGCGAAACCGGCGCACCGGTGGTGTTCGACGCGACCCACTCGGTGCAACTGCCGGGCGGCCAGGGCGGCTCCTCGGGCGGTATGCGCGAGATGGTGCCTGTGTTGTCGCGCGCTGCCGTGGCGGTGGGCGTAGCCGGCCTGTTCATGGAAACCCACCCGGTTCCCGCACAAGCGCTGTCGGACGGCCCAAATGCCGTGCCGCTCGGCCGCATGAAAGAACTGCTGTCCGTTCTGATCGAACTGGATCGCGTCACCAAGAAGGCTGGCTTCCTCGAATCCAACTTCAACTAAGCTTTATCCAAAAAAGGCCGCATTATTTGCGGCCTTTTTTTTAAACCGGGTGAACCAGTGTCTGACACAAGTGTCAGGCCCTGTCTGATCGGCGGCCAGCGGCTTCGGCTTGCCAGGTGTCTGACACTTGTGTCAGACACCGGTTTACCGGTTTTCCCCCGGTCTGTTATCCTTGCAACAATTTTGCCCCAGATATTTGCTTTAACTTTGGAGAAAACACATGAGTGCAATCGTTGACATCATCGGCCGCGAAGTAATCGATTCGCGCGGCAATCCGACCGTGGAATGCGACGTCCTGCTGGAATCCGGCGTCATGGGCCGTGCCGCAGTGCCGTC
>CBHWEO010000360.1:0-4106 GCA_966112955.1 uncultured Duganella sp. | reverse complement strand
GGTGTGGAACTGTTTGAGGTCGAACTTGTCGCCCAGTTCGGCGCGGGCCTTTTCGCGCAGGCCCAGGATCGACAGCATGCCCACCTTATAGGCCAGTGCCTGGCCGGGGGACACGATGTAGCGCTCCACTTCCGCCGTCACTTCCTGCTCGCCCATGCCGGTCTTCTCCATCATGTATTCGATGGCCTCTTCGCGCGACCAGCGCTTGTAATGGATGCCGGTATCGACCACCAGCCGCACAGCCCGCATCATTTCGTCGCGCAGGCGGCCCAGCTGGTCCAGCGGTTCAGGCGCCAGGCCCATTTCCGACGCCAGGCGTTCCGCATACAAGGCCCAGCCTTCCTGGTAGGCGGAGAAGGTGATAATGCGGCGGAAAAACGGCACGCCTTTCAATTCCTGCGCTACCGACACCTGCAGGTGGTGGCCGGGCACCGCTTCGTGGAACACCGTGCTGCGCATGCCGAACTTGGGGATATCGCTGACCGAACGCAAATTCGCGTAGAACACTCCCGGCCGGGTACCGTCCAGCGCGGCCGGTACGTAATAGGCGCCGGGCGCGGTGGCGGCGGATTCCGCCGGTGCGGCGCGCACTTCCAGCGCCGCCCGGGGCCGCAGGGAGAAAGCGGCAGGCAGCTTGTCGTCGGCCTCCTGCATGATGGCGCGGTACTGTGCCAGCATGGCCTTGCGGCCTTCATCCGTATCAGGATAGTGATGGCGCGGGTCGCGCAGCAGGCGCTGCATGCGCTCACCGACCGTGCCGCCGCGGATGTCCAGCTGCTCCAGCAAGCGGTCCATGATGCCGGTAATGCGGTCCACGTCGGCCAGTCCCAGCTCGTGCACGCGCTGCGGCGTCAGGTTGGTGGACGTGTGATAGCGCACGCACCAGGCGTAATAGGCGTCGCCGCTGGGCAGCGACCAGGCGCCATCGTTGGACTGCGCGCGGTCCTGCAGGCCGACGAAATGCCGGATCAGTTCCGCGTAGGCGGGATAGACGCTGTTCTGGATGGCGTCCGCCGCTCCCTGCAACAGGTCGGCGCGCACCTTCTCGCCCATGTCGGCCAGCGGGATGGCGTCCAGCTTGGACTTGAAGCTGGTGTACAGCATGTTCTCGCGTGCCGGGCGGCCGGCGAAGCCCTGCATCTGCAGCAGCACTTTCTCGACCAGGAATTGCGGCGGCAGGATGCCCGCCTTCTCCTGCTCGCGCAAGCCTTCGACCAGTTGCTCGAACTTGGCGGGGAATTTGCGCAGGCGGGCGATATAGTCTTCCGCTTCGCCGCGGGTCGTGACGCGGTGCACGTCGGTCATGAAGTCCGGCAGTGCACTTTGCAGGCCATGCACCTGGTTGACCGGGAATTCGTGCAGCTGGAAGCGCTCGCCGTCGATCAGGGTCGTCAAATAGTAATGCAGGGTGTCGTAGGACAGCTGGGCTTCGCGATCGAGCTCGTTGCGGTCATAGCGGTCCAGCATGGCCAGGTTGTCCTTCATCTCCTGGTACATGGCCCGTTTGCGCTCCGGCGATTCATCGTCCAGGCGCGCATTCTGGAAATCGAGCCAGGCCGGCAGCACCCGCAATTTCGACATCATTTCCGGGCTTTTCAGCGCATACGACGCGAAGGCGCGCATGTAGAACCATTCAAGCTTGAGCGGCTTCGAATACCACGTCTGCGTCAGCAGCACGGCGCCGGCGCACAGCGAAGCAGTCAGCCCGGTCAGGCCCCAGACCGCGATTTTCCTGGTGTTGATCTCCATGCGCGGAATATTACAGTATCATGCCGGGTTGGCCAGCTATCCGCTGGCAGATTTCACAACAGACCGGAGATCCCGAATGACCTTACGCCTGCTGGTAATGGGCGCCGCCATCGCAGCGGCTACCAGTGCCGTTGCCGCCCCGCGCGGCATGACCATTGAAGACCTGGCGAGCATGGACCGTGTTGGCAGCCCTGCGCTGTCGCCCGATGCAAGCCGCGTGGTGTACACCGTCCGCGCCACGAACATGGAAAAGAACCGCGGCATCACCCAGCTGTGGATGATCGACCTGAAAGCCGCCAAGCCGGCCCCGGTCCAGCTCACCCAGCACGACGCCAGCAGCAGCCAGCCGCAATGGTCGCCTTCCGGCGATGCCGTGTATTTCATCAGCAGCCGCTCCGGCTCGGCGCAAGTGTGGCGCCTGCCGCTGCATGGCGGCGAAGCCGTGCGCGTCACCGATTACCCGCTGGGCGTGGAAAGCTTCCGCCTGTCGCCGAAGGGCGACCGTTTGGCGATGTCCTTCGAAGTGTTCCGCGATTGCGCCGACCTGGCCTGCACCAAAAAGCGCCTGGACGACAAGGCCAAGAACAAGGCCACCGGCACGCTGTACACCGAAATGTTCGTGCGCCACTGGGATACCTGGGCCGACGGCCGTCGCAACGTGCTGTATTCGGCGCCGCTCGACGCCGCCGGCAAGGCCGGCACGCCGGTCAGCCTGAGCGGCTCGCTCGACGGCGACGTGCACTCCAAGCCATTCGGCGGCAACGACGACTACCAGTTCAGCCCCGACGGCCAGAAGATCGTGTTTGCGGCGCGCGTGGCAGGCAAGGCCGAATCCTGGTCCACCAACTTCGACGTCTACGAAGTGCCGGCAGCCGGCGGCACCCCGCGCAACCTGACGCCGGAAAATCCGGCATGGGATGCCAAGCCTTCCTTCTCGCCGGACGGCAAGACCCTGGCCTACCTGATGATGAAGCGCCCCGGTTTTGAAGCCGACCGCTTCCACATGGTGCTGATGGATGTCGCCACCGGCAGGAAGCGCGTGCTGGCACAGGAGTGGGACCGTTCGATCGCCGACTACAAATGGCGCGACGACGGCAAGGCCCTGCTGGCCAATGCCGACGACATCGGCAACCACCGCCTGTTCTCGCTGGATGTGGCATCCGGCAAGGTGACGGCGCTGACCGGCAAGGGTTATGCCGGCGAATTCGCCGTGCAGAAAGACACCGTGGTCGTAGCCCAGGCTTCGCTGGCCGGCGGCGCGCAACTGGTCAAGCTCAAAACCGAAGGCGCCGAGCAGAAAGGCGCGCAGCTGACCTGGGCCAACGCCGAACGCCTGAAAGACGTGAAGATGGGCGAGTACGAGCAGTTCTCGTTCAAGGGCGCCAATGGCGAGACCGTGTACGGCCACGTCATGAAGCCCTGGAATTACGAGCCGGGCAAGAAATACCCGGTCGCCTTCCTGGTGCACGGTGGCCCGCAGGGCAGCTTCGGCAACAGCTGGAGCTACCGCTGGAATCCGCAGGTGTATGCCGGCGCCGGCTATGCCACGGTGTTCATCGACTTCCACGGTTCGACCGGCTACGGCCAGGCCTTCACCGATTCGATCAGCGGCGACTGGGGCGGCAAACCGCTGGAAGACTTGCAGAAAGGCCTGGCGGCTGCCGTGGCCAAGTATGACTTCCTGGACCGCCAGAATGCCTGCGCACTGGGCGCATCCTACGGCGGCTTCATGATGAACTGGATCGCCGGCAACTGGAACGATGGCTTCAAGTGCCTGGTCAACCACGATGGCGTCTTCGACCAGCGCGGCATGGCCTACTCCACCGAAGAACTGTGGTTCACCGAATGGGACAATGGCGGCACCTACTACGCCAACCCGAACGGCTATGAAAAGTTCAACCCGGTGCACCATGTAACGAAGTGGAAGACCCCGATGCTGGTGGTGCAGGGCGACCTGGATTTCCGCATCCCGACCGCGCAGGCACTGGGCACGTTCGCCGCGCTACAGCGCCAGGGGATCGAATCCAAGCTGCTGGTATTCCCGGACGAGAACCACTGGGTGCTGAAGCCGGCCAACTCGATCCTGTGGCACCACACCGTGATCAAGTGGCTGGACGACCACCTGAAGAAATAATCCCAAGCCGCCACCGGGCGGCTTCTCTGTTTAAAGTCGGGGTCCGCTCTGGGCAAACCCCCCAAAAGGGCCCGGGGGGGCGGTTGTTGGGGGGTTGGGGCGGTGGCCCCCGCCCCCCCCCCGCCGCGCCACGACCCTCACGGAGTCCGTGTCGATCGGTGCCCGGGTGATGGTGTCGACGCGCTTCACCGGGCTCGCCGCGGAGATGTCCTTCTGGGGCATC
>CBHWEO010000359.1:0-4120 GCA_966112955.1 uncultured Duganella sp. | reverse complement strand
TAGGTGCCGTGGTCGACGTCCAGCAGCGAGCCTTGCGCGCCTTCGAACAGCAGCGAGCCGCCGGCCTTGTGAGTGGCGTACAGGGCGGAGGACACGTCGGTCACCATCGGGCGCAGGCGTGGCACGTAGGCCAGCGCGTCGTCCAGGGTCTTCTGGTAATCGATCTTTGGTGCCTTGAGGTAGTTCTCCAGCACGAAGTTGTGGTAGTCCAGGTTCTCTTTCAGCTTCTCGGCGAAACGCTCGGCGTTCAGCAGGTCGGCCACGCGGATGGCGCGGCGCGCCACCTTGTCTTCATAGGTCGGGCCGATGCCCTTGCCGGTGGTGCCGATCTTGGCGGCGCCGCGGGCCGCTTCGCGCGCTGCGTCGAGGGCGGTGTGGTACGGCAGGATAACCGGGCAAGCCTCGGAAATCTTCAGGCGGGAAGCCACTTCCACGCCGGCCGCTTCCAGCTTGTCGATTTCGCGCAGCACGTCCGGCACGGACAGCACCACGCCGTTGCCGATGTAGCACGCCACGCCAGGACGCATGATGCCCGAAGGGATCAGCTGCAGGGCGGTCTTCACGCCGCCGATCACGAGGGTGTGGCCCGCATTGTGGCCGCCCTGGAAGCGCACCACGCCCTGGGCGTGTTCCGTCAGCCAGTCGACGATCTTGCCCTTGCCTTCGTCGCCCCACTGGGTGCCGATAACAACAACGTTCTTTGCAGTTTTGTTTGACATCACAATTAACCTAAGTTTTTGAGAATCCAGTTACTACCACTTTCGTCGAGCACCAGCGCGCGATCGCACTCGAACTCGTCCTGTTCATCGTTGTGACCCGGCAGGGACTGGATCACAACTTCGCCGGACTTGCGCAGCTCGGCGATTTTTTCCTTCAATTCCGGTGCATTGCCCCATGGCGCGCGGATCGAATGCTTGCGCTCCGCGGTCGGCAGCAGGCGCGCCAGTTCGCGCAGGTCCAGCGAGAAGCCGGTGGCCGGACGCGCGCGGCCGAATGCTTCGCCCACGTGGTCGTAGCGCCCGCCCCGCGCCACCGCGTTCGGCAGGCCCGGCACGTACAGCGCGAACATGGCGCCGCTCTCGTACTGGTAGCCGCGCAGGTCAGCCAGGTCGATCGTCACTTCGGCGCGGCCGATGGCCGATGCCGCCAGCGCCGCCAGTTCGGCCAGCGCATGGGTGATGCCCGGCAGCGCAGGCAGCGCCGTGCGCGCGCGCTTCAGCACTTCCACGTCGCCGTACAGGTTCGGCAGCGCCAGCAGGGCGGCGCGCGTGGTGTCGTTGTAGCGGGCGGCTTGCTGCTGCAGGCCCGGCACGTCCTTGCCGCGCAACAGCGCGACGATGGCGTCATAGTCTTTCCTGGCAACCGGATCCTGCTCCAGGATCGCGTGTAGCACGCCGACGTGGGTCAGGTCCAGGCGCATGTCGGTGAAGCCGGCCAGGGCCAGCGAACCGAGGGCCAGTTCCTGGATTTCCGCATCCGCTTCCAGGCCGGCATGGCCGTAGATTTCGGCGCCGATCTGGTACGGCTCACGCGTCGCGTGCAGGCCCGACGGGCGGGTGTGCAGCACCGAGCCGGCATAGCACAGGCGCGTCACGGTGGCACGGTTCAGCAGGTGGGCGTCGATGCGCGCCACCTGGGTCGTCATGTCGGCGCGCAGGCCCAGCATGCGCCCGGAAATCTGGTCCACCAGCTTGAAGGTGCGCAGGTCGGTGTCGGCGCCGGCGCCGGTCATCAGCGACTCGACGTACTCCAGCAGCGGCGGCATCACCAGCTCGTAACCGTACAGCCGGAAGTTATCCAGCATCAGGCGGCGCAACTCCTCGATCTTGCGTGCTTCGGACGGCAAGACGTCGGCAATATATTCAGGCAAAAGCCAATTCGGCATGGTTGGTGCTATTGAAATAAAAACAATGCAGGCGCAACTACGCCATCCGGAAAACCGGATGGCCAAACCGCGTATTTTACGCGAAATTGTTGCGGTGCAGGTAAAAAAATGGGGCCCGTTACAACCCGTAAAACCGGAAAACCGGGGTACGACCCGCAGGGTCTGACCCCTGTTTTCCGGTTCTCAGCGTGTTACTTGCCCGAGCCTGCGCTCTTGAAGTATTTGAAGAAATCCGACTGCGGATCGACCAGCATCACGTCAGCCTTGTTCTTGAAGGAAGCGCGGTACGCTTCCAGCGAGCGGTAGAACTTGTAGAACTCCGGATTGCGGCCGAATGCCTCGGCATAGATCTGCGACGCCTTGGCATCGCCCTCGCCCTTGATCTTTTCCGCCTCGCGGTAGGCTTCGGCCAGGATCACGGTGCGCTGCTTGTCGGCGTCGGCGCGGATCTGCTCCGACTCGGCGGCGCCGGTGGAACGGGCTTCGTTGGCCACGCGCACGCGCTCGGCCTTCATGCGCTCGTACACCGAGTTGTTGATCTGTTCCACATAGTCCACGCGCTTCAGGCGCACGTCCACGATCTGCACGCCGATCTGCTTGGCCTCGTCCACCACCTTGCTGCGGATCGATTCCATCACCTTGCCGCGCTGGCCGGAAATCACTTCGCGCACGGTGCGCTTGGTGATTTCGTCGTTCAGCGCCGCCTTCACGATCTGCTGCATGCGGTCGCCCGCCCTGCCCTCGTCGCCGCCGAAGGAGACGAAGTACAGGCGCGGGTCGGTCACGCGCCATTTGACGAAGGCGTCCACCAGGATGTTCATCTTCTCGGCGGTGATGAAGCGGTCGGCTTCTTTCGGGTCCAGGGTCTGGATGCGCTTGTCCAGGTACACCACGTTCTGGAACGGCGGCGGCAGCTTGAAGTGCAGGCCCGGTTCGCTGATGACCTGTTTCACTTCACCCAGCGCGAACACGATGGCGTACTTGCGCTGGTCCACCACGAACACGGTGGACGACAGCAGCATCAGGGCGATGAAGCCCGTAATCAGGATAGTTGCAAAGCGGTTCATCAGCGGCTCTCCCTGTCACGGGACGATTCACGCGAACGGCCATCGCGGCGGTTCGTGTCGGGTGTCGGTTCCGGCAGCAGCACGGCGGCCGGCGGCGGCGCGGACGCCACGCTGGCGGCGCGCGCCTCGGTGGCGGCTACCTGTGCGATCAGCTTGTCCAGCGGCAGGTACAGCAGGTTGCTGCCGGCCTTGGAGTCGACCATCACCTTGCTGGTGCTGGAGAAGATCTGCTGCATGGTGTCGAGGTACATGCGGTCGCGCGTCACGGCCGGCGCCTTCTGGTACTCGGCCAGCACGGACTTGAAGCGGTCGGCGTTACCGGTCGCGTTCTGCACCGTCATGGCGCGGTAGGCCTCGGCTTCCTGGATCAGGCGGAAGGCGGCGCCGCGCGCTTTCGGCACGATGTCGTTGGCATAGGCCTGGCCTTCGTTCTTCTGGCGCTCGCGGTCCTGGCCGGCTTTCACGGCGTCGTCGAACGCGGCCTGCACCTGCTCCGGCGGCTGCACGCCCTGCATCGTCACATTGGTGACCTGCGCGCCCGAGTTGTAGCGGTCCAGGATGGACTGCATCAGGGTTTGCGTGTCGGCCGCCACCTTCTCGCGGCCTTCGTACAGCACGAAGTCCATCTTGCTGCGGCCGACGATCTCGCGGATCGCCGTTTCCGCCACCTGGCGCACGGTGTCTTCCGCGTCGCGGTTGGCGTACAGCCAGGCCACCGGGTCCTTCAGCTTGTACTGCACGGCGAACTGGATGTCGATGATGTTCTCGTCTTCCGTCAGCATCAGCGCTTCGGACGCCATCTTGGTCTTGGCGCTGCCGCGGTAGCCCACCTCCACGGTGCGCACCTGCGACACGTTGACGGTTTCGTTGCTCTGGAACGGATACGGCCAGCGCCAGTTGAAGCCGGCCGGTGTGGTGTGGCTGAATTTGCCGAACGTGGTGACCACGCCGGTCTGGCCTTCCTGCACGATGAAGGCGCCGGACGCCAGCCAGACCAGCAGCGCCACCGAGGCCACCGCGCCGAACGTGAAACCGGCGCCCTTCATGTCGCCGCCACCGCCGCCGCCACCGGAATTGCTGCCGCGGTTCTTGCCGCCGCCGAACAGGCCGTTGAGGCGCTGGTTGAAATCGCGCCAGAGTTGATCGAGGTCCGGCGGTCCTTCGCCGG
>CBHWEO010000358.1:0-4122 GCA_966112955.1 uncultured Duganella sp. | reverse complement strand
GTCGATGATGCCGCCGCCCAGGCACACGTCGCCGTCGTACAGCACGGCCGACTGGCCCGGCGTCACGGCCCACTGGGCATCCAGGAATTTCAGCGCGAATTCGCTGTCGCCATTGGCAGCCACGTCGCACGCCACGTCGGCCTGGCGGTAGCGCGTCTTGGCGCTGATGCGGCCCGCTTCCGGCGCCACGCCGGCCACCCAGCTGGCCTGGCCGGCATGCAGCGCATCGGACAGCAGCCACGGATGGTCGTGGCCCTGCACCACCCACAGCGTATTGTTTTCCACGTCCTTGCGCGCCACGTACCAGGCGTCGGAAGAACCGTCCGCGTTCTGGTACGACTTCACGCCGCCGATGCCGATGCCCTTGCGCTGGCCCAGCGTATAGAACGACAGGCCGACGTGCTGGCCCACCACCTTGCCGTCCGGGGTCTTGATCGGGCCGGCCTTGTAGGACAGGTAGCGGTTCAGGAATTCGCGGAACGGGCGCTCGCCGATGAAGCAGATGCCGGTGGAATCCTTCTTGGCCGCGTTGGGCAGCTTCAGCTTCTCGGCGATCTTGCGCACTTCCGTCTTCGGGATCTCGCCCAGCGGGAACAGGGTCTTCGACAACTGCGCCTGGTTCAGGCGGTGCAGGAAGTAGCTCTGGTCCTTGGTGTGGTCGACCGCCTTCAGCAGCTCGTGGCGGCCGGTGGCCGTGTTGTGGCGTACGCGCGCATAGTGGCCGGTAGCGATCAGGTCCGCGCCCAGGTGCATGGCGTGGTCGAGGAAGGCCTTGAACTTGATCTCGGCGTTGCACAGCACGTCCGGGTTCGGCGTGCGGCCGGCCTGGTATTCGCGCAGGAATTCGGCGAACACGCGGTCCTTGTATTCGGCGGCGAAGTTGACGGCTTCGATGTCCACCCCCACCACGTCGGCCACGCTGGCCGCGTCGATCCAGTCCTGGCGGGTGGAGCAGTATTCGGAATCGTCGTCGTCTTCCCAATTCTTCATGAACAGGCCGACCACTTCATAGCCTTGTTCCTTCAGCAACCAGGCCGAAACGGAAGAGTCGACGCCACCGGACATGCCGATGACCACTTTTTTCTTAGTCATAGTGCGGGGGGTGTTGCAAATTTTCCAAAATAGAAGAAGTCTTCAAACTTCTTCAAATACCGACACGTGGGTGTGCAGGATTTCCAGCGGCGCGCGCTTGCCCGCCAGGTATTCGTCCACGCAAGTCAGCAGCAGCGGGCTGCGGTGGCGCTCGCGGCAGGCCGCGATTTCATCGCGCGTCATCCAATGCGTACGCAGGATGCCGTCGTCCAGCGGCCGGTCGGGATAGTAGGTACCCACTTCGCCGCAGAAGGCGAAGCGCAGGAAGGTCACCAGCTGCCCGGTGCGCGCCGAACGGTAGCGCGACATATACATGCCGACCAGCGCGGTCGGCGTGAAATCGTAGGCGGTTTCTTCCAGGGTTTCCCGCACCACGGCCTGTTCCAGCGACTCCAGCGGGTCGAGGTGGCCGGCCGGCTGGTTCAGGCGAATGCCGTCACTGGTTTCTTCTTCGATCAGAAGAAACTTCCCATCGCGCTCGATGACGGCGGCGACTGTGACATTCGGTTTCCAGGTACGCGGCATGTTGGTCCATCCTCAGAAGACGCGACATTGTAGCCTGAACTGGCACTTTGTTGTGCCGGGCTCGTGACTATTGTTGTGCAATGCAACATATAGCTTCCGGGAACATTGGCTTAACAACATTTCATGTTAGATTTTAGGCAGTTTTTCCCATTATTTGGAGGCAATATGAAGATTGGCGTACCGGCCGAATCAAGGCCGGGGGAGACCAGGGTGGCGGCAACGCCCGAAACGGTCAAGAAACTAGCAGTCAAACACCAGGTGGTGGTGCAGGCGGGAGCCGGCATCGCAGCCTCGGTGACGGACGAGGCATATGCCGCTGCCGGCGCCACCATTGGCAGCGCGGCAGAGGCACTGGGCGCGGACATCGTACTGAAGGTGCGCGCGCCCAACGCCGAGGAGCGCGGCCTGATGAAACCGGGCGCCGTGCTGGTCGGCATGCTGAATCCCTTTGACGGGGAAAACATTGCGGCCATGGCGGCTTCCGGCCTGTCCGCGTTTGCATTGGAAGCTGTGCCGCGTATCACGCGCGCCCAGTCGATGGACGTGCTGTCCTCCCAGGCCAATATCGCGGGCTACAAGGCCGTGATGGTTGGCGCGAATACCTACCAGCGTTTCATGCCCATGCTGATGACGGCAGCGGGCACCGTGAAAGCTGCCCGTGTGCTGATCATGGGCGTCGGCGTGGCCGGCCTGCAGGCGATTGCCACCGCCAAGCGCCTGGGCGCCGTGATCGAAGCGTCCGACGTGCGCCCGCCAGTGAAGGAACAGGTGGAATCGCTCGGCGCCAAATTCATCGACGTGCCTTACCTGACCGACGAAGAGCGCGAGATCGCCCAGGGCGTCGGCGGCTATGCGCGGCCGATGCCGCCCGAATGGATGAAGCGCCAGGCGGAACTGGTGCACGAGCGCGCCAAGCAGGCCGACATCATCATCACCACGGCACTGATCCCGGGCCGCCCGGCGCCGGTGCTGATCTCCGAAGACACCGTCAAGGCCATGAAGCCGGGCTCGGTCATCGTCGACCTGGCGGTGGAGCAGGGCGGCAACTGCCCGCTGTCCGAACTGGGCAAGACGGTGGTCAAGCATGGCGTGCACATCGTCGGCGAGCCGAACCTGGCCTGCCAGGTGGCGGCGGACGCCTCCGCCCTGTATGCGCGCAATGTGCTCGACTTCCTCAAGCTGGTCTTCGACAAGGAAGACAAGCTGGTCATCGACCGTGAGGATGAAATCATCAAAGCAACGCTGGTCTGCCACGGCGGCGAGCAGTTGCGGAAATAGGAGAGAGGCATGGAAGTCAGTCACACCATCATCAACCTGATCATCTTCGTGCTGGCCGTGTACGTGGGCTACCACGTGGTCTGGAACGTCACGCCGGCGCTGCATACGCCGCTGATGGCGGTTACCAACGCGGTGTCGGCCATCATCATCGTGGGCGCCATGCTGGCGGCCGCGCTGACCGAAGGGCCGGTCGGGCAAATCATGGGCACGGTCGCCGTGGCGCTGGCCGCGGTCAATGTGTTCGGCGGGTTCCTGGTCACCCAGCGCATGCTGGAGATGTTCAAGAAAAAAGAGAAGAAGTCGTCGTCGGAAGGAGGCAAGGCATGAGCTTCATCAGCATGAACCTTGTCACGATGATGTACCTGATCGCGTCGGTCTGCTTCATCCAGGCGCTGAAAGGGCTGTCGTCGCCGGCATCGGCACGCAAGGGCAATGCCTTCGGCATGACCGGCATGGCGATTGCGGCCGTGACCACCATCGCCCTGATCCTGCGCCTGAAGGCCGATGCGGCGGCTGCCGCGGCGGCTGGCGCGTCGGGCGGCCTGGGCCTGGGCCTGGTGGTGCTGGGCGTGGTGGTGGGCGGCGGCATCGGCGCCTTCCTCGCCAAGCGCGTCGAAATGACCAAGATGCCGGAGCTGGTGGCGGCCATGCACTCGCTGATCGGCATGGCGGCGGTCTGCATCGCCATCGCGGCGGTGGCCGAGCCGCACGCCTTCGGCATTGCGGCGCGCGGCGAAGCGCTGCCGGTGGGCAACCGCATCGAACTGTTCATCGGCACCTTTGTCGGCGCGATCACCTTCAGCGGCTCCGTGATCGCCTTCGGCAAGCTGGCCGGCAAGTACAAGTTCCGCCTGTTCCAGGGCGCGCCGGTGGTGTTCAGCGGGCAGCACATGCTGAACCTGGTGCTGGCGCTGGTCATGGTCGGCCTGGGGCTGGTGTTCGTGTCCAGCGGCGGCAGCGCGCCGGCCTGGACGCCCTTCCTCATCATGACGGCGATTGCTTTCGTGCTGGGCGTGCTGATCATCATCCCGATCGGCGGCGCCGACATGCCGGTAGTGGTGTCGATGCTGAACTCCTACTCGGGCTGGGCGGCGGCCGGCATCGGCTTCTCGCTCAACAACTCGATGCTGATCATTGCCGGCTCGCTGGTGGGGTCCTCGGGCGCCATCCTGTCCTACATCATGTGCAAGGCGATGAACCGCTCCTTCTTCAACGTGATCCTGGGCG
>CBHWEO010000357.1:0-4132 GCA_966112955.1 uncultured Duganella sp. | reverse complement strand
AGCGCGGCCCGCAGAACAAGCTGGAAGAACTGCGTATCGAACTGTGCGACAAGATCAATGCCCTGGGCATCGGCGCGCAAGGCCTGGGCGGCCTGACCACCGTGCTGGACGTGAAGATCAATATGTACCCGACCCATGCCGCTTCCAAGCCGGTCGCCATGATCCCGAACTGCGCGGCCACCCGCCACGCCCACTTCGTGCTGGATGGTTCCGGCCCGGCCTACATTGAGCCGCCGAAGCTGTCCGACTGGCCTGATGTCACCTGGGCTGCCGACACCGAAAAGTCCAAGCGCGTCGACCTGAACACCCTGACCAAGGAAGAAGTAGCCTCCTGGAAGCCGGGCCAGACCCTGCTCCTGAATGGCAAGATGCTGACCGGCCGCGATGCCGCGCACAAGCGCATCCAGGACATGCTGGCCAAGGGCGAGCAGCTGCCGGTGGACTTCACCAACCGCGTGATCTACTACGTCGGCCCGGTCGATCCGGTGCGCGACGAAGTCGTCGGCCCGGCCGGCCCGACCACCGCTACCCGCATGGACAAGTTCACCGACATGATGCTGGAGAAGACCGGCCTGATCTCCATGGTCGGCAAGGCGGAACGCGGCCCGGCCGCCATCGAGGCGATCCAGAAGCACAAGTCGGCTTACCTGATGGCCGTGGGCGGCGCCGCCTACCTGGTGTCGAAGGCGATCAAGGGCGCCAAGGTGGTGGGCTTCGAAGACCTGGGCATGGAAGCGATCTATGAGTTCGATGTGGTCGACATGCCGGTCACCGTGGCTGTCGACTCCACCGGCACCTCCGTGCACAACACCGGCCCGAAAGAATGGCAGGTGAAGATCGAGTCCCTGAAAGCCGCGCAGCCAGCCTGATGACCCACGCGATCCCCTCCTCCGCCGACGCGCCGATCGGCGTTTTCGATTCCGGCGTCGGAGGGCTCTCCGTGCTGCGCCATATCCACGCGCAACTGCCGCAGGAGCACCTGCTGTACTTTGCCGACTTCGCCTATTCGCCGTATGGGGAAAAGTCGGACACCTGGCTGGTCCAGCGCTCAGTGGCGATTGCCCGTTTCCTGGTGGCGCAGGGCGTCAAGGCGCTGGTCGTGGCCTGCAACACAGCCACCGGCGCCGCCATCAAGGAGTTGCGCAAGCAGTATCCCGAACTGCCGATCGTCGGCGTCGAGCCGGGCCTCAAGCCCGGTGGCGCCGCCTCGCGCAGCGGCAAGGTCGGCGTCATGGCGACCGAAGCCGCGCTCACCAGTGAAAAATTCCTCCAGCTGCGCGACCAGCTCACGCAAGCGAACGGCACGCAATTCATCCTGCAGGGCTGCCCCGGCCTGGCCGACGCGGTCAACCGCGGCGAACTGGCGACAGCGGAAACGCTGGCGCTGCTGCGCGGCTTTATCGAACCGGTGCTGGCGCAAGGCGCCGATACACTGGTGCTGGGCTGCACCCATTATCCTTTCGTGCGGCCAGCCATCGAAGCCATCCTGGCCGGCCGCGACGTCAAGCTGATTGAAACCGGCGACGCCGTCGCGCGCCAGCTGGCCCGTTTGCTGGAAGGCGCCGGCCTGCTGCGCCCTGGCGGCACCCCGGCCCACCTGCGCGGCTACACCAGCGGCGACGCCTCCGAACTGCAGCAGCAATTCGCCAGCCTGCTCGGCCTGCACCCCCAGGTGGAATCGGTGGCGGTGTAAATATATTTGCCAGTTTCGGGGAGACCCTATATAATCTCGGCTCTGTCGCGCTACGGTGCGGCAAAAGCAGTCAGTGGTGGCTGTAGCTCAGTTGGTAGAGTCCAGGATTGTGATTCCTGTTGTCGTGGGTTCGAGCCCCATCAGCCACCCCAAGAATTCCGCGAAAAGGCTTATTGCTTCGGCAATAGGCCTTTTTTGTTTATCAGCCGCTGAATCAGATCAGGGATGATCCTGCTGGTAGCGCTTGTACGCCGGGCTGTTGCGCACCTCCTGGACGGCCTGCCACAGGCGCTGCGCCAATTCCGGATGCGCGGCATAAAACTGCTTCGACAACATCAGGTACATCGGCGTCAGGTCGAAGGCGCCGCCGGCGCGTTCGATGCGGCCGGCGTGGCGCATCGCCACCAGCCGGTCCGCTTCCAGGTCCATGCCGATCACGACGTCGACGCGGTCGGCACGCAGCTTGTCCATGTTCTGCGCCAGCGTCTTGGCGCCGTCGTCGTACGGCACGCCCATCGTCCGCAGGCGGTCGGTCACGAACACGAAGGCCGACTCCACGCCGACCCTGCCGTCAAGGCCATGGAAACGCTCGCCGTCCCAGCTCACACTGGTGGCCACACGGCGATAGGGATAGTAGCGCACCGTGCCGAAGGCCTTTGCCACATCGGGCGCGCCGCCCGCCATCGGGAAAACCGCGAGCGCGCTGCGCTCGGGTGTAAAGGCGCCGATCATGCCATCACTGCCGCCGGTCCGCAGCCCGTCGAGACAGCGGCGGCGAGGCGCGATATGGCGTTCGACACTGACGCCGGCCTTGCGCGCGGCTTCCTGCAGCAGGAATTGGTAATGGCCGGTGCCGTCGACGCGCGCCACCGGGGCGAAGTCGACATCGATCGAGCAGAATCGCAGCACGGGGAGCTCGGCGGACTTGGCCACCGGTACGGCGGCCAGCAACAGGGGGAAAAGGAAGCGCTTGATCACGCCCGAGAGGTTAGCACGAATATAGGGCTCATTCCGACCGCATTCACCCCTAGACTGGCGCCATGAACACTTATCCCGTCATTGAATTCCGCCGCTACACGACAGTCGAAGGCGGCCAGGCAGCGTTCACGCGCTATTTCGAAACCCTGTTCCCGGAAGCGTTCCAGCAGCTGGGCGCCATGGCCCTCGGCCAGTTCACGGAGCGCGGCAACCCCAACAGCTTCCTCTGGCTGCGCGGCTTCAGCAGCTGGGAGCAGCGCGCCGTGGCCAACGCCGCCTTCTATTACGGCCCGGTGTGGAAGGAACACAAGGCCACGCTGAACGGCTTGATGACCGACAGCGACAACGTGCTGCTGATGCGGCCGCTGCGGCCGGAAAGCGCCGTGCCTGTCCTGCCCGCCGTCGATCCGCTGCGCGAGGCGGACGGCGCGCAGGGCGAGGCAGTGGCCGTGCTGTGCGCCGTACAGCCCGGCCAGCTCGAACGCTTCGCCGAACTGGCGGCGCCCGCCTTTACCGCCTGGCGCGCGGCGGGCTGGCGTGAAGCCGGCACCCTGGTCACGCTCGACATGCCGAACAACTTCCCCCAGTTGCCGGTGCGCGGCGACGGGCCGCACCTGGTATGGCTTGGCATTGCCACGCCGGGCAGCCCCCTGCCGGACTTGGAGGTGCTAGGCGCCGACGCGCGCGGCTTGCTGCGGGAGCCGCCGGAACGCATCCACCTGCGGCCCACGCCACGCTCGCGCCTGCGCCACGTGGCTTTCACGCAGCAATAAAATTAAACACGCCATCCGTTGCGCTGTGGCATTAGTTTGAGGATAAAATAAGGACTCAGAGAAATTTGCAGAATTGGAAGAAGTCATGTCTGAGTTGAAAGAATTATCCACTTACAGCAAAGACACGCCTGTTGGCCTGCCTGTCGTCGGTGGCCGCGCAGGCGTGTTCGTTCCCACCGAACTGTTTGACCTCGCGAATTCCAGCACCATCCGCAAAGGTGCCGGCATTGTCGGCTTCGGCAATCCCGACGGCTCGCTGACCGTTTATTTCGAGGCCAACCGCTTCGATGATTCCAGCCTCCACAAATGGGAAAACAAGGCGCGTAAGGCCTACGACCGCATGGTCATGGTGGCGCCTACCGTGTCCAAGGCCAAGCTGGATGCCAAGTACCTGGAGATGGTTGGCTATATCGACGGCGCCGGCATCACCCTGAAAGAGCCGGAGCGCCTCCTCCAATGGCTGGAGCAGTCGGATGCAATGGATACCGCGCCGGCCGGCCCCGTGGTGTTATGGGGCAAAAAGTAAAGGACGGGCAATAGTCCTACAAAGGCATCGGCGACGCTCCGATGCCTTTTTTATTTACTCTTGAATAAGATGGAAGCAATTCTTAGGCAGGAGCAAAACCATCATGTCCCACCATCCATTTGCCAGCAGCGCTGTGCTGCTCAGCCTGGTGGCCTCCGCAAC
>CBHWEO010000356.1:0-4174 GCA_966112955.1 uncultured Duganella sp. | reverse complement strand
GTTCAATGGTTTGCTGGCGGTACAGCGGCAGGCTGACCGTGAATGTGGTGCCTTGGTCCGGCACACTGCGCACCTGCAGCGTTCCACCCAGCTGGTGGATGTATTCCCTGCTTTCGAATGCGCCAATGCCCATGCCGGCCGACTTGGTCGAGTCGAAGGGCTTGAACAGGCGCTCGCGGATGAATTCTTCGCTCATGCCGATGCCGGTGTCGGCCACTTCGACCACCACCTGCTCGCCCTGGCGCGCCAGGCGCACGCTGACCTTGCCGTCGCGCGGGGTGGCTTCGATGGCGTTCTGGATCAGATGCCCCAGCACGCGTTCCAGCTGTTCGCCTTCGGCCAGCACTTTCAGGCCGGGCTCGGCCAGCTGCAGCGTGGGCTTGGGCTCGAAAGCCGCCTTCAGCGCCACGGCCTGGGTCAGCAACTGGCCCAGGTCCTGCGGCGCGGCGCGCGCGGGCGAGGCGGTGCGGCTCAGTTTTTGCAGCATCAGCTTCATTTTCTGCACCGACAGGGTCACGGTCTCCATCATATCGCGCTGGAACTCCGGATTGTCGGCATGTTTTTCCGCGTTGGCGGTCATCAGCGACAGCTGGGCCACCAGGTTCTTCAGGTCGTGCACCACGAAGGTCGACAGGCGGTTGAAGGAATCGAACTGGCGCGCCAGCATCAGGGCGTTGTCGGCTTCCTGCTGTGCCAGATAAGAGGCGGCCTGGGTGCCGGCGATCTTCAGCAAGTCCAGCACTTCCCAGTTCAGCTTGACGGTGCTGCGCGCTTCCTGCAGCACCACGAAGCCGACCAGGCGGCCCTGCAGCAGCAGCGGCACCACCAGCCAGGCGCGCGGGAACACTTGCAGCCAGGCCGGCAGCGGCACTTCGGGGTCGTGCAAGTCATGCGCCGCCACTTCCACCAGCCATTGCTTGCTTTCCATCAGCTGGCAGAACGGCGAATCGGCCGGCTCGCTGGCCTGCTGCGGGGCCATGTGCCAGCTGGCGGCCGGTTCGAAGCGCTGTTCGCGGCGCAGCCACAGGGCGCCGCCCTGGCTTTCCACCAGCTCGGCCAGGGCCGAGATGCTGCGCTCGCCCAGGTTGGGCCCGGTGGCCGACAAGGTGCGCGTGAAGGCCAGCCACTCTTCGCGGTAATCGTAGTTGTAGCGGTAGAAGTGCTTGCTGATGAAGACTTTCAGCCAGGCGCGGAAGCTGCCGGAGAACAGCACCCCGGCCAGCAGGAAGGTGGCGCCGAACAGGAAGGCCAACTGCATCAGCCCGCCCCACGAGCCGCCCACGAAGCGCAGGTAGTAGGCCGCCATGCTCATGGCCAGCAGGTAGACCGCGGAGCCCAGCAGGGCGGCCGAATGGAAGGCCACGCGGCGTGACACTGCCAGCTGGGCCGGCCAGGACGTGCTGCGCAGCAGGGATACCGCCAGCAGCGGCACGATCAGGGCGTTGACCACGCCGCGCGCGGCCCACAGCTCGGGATCGAGCTCGCGCAGCAGCAAGGTATCGCTGTACAGGTAGAAATCGTAGGCGAACATGGCGCCCAGGCCAAGGCAGATGAACTTGATGGCCCAGCGCACCTGCACGCTGCGGTCGCGGTACAGCTGCTCCACCAGCAACATGCCCAGCACCGCCATGGCCAGGCGGCCGATGGAAATGCCATGGAATACGACGCCGGCCGGCAAGTGCGGCGCCAGCACGATGGCCAGCAGCATGCCGCCGTACACGGCGACGCCGGCCTGGAAGGTACGGGCGCTGGCCTTCCACAGGCCCAGCATGGACAGCAGCACGCCGGTCCAGGCGGCATTGCGCAGCCATTCGGTGCCCACCAGCAGCGTGGGCCCCACACCGAGCGCGGGCGCCGCGGCCGTGACCGCGCCCCACAGCACGGTCAGCAGGGCCGCCGCCACCAGCGCGCGCTGGTGCGGGCGCTGGCGCCAGCCCGTCAGCAGCAGCAGGCTAAATAACAGAAACGCCAGCGCAGCGCTGGCGTAACTGAAGGCTGCGGTGCTGGTCGGCATCAGCGCTCCATGTCCTTAACGGCCTCCCCTGAACATCACCACCTTGATGGTATCGATCAGGACCAGCACATCGAGCAGCAGGCTGTTGTTCTTGACGTAGTAGAGGTCGTACTGCAGCTTCTGCAGCGCGTCTTCCACCGTATCGCCGTAGCCATAGCGCACCTGGGCCCAGCCGGTGATGCCCGGCTTGATGCTGTGGCGCACGTTGTAATAGGGCACGCGCTCCGTCAACTGCTCGACGAAGTAAGGACGTTCGGGGCGCGGGCCGACGAAGGACATTTCGCCCTTCAGCACATTGAGGATCTGCGGCAGTTCGTCAATGCGCAGCTTGCGGATGATATTGCCCACGCGCGTGATGCGCGGGTCGTTCTTGGACGCCCACTGCGGCGTGCCGTTCTTTTCCGCGTTCTTGAACATGCTGCGGAACTTGAGGACACGGAACACGTGGCCGTCCTTGCCCACCCGCTCCTGCGAGTAGAAGATCGGGGCGCCGTCTTCGATCACGATGGCGATGGCGGTGACGATCATGACCGGCAGCGACACCACCAGCAGGGTCAGGCTGGCCAGCAGGTCGACCGAGCGCTTCATGAAGGTGCGCATGAAGCTCTGGTCGAAGCCGCCGCCGAACACCAGCCAGGACGGCTGCACCGATTCGACGCGGATCTGGTAGGTTTCGCGCTCGAAGAAGGTGGCGGCGTCAGTCACCTGGATGCCGTACAGCTTGCACTCGAGCAGCTCCTTGATGGGGAAGGCGCCGCCGCGGCGGTTCTGCACCGACACCACGATTTCCGACACGCGCTGGGCGTTGGCCAGCGCCACCAGGGAACCGCCCTCGGGCAGGTGCAGCAGCTGGTTCTGCGGCACGCAGGTATCTTCCGACGGCACCGCCACATAGCCGGCGATGTCGTAGCGGCGATAGTTGGTGTCGCGCGTGGCCAGTTCGCCGCACTCCTTGGCCATCGGACCTGCGCCGAGGAAGATGATGCGGGTGGCCAGGAAATGCGTGCGCGAGGTTTTCAGGAACATGGCGCGCGCCAGCAGGATGCCGGTGCCCGAAATCATGAACACCAGCACCAGGATGCCGCGCCCGAAGTACAGGTCGGGCGCCAGGTAGAACACCAGGGTCAGGATGCAGAAGCCCATGGCGAAGGAAGGCATCAATTGCAGGAAGAAGGGATTGCGCAAGCCTTCCTGGAAATTGATCTGGTACATGCCCAGCGCCGACATGCTGAACACGATGGCGGCCGCAAAGATGCAGGCCGACATGAAAAAGTGGTCGAGCTTGGGCACGGCGAACTGGTCGCCGTCAAAGAACCGCAGACCCGCACCCGCGTAGAACGAGCCAATCAGGATCAACACTTCCAGGAAGAGCAAGCTGAACACGACCTTGGAGATGTAGTGATTGGAAATTCTTAGCATTTTTATTCCCTCCCGCTTTACTGCTGATACGGGCCGTGAAAGCGCGCGGAGCTTTCAGGCCGTGTCTCTTTCCCTAGTTTTGCGGGGCCAGGTGGCGGACGTACCAATCCATGGCCTCCTTCAAGCCTTCGCCGATACGGTGCGAAGGATCGAAACCCAACAGCTCACGCGCCTTGGTGATATCGGCCTGCGAATGGCGCACGTCGCCGGCCCGGAATCCCTGGTATTGCGCCTGATGCTGGCGCAGGTGCGGGAAGCGCTCCTGCAGGAGCTCACGCATCATCAGGTACAGCTGGTTGAGACTGGTACGCTCGTTGAGCGCGACGTTGTACACCTGGTTGGCGGCGCCCGGCTTGTCGGCCATGGCTGCCAGCAGGTTGGCTTGCACCACGTTGTCGATGAAACAGAAATCGCGGCTGGTTTCGCCGTCGCCATTGATGAACAGGGGACGGTTGCGGATCAGGGCCGACACCCATTGCGGGATCACGGCGGCATAGGCGCCTTCCGGATCCTGGCGCGGACCGAATACGTTGAAGTAGCGCAGGCCGATGGTTTCGATGCCATAGGTGCGCGCGAAGACGTCGGCGTACAGTTCGTCGGCGTATTTGGTGACGGCATACGGCGAGAGCGGCCGGCCGATGGTGTCTTCCACTTTCGGCAGGGCCGGATGGTCGCCGTAGGTGGAACTGGATGCCGCGTAGACGAAGCGCTTCACTTTCGCGTCGCGCGCCGCCACCAGCA
>CBHWEO010000355.1:0-4181 GCA_966112955.1 uncultured Duganella sp. | reverse complement strand
GTGGGGGGGTAGCTCAGCTGGGAGAGCGCCGCGTTCGCAATGCGGAGGTCGGGAGTTCGATCCTCCTCCTCTCCACCACAGGTTCAAGGGCTCGGAAAGTCTTCTTCCCGAGCCCTTTTCTTTTGCTGGATCCAAACCAGGCGCCATCGCTGCAAGGCTGGCCGACGCACTCGCCTTGACGAGACCGCCACTACTTCCCTTGCTGCGCAGACGCCGCCGGCCGCGCGGCGCGATCCGGAATGAAGTCGTACTGTCCGGACATGTCGCGCATCCGCGCGCTGATCATCTGAGGCGCGGCGAGCCGATCGACGGCACCCGAGCCGCTCCGGCTTGCCTGCTGTTGCGCTGCCGCATCCGGCGTAGCGCACGGCCGGTCGGAAAGAATGGTCTGGCCCTTGTCGTCCTTGCAGCGGTGGATCTGGGCGCTGGCGGCGAAACTTGCCACGGCCAGGGCGGTGACAAGCACAGAGCGGAAGATGCGCACGGAATGCATGGAATGACCTGTTCGTCTTGCGGAGTCGCAGGCATGGTAGGCCTGACAACCGAGTTCTTGGGCACAAGGAGTTGACTGTAAGTGGCACTTTTTGGCGGTTTCGCCACCTTTGCCTCACTCAGTTTCTTGACGTGCGGGCAGAATGCGAACCTTCGATTAACACAGGGCACAAACCGGCGCTTGTCGAACGCGATGGCGGCCCGATTTCTTCGATCAAACGCCGCGGTCTGAAGAAGTGCAAAAAATGCGCTATAATTTTTGGATTGCCTGAAAACAGCAATGCTTTCAGGGGCTCTTAGCTCAGTTGGTAGAGCAGCGGACTCTTAATCCGTAGGTCGAGTGTTCGAGTCACTCAGGGCCCACCAACATACAAGGCCAGTCTTCTTCGCGGAAGACTGGCCTTTTTCATTGCCTCTCCCGCGACCTGTCCACCCTGCTTGCAGCAATCTGCCGGCCGCATTCCTTCGGCTTAATCCAAGAGAACTCCCGTCAAGAGCAAACGTGGCGCGAAGTCGACACCTTCGGTAACGGCGCCATGACAGTGGGCCTGCGCCGCCTCTGGTGCGCTATCCTTTTGTAAGGTTGCGCGCAACCTCTACCTGTGTGGAGAGACGGTGCTCCTTTCCCAAGGCGGAATTGGCGGAGTAATGCCAAATGTTTCGCGATGCAGCCCGGACCGGCGGTTTACGCCCCGGAATCGATCAGCGATGATCCATGAATCATTTTGTGACGGTTTTTACGACCCCTTGAATGGCTGCTGCTGCAGAACCCCTCGCTAAGGACAACGCGCCCGTTGCATTGCCGGGGCTGGCGCGCGCGCTCATCTCGGCGGGCAAGCTGCAGGCCCGCACGGCCGAGGAAATCTACCAACGCTCGCAAAGCGCGCGCAGCAGTTTCATTGCCGAGCTGACGGGAACAGGCGCCGTGTCGCCTGCCGACCTCGCTCATACGCTCTCGAGCGCCTTCGGTGCTCCCCTGCTCGACCTGGATGCGGTCGACCCGCAGCGCCTGCCCAAGGACCTGCTCGACCCCAAGATGTGCCAGGCCTACCGCATCGTGGTCCTGAGCAAGCGCAACAACCGCCTGATCGTGGCCACGGCCGACCCGTCGGACCAGCAGGCGGTGGAAAAGATCAAGTTCGCCTCGCAGATGGGCGTGGACTGGGTCATCGCGGAGTACGACAAGCTTTCGCGCATGATCGAGGCCGCAGCCGTGAGCGCGGCCGAGACCATCGACAGCATCGTCGGCGTCGAGTTCGAGTTCGACGAGACCTCCACCGAAACGCAGGAAAGCACCGACCAGGCCAGCGCCGAAGTCGAAGACGCGCCGGTGGTGCGCTTCCTGCACAAGATGCTGCTCGACGCCTTCAGCATGCGGGCGTCCGACATCCACTTCGAGCCCTACGAGCACAACTACCGGGTGCGCTTCCGGGTCGACGGCGAACTGCGCGAAGTGGCCACGCCGCCGGTGGTCATCAAGGAGAAGCTGGCCTCGCGCATCAAGGTGATCTCGCGGCTGGACATCTCCGAAAAGCGCATTCCGCAAGACGGCCGAATGAAGCTCAAGATCGGGCCGGAACGCGTCATCGACTTCCGGGTGAGCACCTTGCCGACGCTGTTCGGCGAGAAGATCGTGATCCGTATTCTCGACCCCAGCAGCGCGCGCCTGGGCATCGACGCCCTCGGCTACGACGCCGTCGAGAAGGAGCGGCTGCTGGCCGCCATCGGCCGCCCGTACGGCATGGTGCTGGTCACCGGCCCCACCGGCTCGGGCAAGACGGTGTCGCTCTACACCTGCCTGAACCTGCTCAACAAGCCGGGCGTGAACATCGCCACGGCGGAAGACCCGTCCGAAATCAACCTGCCCGGCGTCAACCAGGTCAACGTCAACGAGAAGGCGGGCCTGACCTTTGCGACCGCGCTGCGGGCCTTCCTGCGCCAGGATCCGGACATCATCATGGTGGGCGAAATCCGCGACCTGGAAACGGCGGACATCTCCATCAAGGCGGCGCAGACGGGCCACCTGGTGCTGTCGACGCTGCACACCAACGATGCGCCCACCACGCTCACGCGCATGCGCAACATGGGCATTGCGCCCTTCAACATCGCATCCAGCGTGATCCTGATCACGGCCCAGCGCCTGGCACGCCGGCTCTGCACCGTGTGCCGCGAAGTGCACGACGTGCCGCGCCAGGCGCTGCTCGACGCCGGCTTCAAGCCGGCCGAAATCAACGGCACCTGGAAGCCGTATCGCGCGGTGGGCTGCTCGGCCTGCAACGGCGGCTACAAGGGCCGGGTGGGCATCTACCAGGTGATGCCGATCAGCGAAGAGATCCAGAAGATCATTCTGCGCGACGGCAGCGCGCTCGATATCGCCAAGCAGGCCGAGGCCGAAGGCGTGCGGACCCTGCGTCAATCGGGTTTGCAGAAAGTCATGCAGGGCCTGACATCGCTTGAAGAAGTGGTGGCAGTCACCAACGAATAACACGGCGCACCGGAGAAGAACTGATGGCCACCGCAGCAACGCCTCGCATCACGCACAAGGAATTCGTCTTCGAATGGGAAGGCAAGGACCGCAACGGCAAGACCGTTCGCGGCGAAGTCCGTGCCGCCGGCGAGAACCAGGTCATTGCCTCGCTGCGCCGCCAGGGCGTGCTGACGACCAAGATCAAGAAGAAGAAGATGAGCTCGGGCAAGGCGATCAAGCCCAAGGACATCGCCATCTTCACGCGTCAGCTGGCCACGATGATGAAGGCCGGCGTGCCGCTGCTGCAGGCCTTCGACATCGTCGGCCGCGGCAATGCCAACCCGAGCGTGTCCAAGCTGCTCAACGACATCCGCGCGGACGTCGAGACCGGCACCTCGCTGTCCTCGGCCTTCCGCAAGTTCCCGAAGTACTTCGACAGCCTCTACTGCAACCTGGTCGAGGCGGGTGAGGCGGCCGGTATCCTGGAAGAACTGCTCGACCGCCTGGCCACCTACATGGAGAAGACCGAGGCGATCAAGTCCAAGATCAAGTCGGCGCTGATGTATCCCACCTCGGTGATCGTGGTGGCCTTCGTGGTGGTGGCCATCATCATGATCTTCGTGATCCCGGCCTTCAAGCAGGTGTTCACCTCCTTCGGCGCCGACCTGCCCGCGCCCACCCTGTTCGTGATGGGCATGAGCGAGTTCTTCGTGTCCTACTGGTGGCTGATCTTCGGCGTGATCGGCGGCGGCCTGTACTTCTTCTTCCAGGCCTGGAAGCGCAATGAACGCGTGCAGCAGTTCATGGACCGCCTGCTGCTGAAGCTGCCGATCTTCGGCGAACTGGTGGAAAAGTCGTGCATCGCGCGCTGGACGCGCACCCTCTCCACCATGTTCGCGGCCGGCGTGCCGCTGGTCGAAGCGCTCGACTCCGTGGGCGGCGCCTCGGGCAATTCGGTCTACGCACAGGCCACGACCAAGATCCAGCAGGAAGTCTCGACCGGCACCAGCCTGACGAGCGCCATGACCAACGCCAACATCTTCCCGTCGATGGTGCTGCAGATGACGGCCATCGGCGAAGAATCCGGCTCCATCGACCACATGCTGGGCAAGGCGGCCGAGTTCTACGAACAGGAAGTCGACGACATGGTGGCCGGCCTGTCCAGCCTCATGGAGCCGATCATCATCGTGTTCCTGGGCGTGATCATCGGCGGCATCGTGGT
>CBHWEO010000354.1:0-4195 GCA_966112955.1 uncultured Duganella sp. | reverse complement strand
GCGCGCAGCACGTACAGCACGCGGTGGCCGAGGATGGGCCAGTTGATCGGCTTGGAGACGAAGTCGGTGGCGCCGGCTTCATAGGCTTGCGTGACGGCTTCCAGGTCGTCGCCGCCGGTGACCATGATGACGGGCACGTGCGACGCGCTCTCCAGCTTGCGGATGGCGCGGCAGACGGAAAAGCCGTCCAGCAGCGGCATGTCGACGTCCAACAGTACCAGGTCGGGCGCGTTGTCGCGGAAGCTGGCCACGGCGGCGCGGCCGTCGCTGGCTTCCACCGCATCCAGGCCGACCTGGGCCAGCATTTCCAGCATCAGCAGGCGCATGACGGGATCGTCGTCCGCCACCAGCACGGTGCCGCGTTTGGGGGAATAGAGCGCTGCCATGATTTCATGCTCCCTTCGGCAGGATGGCGCTGAGCGACTTGCGCGCGGACTGGAATGCCTGCTCCAGCGCCGGCAGCAGCCCTGCCGCGCCATCGGTTTGGCCGTTGCGGCCGATCTGTTCCATGTCCTTGCACAGCCGGGCCAGGGCGTCGGCGCCGACGTTGGCGCTGCTGGACTTCAGGCTGTGGGCGGTTTTGCGGATGCCTTCCGCATCGCCGCCATCGATGGCTTCGCGCAACCGGGCCAGCTGGCGCGGGGTGTCTTGCAGGAAGGCTGACAGCACGCGGGCCAGCAATTCTTCGCCCTGTCCGGCGCTCAGGGCGCGGATGGCGTCCAGTGCCAGCGGGTTTAGGGCCGCTGGCGCTGCTTCCAGCGTGCTGGCCGGGTGGCTCGCTGGTGCAGGACCGCCGGAGGCGCGGCGTCCGTTGCCGGCGGCCAGGGCCGCGGTGTGCGTGGCGTCTTGCGCGGGCACGCCGGCGGTGGCTGGCGCACTGACCGGGAAGGCGGAACGGCCTGGCGAAGTGTCGGCTGCCTGGGGCCGGGCGGTTGCGGCGCAACTGGCGGCATGGGCGGCATGAACGGTAGCGGGGGCGGTGGCAAATGGATTGGCCGGCGCCGGGCGGGGTAGGGCGATCCAGCGGCCCAGCGTATCGGCCAGCGCCTGCTGCGAGAACGGCTTGCTGATGTAATCGTCCATGCCGGCCGCCAGGCAGCGCTCGCGGTCGCCCTGCAGCGCGTTGGCGGTGATGGCGACGATCGGCGTGCTGCGCGCACGGCCGCGTTGCTGCTCCAGGCGGCGGATTTCTGCAGTGGCGGCCATGCCGTCCATCACCGGCATCATGCAGTCCATCAGCACCAGGTCATAGTCGCCCGCACGCACGGCGGCCAGCGCCTCTTCGCCGTTGGAGGCGCAGGCGACCTCCATGCCCAAGCCGCGCAGCATGGCTGACGCCACCTCGACATTGACCGGGTTATCCTCGGCCAGCAAGGCGCGCGGGCGCTGGCCGTGGCGCAGGCGCTGCGTCCCCGCCCCGACGGGCGTGCTCCCCGCCAGCGCCGCCGTGGCCGGCACGCCTTCGGTAGCACGCACCGGCGTGACGATGCAATCGTACAGGTCCGGCTCGCGCACCGGCTTGACCAGCTGGAAGGCCACGCCCGCCGCACGCCGCTGCACCGGGTCCGCCGCATTGCGCTCGGATGCGATCAGGATCAGGCGCACGCCCGCCACCTCGGGATCGGACTTGATTTCCGCCGCCAGCGACAGGCCGCCGATATCGTCCAGGTCCATGTCGAGCAGGGCCACGTCGTAGGGCGTGCCGCGTGCGGCTGCGGCGTGCAGCTCGCGCAAGGCATCGGCCGCGCTGGGCGCGCAGGTGCATTGCAGGTGCCAGCGCGCCAGCAGCTTTTGCAGGGCCAGGGCGCTTTCCGCCTGGCGGTCCACCACCAGCGCGCGCAAGCCCTTGGTCGGCTTCTGCTGGAAGCCCGCTTCATCCGCCTCCACGCGCCGCTTGTCGAACTGCACGGTGAACCAGAACACCGAGCCGCGCCCCAGGGCATTGTCGACGCCGATGGTGCCCCCCATCAGCTCCACCAGCTGCTTGGAGATCGCCAGGCCGAGGCCCGTGCCGCCATGTTTGCGCGTGGTCGAACCGTCCGCCTGCGAGAACGAATCGAAGATGCGGGCGCGGGCTTCGCGCGCCACGCCGATGCCGGTGTCGTGCACTTCGACCCGTAGCCGGGCCGATTGCGCATCCTCTTCCGCCACACGCACGGCCACCTTGATGCGCCCATGGTCGGTGAATTTGACCGCATTGCCCAGCAGGTTGACGATCACCTGCCGCAGCCGGTTCGGGTCGCCGCAGATCGCCAGCGGAATATTGTTCGCCACCGCGAACTCCATCTCGATGCCTTTGGCCTCGGCCTGGGGCGCGAACACGTTCTCGATATCGTCCAGCAGCTCGCGCAGGTTGAAGTTGATGTATTCGACCGTCAGCTTGCCCGCTTCCACTTTCGAAAAATCGAGGATGTCGTTGATGATCACCAGCAGGTGCTCGCCCGAGCGGCGCACCATGCTGGTGTAATGGCGCTGGGTTTCCGTCAGCTCCGTGGCCGCCAGCAGTTCGGCCATACCGAGCACCCCGTTCATGGGCGTGCGAATTTCGTGCGACATATTGGCCAGGAAGGCGCTCTTGGCCTGGCTGGCCGCTTCCGCCGCATCCTTTGCCTTCTCCAGCTGCGCGGTGCGGATGCTGACCTGGCGTTCGAGCTCGCCGCGATACTGCGCCAGTTTGGTGTCGCGGCTCTCGATCTGGGCCAGCATGCCGTTGAAGCTGTCGATCAGGGTGCCCAGTTCATCGCTGCGCTGGTGCTGCACCTGGGCATAGGTCTGGCTGGTGCTGACCTTGTCGGCCGCCGCGATCAGCTGCGCGATGGGCGCCGCAATGCCTTCGCGGAAGCGCGCCGACAGCACCAGCGCCAGCGCGAACGAAGAGGCGGTGGCAGCCGCCGTGATGCCCAGGTTGCGCAGGATGCCCAGCCACAGCGAGGCCTGGCCGGCTTCGATCATCACCGCGCCAAGCACGTGCTCGCGCACCTTGACCGGGCGGTAGAGCCGCAGCAGCGGCGCCCACGGCGGCCCGTCATGCTCCGCCAGTTCGCCCCCGGCCAGCTGGCGCAGGCGCGGCGCGTCCAGTGCATCGGGCGCCAACTCCTGCAGGGCAGGGTAGGCGGCGAACAGCCTACCCTCGCGGTCGAACAGGGCAGCGCGCGTGATGTCACCCTTGACCGCCAGCGCGGCCAGGGCCTGTTCGGCGGTCGGCCGGTCGCGATAGAGCAGGGAGGCGACGCTGTTGGCGCCGATGACGTCAGCCAGCGAGGTAAGCTGCTTGCGTTCCTCGCTGGTGTGGGAATGGATGGTGGCGGCAGCGAACGCCAGGAACACCAGCAGCAGGGCGCTGCCGGTGGTGAGCACTGAAATGATGGTCAGTTTCTGGCTTAAGCCGGAGCGTTCGAAGTTGAGCATTTTCGCCGCCGAAGGACGATTCCATCGGGCAAAGAATAAATGCTAAGAATTTCGACACTTTGATCTGGCTCTAACTTCCAGTGGCTAGCAAATACACCGAATCAACTTTTGTCCCCCCGGGGTCAGGAACCAAAGTGACAATTTTTTCTTTAGCGACAGGAATGTCCCCTTGGGTCCGGACCCCGGGGGGACAATAGTTGCTGGTTAGCAGCAGCCGCCGCGCTTGCCGGCGCCGCCGTAGCGGGCTTCCTGCCGCTCGCGGAAGAATTCCTCGTAACTCATCACGGGCTCGCCCGGGTGGGTGGCTTCGCGATGGGCGACGTAGGTGTCGTATTCGGGCAGGCCGCACATCAGCCGCATGCTCTGCCCGAGGTAGCGGCCTGCCTTGACGATTTCGCCCAGCATGGTCTTACTTGGCCGCGGCGGCGTATTGCGCCGGTGCTTCGTTGTGGGTCGGGCGGCTGGCGTTCCAGGCCGCCAGCGCGGTGCGTACGCCGAATACCAGCACGCTCAGTACCACCACCATGAAGAAGGCGGCCAGGCCGGCGTCCAGGTAGTCGTTGAAGATCACTTGCTGCATCTGCTCGAGCGATTTGGCCGGCGCCAGCACCTTGCCTTCAGCCAGCGCGCCCTGGTATTTGGCGGCGTGGGCCAGGAAGCCGATCTTCGGGTTGGCGTCGAAGATCTTCTGCCAGCCGGCGGTCAGGGTGCACAGCAGCAGCCATACGGTCGACAGCACGGTGACCCAGGCGTCTTTGGCGCGCTTCATCTTGAACAGTACGCAGGT
>CBHWEO010000353.1:0-4416 GCA_966112955.1 uncultured Duganella sp. | reverse complement strand
GTGCGGCAACTCGCGCGTTGCCACGAATCCCATAGAGCGGTACAAGCCCTGCGCGCGGGAGTTGGCCGCACCGACGTGCAGCATCGGGCGCACGCCCTGCTGCTGCATGCCGTGCATGATGTACTCCACCAGCTTGCGCGCATAGCCGCGCCCCGTGAAATCGGGATGCGTGCAAACCGCGCTCACTTCGCGCATATGGCCAAGGTCCATGCGCTCCCCGCTTAACGCCACCAGCCGGCCGCCATCGTCATGGATGCCGGCATACTTGCCCATCTCGCCTGTGCGAGGACGGAAGTAGCCCGGGAAAGCGATATTGGTCAGCTCCACCATCGCCGGATCGTCGGCCGCCAGCACGCGGATCGTCTCGACTTCCGGCACCGCGACCGGTCCGCCTTCGTACACCATTTGCAGCACGCCGGACAGCGGCTGCAGCGACCAGCCTGGCGGCAGCTCGGGCATGGCGCCGAGGAAGTAGTAGCCCTCGCCCACGCCTTCCAGGTCCGATGCGGACAAGGCCACGCCGGCTTCGGCGACCGCCATGAAAGGCGCCACTTCGGCCGGATAGCGGCGGGCCGCGCCTGTCGGAATGTTAAAATATTGCTGTGCGCTGTTCAGCGCTGCCCAGATCGGGTTTTCCAATTCCTGCATGTGAGTTCCAATGTCCAGTTTCCCAGCCTGTCCAAAATGCCAGTCCGAGTATACCTATGAAGACGGCGATAACTACGTTTGCCCTGAATGCGCCCACGAGTGGCCCAAGCAGGCCGCCGAAGCAGCCGGCGAAACGGCGCGCGTCTACAAGGATGCCGCCGGCAATATCCTGCAAGATGGCGACACCGTCACCGTGATCAAGGACCTGAAACCAAAAGGCTCCGGCGGCGTGATCAAGCAAGGCACCAAGGTCAAGAACATCCGCCTGGTCGACAGCGACCACGATATCGACTGCAAGATCGACGGCTTCGGCGCCATGAGCCTGAAGTCGGAGTTCGTCCGCAAGGTCTGATTTACTTGCCCGCCTCGGCCACCGCAGCCTGGTATTCAGCCGAGGCTTTCAAGCGCTCCAAATAACGGATCGTGCGCTTTTTCGCGCGCGCGATCCTGTAATCCAGGCTCCCCCGCATGCCGCAATAGGCGCTGCATGTTGCTGGCCCCCCGGCGTATGGCCGGTCGCTCAGCACAAGTTCCTTTCCCTGGAGGCATACCGATAATTGGCACTCCGATTCACCGTCCACGGCTCTACTGGGTGCCCGGTAGACAAACGCGCTCTTTACCGGGTCAAAGCGCGCAATCCCCCGAATGCCGCAGACATGTCCGTTAAAGAAGTTCAGGTCAGCGCGCACGTAGACGCTGGAATCGTCGAAACGCACTATTTCCACCACGTCTTCCGACATCCAGGTCTCAACTTTCCCCGTGCTCGATGGTACGGAGCCATTCTTGAACCTGTGCTTGTAAACCCCTTCCATGTCGGCGATCAAGCCGACCGGATCGGCCGCCCAAGCGGGTGCAACGGCGAGAAAAGCCAGCGCTGTGACAATTTGAGTATATTTTTCCGCAAGTCTCAAGTTATAGTTCCTGAATAATTCTCATTTGTACGGAGCCGCCGCCAATGAAACTTGCCCCGATCGCCGTTGCCTTCCTCTTCGCACTGCCATTGGCCACACACGCCGCCGGCCCGATGGGCGAACGCAAGACAGAATCTAGCACGAGGACCGGCGTCAATGCAGCGGGCGAATGGGTCGGTGAAATCAAGGATGAAGATGGCCGCCGCCGCGCGATCCTGATGTCGCAAGGCCGCCGCATCGAGCTCGGCACCCTGGGCGGCAGCGACAGCACCGCCAACGCCATCAACAACCAGGGCGTCGTCACCGGCGGCGCACTGACCGCCAACAACGCCTGGCACGCCTTCCGCTACGACGAAGCGCTCGGCATGCGCGACCTGGGCACCCTGGGCGGCAGCAGCAGCGTCGGCATCGCCCTCAACGAAGCAGGGCATATCGTCGGCTATGCCGACACCGCCGAGGGCAATTACCACGCCTTCGTCGACACCGGCATCGCCATGCTGGACCTGGGCACCTTCGGCGGCAAGAACAGCTACGCCACCGGCATCAACGCCAGCGGCCAAGTGGTGGGCGCCGCGCAGCTGCCGAATGGCTACCGCCGCGCCTTCCTGTACAAGCCGGGCAGCGGCATGATCGAACTGCCGACACTGGGCGGCCGCATCAGCGTGGCGACCGGCATCAACGATAGCGGCGTCGTGGTCGGCGCCTCCGAAATGCCGGACCTCAGCTGGCATGCCTTCATGTACGACGGCAAGCGCATGGTCGACCTGGGCGCCATGATCGCCCACGGCTCCAGCTTTGCCAACGGCATCAACAACCACGGCGACATCGTCGGCACCGTCCGCATCAAGGACCACGACGCCCCGCACACCTTCATCTACAAGAACGGCCGGATGCAGGTGCGCTCCGGCTACGAAAGCCTGTACGTGACGCGCGACATCACCGAAGACGGCAAGGTGATCGGCTCCAGCTACACCGGCCACGTGCTGAAGTCCGGCGAAGTCGACTCTGCCCGCCCCTACCACGGCCCAAATGCACTCGACTGGCTGACCATCGGCTTCCTCGCCATCTTTGCCGGCGTGGCGGCATACAAAGTGCGCGATCGCCTCCGCAAGGGCCTCGACTTCGGCAAGCGCATGTTCATGCTTTCTGTCGCATAGCAGCAAAGTAACGATATGTTTCTGCGGCCCCGCAGATAATCACGGCACGCTTCGTATATGAAATACTGGCGATCTTCCCATAACAAGGTAGAGAGTCAGATGAAGACATGCATCCGCATCATCCCGGCCCTGATGCTGGCCGCCAGCTGTGTCCACGCGCAGGAAAAACCTGCCGCGGAAACGAACGGCAAACCCGCTGCCGCCGCCGAACGCCCCGCCGACACCAAGGCATACGACCGCACCCTGAAGGCTGAATCCTCGGTCAGCAAGAACGGCACCGTCACCATCAAGGGCAAACCGGTGCCGTACAAGGTTACCGCCGGCACCCAGCCGGTGTGGGACAAGGACGGCAAGGTGATCGCCTCCCTGTTCTACACCTATTACCAGCGCAGCGACGTCGGCGACAAGTCGCGCCGCCCGCTGGTGCTGTCGTTTAACGGCGGCCCCGGCTCGGCATCGGTCTGGATGCACATCGCCTACACCGGCCCCAAGGTGCTGAACATCGATTCCGAGGGCTATCCGGTCCAGCCATACGGCGTGAAAGACAACCCCAACTCCATCCTGGACGTGGCGGACATCGTCTACATCGACCCGGTCAACACCGGCTTCTCGCGCATCCTCGACCCGAAGGCCGAACGCTCCACCTTCTTCGGCGTGAACGCCGACATCAAATACCTGGCCGACTGGCTGCAAGCCTTCGTCTCGCGCGAAGGCCGCTGGACCTCGCCGAAATTCCTGATCGGCGAAAGCTATGGCACCGCCCGGGTTTCGGGCCTGGCGCTGGAACTGCAGAATGCACACTGGATGTACCTGAACGGCGTGGTGCTGGTCTCCCCGACCGGCCTTGGCCTGAAGCGCGAAGGCCCGGTCGGCCAGGCGCTGGCCCTGCCCTACTACACCGCAGCCGCCTGGTACCAGAAAGCCCTGCCGGCCGACCTGCAGCAGAAGGATTTGAAGGATGTGCTGCCGGAAGCGGAAGCCTTCGCCGTCAATGAACTGATGCCGGCGCTGGCCAACGGCGGCTTCCTCGATGCGCAGAAGCGCGCTGCCGTGGCAGCCAAGGTGGCCCACTATTCCGGCCTGTCCGAGAAAGTGGTCCTGCAGCACAACCTGAACGTGCCGGTCGGCGTCTACTGGAAGGAGCTGCTGCGCGACAAGGGCTACACCATCGGCCGCCTCGACTCGCGCTACCTCGGCATCGACAAGCAGGCCGCCGGCGACAAGGTGGACTACAACGCCGAACTGACGTCCTGGCTGCACTCCTTCACCCCGGCCATCAACTACTACCTGCGCGACGTACTGGGCTACAAGACCGACCTTACCTACAATATGTTCGGTCCCGTGCACCCATGGGACAACAAGGACGACAACACCGGCGAGAACCTGCGCCAGGCCATGGCGGAGAACCCCTACCTGAAGCTGATGGTGCAATCGGGCTACTTCGACGGCGCCACCACCTACTTCGACGCCAAGTACACGATGTGGCAGCTCGACCCCAGCGGCCGCATGAAGGACCGCATGCGATTTGAGGGCTACCGCAGCGGGCACATGATGTACCTGCGCGCGGAAGACCTGGTGAAATCGAACGACGACCTGCGCGACTTCATCCAGAAGGCCCTGCCGGGCGCCGGCGTACCAGCCAGGTACTAATTAAAAAGTCGGGGTCAGCTCTGGCAATCGGACATTTTGCTGCGCAAAAT
>CBHWEO010000352.1:0-4457 GCA_966112955.1 uncultured Duganella sp. | reverse complement strand
TGGCGGAGAGGGTGGGATTCGAACCCACGGTAGGGGGACACCCTACGCCTGATTTCGAGTCAGGTACATTCGACCACTCTGCCACCTCTCCAGGTACTGCACTTAACGGTGGTCGCCGTTGAGAGCCAAGATTATAGCAGCCCTTCCGAAAAATGGAAGGGCTATTTTCAACTTTATGCTACGAGCTTGGTCAGGCCGCCCATGTACGGCTGCAGCACGGCAGGAATCTCCACCGAGCCGTCCGCCTGCTGGTAGTTCTCCAGCACGGCGACCAGGGTGCGGCCCACGGCCAGGCCGGAACCGTTCAGGGTGTGCACCAGCTCCGGCTTGCCCTGCGCGTTACGGAAGCGCGCCTGCATGCGGCGGGCCTGGAAGGCTTCGCAGTTCGACAGCGAGGAAATCTCGCGGTAAGTGTTCTGCGCCGGCAGCCACACTTCCAGGTCATAGGTCTTGGCGGCGCCGAAGCCCATGTCGCCAGTGCACAGCTGCATCACGCGGTACGGCAGGCCCAGCGCCTGCAGGATGGCTTCGGCCTGGCCCACCATCTCTTCCAGCGCTTCGTACGACTTCTCCGGATGCACCACCTGGACCAGTTCCACCTTGTCGAACTGGTGCTGGCGGATCATGCCGCGGGTGTCGCGGCCGTAGGAGCCGGCTTCGGAACGGAAGCATGGGGTATGGGCGGTGACCTTGATCGGCAGCGCTTCGGCAGCCACGATCTCGTCGCGCACCATATTGGTCAGCGAGACTTCGGAGGTCGGGATCAGGTAGAAGTTCTCGCCCTCGCCTTCCGCGCCGCCCTTCTTCACCGAGAACAGGTCGGCTTCGAACTTCGGCAGCTGGCCGGTGCCCAGCAGCGAGTCGGCGTTGACCATGTACGGCGTGTAGCACTCGGTGTAGCCGTGCTTGTCGGTGTGGGTGTCCAGCATGAACTGCGCCAGTGCGCGGTGCAGGCGTGCGATGCCGCCCTTCATCACGCTGAAGCGGGAACCGGTCAGTTTGGTGGCGGTGTCGAAATCCAGGCCCAGTGCGGCGCCCACGTCGACGTGGTCTTTGACTTCGAAGTCGAAGCTGCGCGGGGTGCCCACTTTGCGCACTTCCACGTTGGCCGTTTCATCGGTGCCGGCCGGCACGGAGTCGTGCGGCAGGTTCGGTACGGCTTGCAGGAAAGCGTGCATCTTTGCCTGCACATCGGCCAGCTTGTGCTCGTTGGCCTTCAATTCATCGCCCAGGCCAGCTACTTCGGCCATCACGGCGGTGGTGTCTTCCCCTTTGCCCTTCAGCATACCAATCTGCTTGGACAGCGAGTTGCGCTTGCTTTGCAGTTCCTCGGTACGCATCTGGATGGCTTTGCGTTCGCCTTCCAGGGCATTGAAGCCGGCTACGTCCAGCTGGAACTTGCGGGTCGCCAGTTTGGCGGCGACAGTGTCGATGTCTTTACGGAGAAGTTGGATGTCAATCATGTTTTGCTGCCGCTACGATTAATTATCGAAAGGGGCAATTGTACCAAGTTGACAGCACAACGACTGAGTTTTAAGCCCTCCGGCGTGGTGCTGTCAGATCTGGGCAGCCTTTTCCGCTGCGGTCAGGCGCTTGGCAGCCACCACCACGGTCGGGATGTTGGTATCGACTTTGGCGACGACCGGGTCGGCAGCCACGTGCAGCACCGGAGGGGTGGCTGTGGCATAGCTGGTGACGGTGGCCAGGGCTGCTGCGATGACGAAGATCGCTTCCATATGTTTCAGGGCTTTCATGATGCTCTCCTTCAGGTCAGTGTTCAAAACTACTTCCGTGCTTCCATGGTTACACTGTACCTAAAGCCTCCCTGCCCTGCCTTGCACTTGCGACGAAGCGCAAAAAACGCGGGATGAAATGCGCAATTCCGGCGCCGCAATGGGACGTCAGGCCGCGCGCCCTTGCTGGAGCCAGCCCAGGACGGCGCTGTTGAACGCTTCCGGCTGTTCGCGCATGACCCAGTGGCCGCTGCGGAAGGCGATCACCCGGCTGTCCGGCTTGGACTGCACGGCCGCTTCGAAACTGCGGGTGTGGAAGGAGAACGGCTTGCGCTTGCCGTAAATGTAGAGCATGGGCCAGCGCAGCTTGAACGGCAGCGTGCCGGCGGTCGGCGTGCTGGCACGCAGCCAGTTGATGACGTGGGGCAGTTGCAGGCGGAAGCAGGCTTCGCGCGCTTCGCGGCTATTGCCGGTGGCAGCTTTCAGCCGGCGGTGGGCAAAGGCCAGGCGCAAGCGGGTTTTCCAGTCCAGCGACGCGCGGTAGGTCATCTGGCTGGAACCGCCGATGCCAACGGCGATCACCCGGCTCACCAGTTCCGGATAGCGCAGGGCAAACTGGTAGCCAAACACGCAGCCCCAGTCGCTCAGCATCAGGATCACGGGGCGGCCGCCATTCACGGCTGCCACCGTGTCGGCGTACAGCTGCGCCACTTCTTCAATGGAATGACTGCCCTTGCCACGCTGGGGAAAGCTGAAGCGCACGCAGCGATAAGTCGGCGAAAAAGCCTCCACCTGGGCGTCCCACAGGCTGCGGTCGTACGGCCAGCCGTGGATCATCATGATCACTTCTTCACCAGTGCCTTCCACGTGGACGGTCACCCCATCGACTGTCAGCCGCTCTGCCATGCCGCGCTCCGTTATCTTGTTGACAATATCCTAGCGGGTCATTGTCGAGCTGTAAAGTATTGCGGAACTTAAACTGGCGGTTGGAAAGATTTTCGTTGTTTGGCGACCTTTTTCCACACCACGCAACCCGGCGCATGGTCGTTGACCAGCCCCATCGCCTGCATGAAGGCGTAGACCGTCGTCGGCCCGACGAATTTCCAGCCGCGCTTTTTCAGCTCCCGCGACAGGGCTGCCGAGGCCTCCGCGCCCGGCGCCGCTGGCTCGAAGCGCCAGAAGAAAGCCGCCAGCGATCCCGCCTCGGCGACCACTTCCCGTGCGCGGGCGGCATTGTGGATGACGGCTTCGATCTTGCCCCGGTGGCGCACGATGCCCTCGTCCTGCAGCAGGCGCTCCACCTCCCGCTCGCCGAACCGGGCCAGCCTGTTGAAATCGAAGCCCAGGAAAGCCTTGCGGAAGTTCTCGCGCTTGGCCAGGATGGTGCGCCAGCTCAGGCCCGACTGGAAGCCCTCGAGGCAGATCTTTTCGAACAGCCGGATATCGTCGGCCACCGGGTAGCCCCACTCTTCGTCGTGGTAGGGCAGGAATTCCGGCGCGGCGGAACACCAGCGGCAGCGCGGCTTGCCATCCGGGCCGGCAACCGTCTCGCTCATGCCACGGACTCCGGCAACAGGAAATCCAGCCGCGCATCAGTCTTGGCGGGCGTGAAGCCGGCCAGTTCCACCTCCACCAGCTGGTTGGCGACGAAAGGGTCCTGCGCCAGGCGTGTGCGCAGGGCTGCCTCGTCCAGGCAGTGGACCAGGATGCCGCCGCCGGGCTGCCCCAGCAGGTTGCCCGCCGCGAGGAACACCCCGTCATCGAAGCCGGCCTGCAGCCATGCCTTGTGCGCGGCCAGGTGTGCCGTGGCCTGTTCCCTGCTGCCGATCAATCTGAGCGAAACAACAAACATGATTTCTCCTTCAGTGGTGGATGGCGTGCAGCCAGTCGTGCAGCTGCGCGACTTCCTGCCGGATAAAGTCTTCGTCTTCGAAGGCGTTGGCCAGCGTTGCAATGCCCTGGCTGCGCGCCAGGAGGTGCATGGCCAGGGTATCGGCCTTGCCGGCCGTATCGGCGCCGAGCTCTCCGAACTGCGCGCGCAGCCAGTCGCGGAATATGGTGAACAGCGTGTTTGCCTGCTCCAGCGCCGGGTGTTCCAGTTTGGACAGCTCGGTGCACAGGGTGCCGACCGGGCAGCCGTTGCGACGGATGGCCGGGGCGTTCATCGCCATCATGTCGATGAAGCGGCCGATGCGCGCGGCGGGCGTGCCTGCCTCGGCGGACCAGGCGTCCAGCTTGGTTTGTGTCTTCTGCTTGCGCAGTTCGATCACGGCGGCCAGGATCTCGTCCTTCGTCTTGAAGTGGTAGTAGAAATTGCCGCGCGAGAGTTCGACGGCGGAGGCGATGTCGGCAAAGCTGGTGTGGCCGTAGCCGCGCTCATAGAACAGCCGGTCGGCTGTCTCGACGATGCGGTCGCGGGTGGTCAGGGTTGTCGTCTTGTCCATGCCGACAAGCGTAGGACAGTTGTCCTAGCCTGTCAAGCGGTCAAAAGGACGGGTCTGACCCAAGGGTCTGAGCCGCCCTGCCGGGCCTGCAGCGCGCGCAGACCAGTGCCTGACCCCGCGGGTCAGGCACCGTTTTTCCGGTTTCGCCGTTGGGTGGGCTCACGCAAGCGAAAACCGACAAGGCAGTGCCTGACCCCCACGGTCAGGCACAAGGCTGCCCACGCAACCCGGCCGAAACAAATTTAACCGTAAGCCGTGAAGAACCAATTTTTTTACGGCG
>CBHWEO010000351.1:0-4460 GCA_966112955.1 uncultured Duganella sp. | reverse complement strand
GGCTTGCCGTTGTCGTCGTGGCCCTGGTCCAGCCAGCGCTTCAGGGTCTTGGCTTCCACATGCGGTGCGCGTCCCAGCTCGGGCTTGATCAGCGGCATGCGCATGGTGATGATTTCTTTCTTGATGCGCACCAACATGCGGCGGTGCGACTGCTCGGTCGACAGGCTTTCCTTGACTTCCAGGTCGGCCAGGCGTTCGTCGCTGCGGACCCAGGCCAGGTATTCGTCAATATTGGCGCGGGTGCCGGACAGGAACATATTGATGCCTTCCGGGGTCAGCAGGATGGTGCCTTTCAAGCCCAGGCGGGCGCAGATCTGCTGGTACTGCGGGCGCAGTTCGTCCAGCTTTTCTAGCGTGATGAATTTGTACGCTGCGATGTTGACGTAAACGGCTGGTGCCGCGCCGGGCATTGCAGGCGCGTTGTCGATGGTTGCTTGCATGGGGTTGGAATGAGGTTAAAAACCGGAACAGCCGACATTATAGCCGTTCTCGGCTGGATGCCCAAATATTAGGCAGGGTTGGTTGAACTTTCCCTCCTGCGGACGGTCTATTCCCGATTTGGGAGAACAACATGGGACTCTTTAACTCGGACTTGGCTGATGTGTCGAGCCAGTTGAGGGAGCTTTCGTACCAGCTGCGAACGCTTTCGATCAATGTGGATTACCTCTTCGCAAACCAGCGCCATCTCATTGAGTATTTGGCAAGCATGGACAAGATCGAGGTCACTTACCGCAACAAGGAAATCATGCGTGAGCTCGAGAGTTTGCGCGAGATCGTGCGGGACAGGGCCTGATCTGAGCTTTATCAAACCGCCCTGCTGACGGAATGCGAACAATAGGTGCGTTTGGACCATTCACGGGGGGCGACGATGGAACTTCAAGATGAAGATGGCGATCAAACTCTCCGCGACCACGAAGTGCGGATTAATCGACTGGAGGAACAGATGGTTGAGATTGCAACCGAGCTCAAACTGTTGAATCAACGGGTCGATGCGCTGCCTGGACAGATTGAAGCGATGGTTAAGGCTCAATTGACGGAGACCTTAATGCAATGGAACAAGGAATGGGATGCCAAGCTTGAGAAATGGCGCCTGGAGAACGACCGTAAGCTCCAAGAGTGGCGAAAGGAGAACGACTGCAAGCTCGAAGGGTGGGGGAAGGATAATGACCGTAAGCTCGAAGGGTGGGGGAAGGATAATGACCGGAAGCTTGAAGGGTGGGGAAAGGATAATGACCGTAAGCTCGCAGAAATGGAACGGAAGATTGATGCCAGGTTTGACAGCCAAGGCAGGTGGTTTCGTTGGATCGCCGGCTTATTGGTATCGATTCTGTTAGCCGTCATCTTCACTTGATCGCGACCGTTCTTGCATAGTGCAAAATGCCGGTTATGACAACGTTTCCATTACTTCCGCCAGCCGGTCCAGCGATGTTGCTGCGGGCTTTGTTCAAGGGCGCGCGAGCGGGCGAGGTGCCGGCCGATGTGTCCACGGTTTACCACCTGGACCGCTTGGATGCCGAAATCCTCTCGCGATATAGGGCTTTGCTGGGTTTTCTGCCGGACGCGCTGCCGGTCTCGTTCTATTACCTGCCCTGCCAGCGCGCGCACCTCGCGACCATGCTGAGGCGGGAATTCCCGTTCCGCTTGGCTGGGATGATCCACGTCGAGAACGATATCCATGAGTTGCAGCGGCTCGACGTGGCATTGCCGATGGATCTGGCGACAACCGTAACGGTCGAGCCACCGGCTGATAACGGCGCTCGCTATTGCGAACTGTTGACAGTGGGTTCGCAGCAGGGGCAGCCCGTCTTCCAGTGCCGCAGCCGCTACCTGGCAGTGCGCGGCAAGCGCAATTCCGGTGGCGGTGGGCGGCGCGACGAGGCCACTGAAGCGGGGGCAGTGGTCGGTGAGTGGTCACTTGCGGCCGACGCGGGGCGGCGGTATGCGTCCGTGTCAGGGGACTGGAATCCGATCCATCTCTGGAAGTGGTCGGCACGCTTGCTGGGCATGAAGGCGCCCATCATCCACGGCATGCACACGGTGGCCAAGGCATGCGCATTGCTCGAGCAGGCTAACGGCAGCCGCGTGACGTCGATGACGGCGCGGTTCAAAACGCCCATCGACCTCGGATGCCGGGCGGAGTTGCGCGTTGCCGGACAAAATTACCAGGTCTGGGCGGGTGGCAGGCTAGCGGCCGAAGGCAGCTGGGGCTGATATCGCTCAAGGTCCCAAGGTCGTCATCGGAGAAGAATAGACCAACGCGTGAAAAATTTAGAGGTCTGACATGGAACTTCCCGAGCCTGACGACGATCAAATCTCCACGGTCCATCAACCGAAGGAGAAGAATGTGAACCAGCTTTCAGAAGAGTTGCATTTGTTGAAGCAACATGTGGAAAACCAGTTCGTGCGGCAGCGCGAGTATGTTGATTTGATGTTTGCGCGCGAGCGGGAGCATGCCGAAAAGCTCCTTGCAGAGCTGAAGGCGTCCCTTGTTGAGCTGATCAACGCGAAAATGGACACGGCGCGGAGGGAAACCGATGCGAAACTTGCGGAGTTTCGCAAGGATATGGACCGCAAATTCATGTGGATGATTGCTGGCCTGGTTGGGGTGATGGCCGGCCTGGTCGGCGTCATTGCCGGCCAAGTGGCCCTGTTCTTCCGTTAGTACTTACTTCTGCGACAACACCCACCGCACCAGCTGGTGCGCTTCGGCGTCGGTCACCTGGTTGGGCGGCATCGGCACCGCGCCCCAGACGCCGGAACCACCCTGCAGCACTTTGAGGATCAGCTTATCCTCGGCACCCTTGTCATTCCGATACTTCGCCGCGACATCCTTGAACGACGGACCCACCAGCTTCTTGGCCATGGCATGGCAGGCGAAGCAGCTCTTCGACTTGGCCAGCTGCTCGGAATCCTCCGCATGGGCGGCCAGCGAGGCGGACATCAGCAGGGCGGCAATTGCAATTTTCATCATCGGCTCCAAAAGGGGACTTGGTATGGCGATTCTAGCCTTGCCGCGCCGCCGCGGCGGGCTCATTTGTAAGCAATTATCGCGTCGCCACTCGGAGGGAGGGCAGCTCAGGCGTTAAAATAGGCGGATATTGGACCAGACAAATCGACCGCCACATGAGCATTGAAACAATCGACCAGCCAGCAGACGCCATGCCAACCGCAGCACCCGCGGGACCGCAATTCGTCCACTTGCGCGTCCACACCGAGTATTCGATTGTCGACGGCCTGGTGCGCATCGATGACATGATCAAGGCGGCGGTCAAGGACAAGCAGGGCGCCCTGGCCATCACCGACCTGGCGAACATGTTCGCCATGGTGCGCTTCTACAAGGCGGCGCGCGGCAAGGGCATCAAGCCGATTGTCGGCGTCGACGTCTGGATCACCAATGACGAAAACCGCGACAAGCCGCACCGCATCATGCTGTTCGCGAAGAACCGCATGGGTTACCTGCAGCTGTGCGAATTGCTGTCGGAAGCATGGCTGAACAACCAGTACAAGGGCCGTGCCGAAATCCGCACCGAGTGGCTGCGCGACCTGCCCAACAAGGACTACCCGCTGCTGCCGGGCGAAAGCGGCGCCAATGCGCTGATCGCCCTGTCCGGCGCCCACTTTGGCGACATCGGCCAGGCGATCGACGCGGGCAACCTGGAGCAGGCCGAGCGCAATGCGCAGAAATGGGCCGAGATTTTCCCGAACGGCCATTTCTACATCGAGATCCAGCGTGCCGGCCAGGCCAACCAGGAAGTGCAGGTGCGTCAGTCCGTCGCGCTGGCGGCCCGCCTTGGCCTGCCGGTGGTGGCGACGCATCCCGTGCAATTCCTGTCGAAGGACGAATTCATCGCCCACGAAGCGCGCGTCTGTATCGCGGAAGGCGAGATGCTGGCCAACGCCAAGCGCGTCAAACGCTTCAACGAGAACATGTGCTTCCTCAGCCAGGCGGAGATGGCGGAACTGTTCCACGACTTGCCGGCTGCCTTGCAGAACTCGGTGGAAATCGCCAAGCGCTGCAACGTGACCCTCACGCTGGGCAAGCCGCAGCTGCCGAACTTCCCGACGCCGGGCATGTCGATCGACGAATTCCTGGTGGCCGAAACGCAGAAGGGCCTGGAAGAACGCCTGGTCCAGCTGTTCCCCGATCCGGAAAAGCGCGAGAAGGAACGCCCGCGCTACGAAGCGCGCCTGAAGTTCGAGAACGAGACCATCATCAAGATGAAGTTCCCGGGCTACTTCCTGATCGTGGCGGAGTTTATCCAGTGGGGCAAGAACAATGGCGTGCCGATCGGCCCGGGCCGCGGCTCCGGTGCCGGCTCGCTGGTGGCGTATGCGCTGAAGATCACCGACCTGGACCCGCTGAAATACAACCTGCTGTTCGAGCGCTTCCTGAACCCTGAACGTATTTCGATGCCCGACTTCGACATCGACTTCTGCCAGGAAAAGCGCGAACTGGTGAT
>CBHWEO010000350.1:0-4473 GCA_966112955.1 uncultured Duganella sp. | reverse complement strand
GGTCTCGTACAGGTAAACCAGGATGTCAAACATGGCGCTACTTTAGCAGCATCTGCGAGCCGGGCACAAGCATTGTGGCGGTTCAGGGGCTTTTCAGGCGCTGGAAGGCGCCGCCGGGCAGCCTTTCCACCACACCGGCCAGTTCCAGCGCCAGCAAGCTTGCCTGCATATCACTTGGCGGAAGTTGCAACCTTGTAGCCAGTTCATCGGCGCCGACCGGATCGTGGCCGATGGCCGCCAGCAGCCAGCCGGCCGCTTCGTCGATCGCCACGGCCGCCGCGGCGGGCAGCGGCAAGCCCAGGTCTTCCAGCAAGTGTTCCGGCGTTGCCACCAGGCGCGCGCCCTCCCTGATCAAGGCATGGCAGCCGACCGATTGCGGGGCCAGCACGGAGCCGGGCAGGACAAACACTTCGCGCCCCGCCGTCACGGCGGCATGCGCGGTAATCAGCGATCCCGAGCGCACGGCCGCTTCGACCACCAGCGTGGCGCGCGTCATGCCGGCGATGATGCGGTTGCGGATCGGGAAATGCTCGGCCCGTGCCTGGGTCCCGAGCGCGAATTCGCTGAGCAGGCAGCCTTCTTCGGCAATCCGGCGCGCCAGGGCGGCATTGCGGCGCGGATAAATGCGGTCGATGCCGGTGCCGATGATGGCCACGGTGCGGCCCGGGCCTTCCAGGCCGCCTTCATGCGCGGCGGCGTCGATGCCCAGCGCCAGTCCGGACACCACCGCCACGCCCGCCTCGCTCAATGCGCGGGCGAAACGGCGCGCGTTGGACTTGCCTTGCAGGGTGGCGTTGCGAGCGCCCACTACCGCCACGGCGTCGCGCTGGAGCAGGTTCGGGTTGCCTTTCGCGTACAGCAGCAGTGGCGGGTCGGCGATGTGTTGCAGGGTGGGCGGGTAGGCCGGGTCATCCAGCGTGAGCAGGTGGTTGCCGTCCTGCGCGGCCCAGGCGAGCGTGGCGTCGGCCAGGGCGCGTATCCGGTCCGGCATAGGGCCGCCAAGCAGGCGCGCGGCGGCCAGCGGCATCTCGCAGGGCGTGCCGTCGTCATTGTCTTCAAGACGGCTCCAATGGCGCTGGCGCGGAGCGGCCTCGCCTGCCGCGGGTTCGGCGGACGGCCAGCCGCGCGGAAGCAGGCCGGCATCGGCGTCGACGTCGGCATCGGGGCCGGCGGGCGCAGCGCGGCGGCGCGCAAGCGAACCCGGCGGCGGCTCCGCATCGCTGCGTGCCGGCGGCGCCGCGAGGCGGGCGTTGGCGGCGTCGAAGACGGCCTGGGGCGAGCGGTAATGCTGGAGCAGCCGGAATGCGGCGTGGCGGCCGACGCCCGGCGTATTCGCCAGGCGCAGCCAGCAAGCCAGGCGGTCGAAGTCCTGGCTGGCGGGGGTTGGAGCGTCCGTGTCCTGCACGGCCATGGGATTTACTCCGCTGTCTTGGCGACGTCCCCCACAACGATTGGTTCAGTCACCTGCATGATCAAGCCATACGACACATGCTTGAACACACGGAAGATAAACAAGCTGCCCACCCGTTCATCCGGCAGCTTGACCTTGGGGTCTCCCATGCCGTGCCAGCCCTTATTGCCGCCCGGATCGGAAACCGTGTCACCCCGATGGTACAGCTGCAGCACGGATCCGACATCGAGTCCATCAAGCTTTCCGCGATTAATGCTGACAACCTGGTTCTGCCCCGAGTGGGTCACGCCGCCGTAAATCGCCAGCACGTGCGCATTGACGTCGGTTTCCGGCGGGTGCGGCACATAGTTCTGCATCGGCATCGGCGGCATGGCCATCAGCAAGTCGCCCTTGCCCATTTCCTCCTTGGCGCTGGCCACGGTGAAGGTGTGCACGTCGCTGCCGGCCGGCGCCTCGGCATCCAGTTTCAGCGTACCCAGATAGAAGGCTTCCTGCGCCACCACCTGCTTGGTGATCGGGTCTTTCAGCGGTTTGCCCGGACGGAACACCTGGAACGAGGTACCGCCCTTCAGGTCGCCGCGCACATAGGCCTTGTCATCCTTGCCGATGTACACGCGGGCCCCGCGCGTCGCGATGATGCGCGGCGCGGCCTTGAATTCGTCGTCTTCGATGATCAGCGGCTGGCTCAGGAAGGGCTCGATCACGCCGGACGGGATCGACTGCACGGCATCCTTGCCCAGGCCTTCCATGCGCAGCTGCGGCGACAGGCGCATATCGCCGGCCGCGCCGCCATCGCCGCCCACCTTGTTGCCAAGGCGCAGGCGGCCCGCCGCACGGTCGAACCAGACGATCTGGCCCGGGTAAATCCAGTGCGGGTTGGCGATTTCCTCTTTGTTCATGCCCCAGACCTGCGGCCAGCACCAGGGCTTGTCCAGGAAGGTACCAGCGATGCCCCACAGGGTATCGCCCTTGACGACAGTATGGCTGTCCGGCGCGTTGGGTTTGAATTCGCAGACGATCGTCCTGGCCTGGGCCGACACGGCCGTCACACCGCAGAACAGGGCGGCCGCCAACAGGCGGCTGCTGCATGTGCTAAAATTTTTCATTGATATATCCGTTAGGTGCGGCAATGACGGAAGGCCCGAAAGGCTTGCCTCACTGAAATCAAATTCTGCCCATATTACCCTGATCAAGCAAGGAATTCGTGTCACAGGAGCAACCGTGCGCACGGAATATGGGGCCATTCCCGCACATTTGCCGCACAATTATTGTCGTTTGACCAAGATCTCACCGTGAAACTGAATATTCTCCGCTATCCCGATCCCCGCCTGCACAAGGTCGCCAAACCCGTCGCCGTATTTGACGAGCGCCTGGCCAAACTGGTGGACGACATGGCGGAAACCATGTACGACGCACCGGGCATCGGCCTGGCCGCCACCCAGGTTGACGTGCACGAGCAAGTCATCGTCATCGACGTCACGGAAGACAAGACCGGACTGACCGCCTTCATCAACCCGGAAATCCTGTGGTCGAGCGAAGACAAGCAGGTCTACGACGAAGGCTGCCTGTCCGTGCCCGGCATCTACGATGGCGTGGAACGCCCGTCCGCCGTGAAAGTGCGCGCTTACAACGTCAAAGGCGAGCCATTCGAAGTGGAAGCCGACGGCCTGCTGGCGGTCTGCATCCAGCACGAGATGGACCACCTGAAAGGCAAGGTGTTCGTCGAATACCTGTCCCCATTGAAACGCAACCGTATCAAGACCAAACTGCAGAAAGAAGAACGCGGCATGCAGCGCGAACAGTCGCTGCGCGCCGCCGGTCGCCGTTACTGAAGTCAACGGGGGAAGCATGAAAGTGATCTTCGCGGGCACGCCCGAGTTTGCGGCCGTCGCCCTCCAGGCATTGCATGAAGCAGGTTTCGAGATCCCCCTGGTATTGACCCAGCCCGACCGCCCGGCCGGGCGCGGCATGCAGCTGCAGCCGTCGGCGGTCAAGCAGTACGCCGTCCAGCACGGCATCGAAGTGCTGCAGCCGCTGTCGCTGCGCATGGACGCCAAGGACCCGCAGCGCGCGGCGGAAGCCAGGGCCGCCCATGAACGCCTGCTGGCCACCGATTACGACGTGATGGTGGTGGCGGCCTATGGCCTGATCCTGCCGCGCTCCACCCTCGACATCAAGCCCTGCCTGAACATCCACGGTTCGCTGCTGCCGCGCTGGCGCGGCGCCGCCCCGATCCACCGCGCGATCGAAGCCGGCGACGCGGAAACGGGCGTCACCATCATGCAGATGGAAGAAGGCCTGGACACCGGCCCCATGCTGCTGGTCGAGCGCACCCCGATCACGCCGCAGGACACCACCGCCACCCTGCACGACAAGCTGGCCGCCATGGGCGCGCAAATGATGGTCAAGGTGCTGCGCAAGATGGAACACGGCGTGGTGGAAGCGGTGCCGCAGCCGGAACAAGGCGTCACCTACGCCAACAAGATCCTGAAGGAAGAAGCAGCGCTGGACTTCAGCCAGCCGGCCCGTGAAATCCACCGCAAGATCCGCGCCTTCAACCCCTTCCCCGGCGCGCACGGCGACGTGAACGGCACCACCATCAAGCTGTGGGGCGCCGAAGTGCTGGACGAAAGCAGCAACGCCGCCGCCGGCCAGGTGATCGCCGCCGACGCCCAGCACGGCATCGTGGTCGCCTGCGGCGAAGGCACGCTGCGCCTGACGCAGTTGCAGAAGCCGGGCGGCAAGCGCCTGCCGGCGGCGGAGTTCATCAAAGGCTTCCCGCTCGACGGGCAGCGCTTCCAGTAAATGGATCAACTCGCGGCGCTGCGCGCGCTCCGCCGCGTGGTTGAACTGGGCAGCTTCACGGCTGCCGCCGACGCCCTCGGCATTTCCCACACCATCGTATCGCGCCAGGTGCGCCAGCTCGAAGAGCACCTCGGCGCCCAGCTGCTGAACCGCACCACGCGCCGCTTCGCCCTGACCGATGCCGGCCGCGATTATTACGAAGCGGCCCGCGACATCCTCGACCGGCTCGATGACGCCGACCGCCATGCCGGCCGCCA
>CBHWEO010000349.1:0-4549 GCA_966112955.1 uncultured Duganella sp. | reverse complement strand
GCTGAGCAGGAAGATCCACATCATCGCCTTGCCCCACGGGACGCGGAACGCCTCCCGGTCGCCTGCCCAGTCGGAAACGAAGCCCTTCAAGTCATTGGTGCCGGTATCCATACCTCACCTCACTGGAATGCCCATCGTTGTGCAGAAGGCCCTGACCAGCTCCGGCGTCACCATGTACAGCAAGGCGAACACCGCCAGCCAAAGGACAAACAGGAAATGCCAGTACTGCGCGCAGAGCCCGATCGCCTCCCCTGCCCTGCGCACCGCGAACGCCCCCGCCACCATGCCGCCCAGCACGTGCGCCGCATGCAGGCCGGTGATCAGGTAGAAGAAGCTGTTGGCAGGATTGGCGGCCACGCCGTAATCGGCCGCCGTCATCGCTTGCCAGGCGTAGAGCTGGGACAGCACGAACATGGCCGACAGCACCAGCGCACCGATCGAGGTGCTGCGCGCCGCCTCGCGCCGCCCGGCAGCGACGTGGCGCCGCGCCAGTTCCCACGCCAGGCTGCACAGCACCAGCAAGCCGGTGCTGCAATACAGCTGCCACGGCACGTAGGTGATCGGACGCCAGTCTTCATACGCGGCGCGCATCATGTACGCCACGCCGAACAGGCCGAACAAGGTGCTGACCACCACCATGAAGACCCACAGCCCGGTGCGGCGCGCGCCCTGCGGCCAGGCCGGGCCGCCATCACGGGTGCCGCGCGGGCCGCCCTCGCCCGGCTGGCCGGGAATGCCGCCGCTCGAACGCAGCGTGGCGTTGGCGCTCATTTCGGCACCTCCGCCGGGTCATGGTGGGGCGCCGAACGTGCCGGCGGGTGCGGTGGCGGCGGTGCGTGCGGGTCGGGCCCGTATTCCGGTCCGGCGTTCTGCGGGATGTAGTCGCCGCCGGGACCGTCCACGCCATACTCATAGGCGCCGCGGTGCACGGACGGCAGCTCCGGCCCCCAGTTGCCGTGCTGCGGCGGCGTCTGCGGCGTGTACCACTCCAGGCTTGCCGCCCGCCACGGATTGCCGCCGGCGGCCGTTCCCTTGCGCGCGCTCCAGGCCAGGTTGAACAGGAACAGCAGCTGCGCCACGCCGACAATCAATGCGGCCACGGTGATGAAGGCGTTCAGCGTGTGGGCCGACTCGGGAATGAAGGCGTAATTCTCATAGGCGTAGTAGCGGCGCGGCATGCCGAGGATGCCGAGGTAGTGCATCGGGAAGAAGATCGCATAGGCGCCGATGAAGGTGATCCAGAAATGCGCCTGGCCCAGCGTCTCGTTGTACATGCGGCCCGTGACTTTCGGGTACCAGTGATACAGCCCGCCAAACACCGCCAGCACCGGCGACACGCCCATCACCATGTGGAAGTGCGCCACCACGAAATACGTGTTCGACAGCGGGATGTCGACGCTCACGTTGCCGAGGAACAGGCCGGTCAGCCCGCCGATCAGGAAGGTGCTGATGAAGCCCAGCGCGAACAGCATCGGCACCGTCAGGTGGATATCGCCGCGCCACAGCGTCAGGGTCCAGTTATAGACTTTCAGCGCGGTCGGCACCGCGATGATCAGCGTGGTCGTCGCGAAGAAGAATCCGAACCAGGGGTGCATGCCACTGACGTACATATGGTGCGCCCACACCACGAAGGACAAGCCGCCAATGATCACGATGGCCCACACCATCATGCGGTAGCCGAAGATGCACTTGCGCGCATGCACGCTGATCAGGTCCGAGATCACGCCGAACGCCGGCAGCGCAACGATGTAGACCTCGGGATGGCCGAAGAACCAGAACAGGTGCTGGAACAGCAGCGGGCTGCCGCCTTTGTAATTGAGCTGCTGCCCCATCGATACCAGGGCCGGCATGAAGAAGCTGGTGCCCAGCGCCTTGTCGAACAACATCATGACGGCGCTGACGAACAGCGCCGGGAAGGCCAGCAGCGCCAGGATGGTGGCGACGAAGATACCCCATACCGACAACGGCATGCGCATCAGCGTCATGCCGCGCGTGCGCGCCTGCAGCACCGTGGTCACGTAATTCAGGCCGCCCATGGTGGCCGCCACGATGAAGATCGCCAGCGACACCAGCATGACGATGATGCCCCACTCCACGCCCGGCGTGCCCGGCAGGATTGCCTGCGGCGGATAGAGTGTCCACCCTGCCCCGGTCGGCCCGCCCGGCACGAAGAAGCTCGCGCACAGCACCACCACCGCCAGCAGGTAGAACCAGTACGACAGCATGTTCAGGAAGGGGAACACCATGTCGCGCGCCCCGACCATCAGCGGGATCAGGTAATTGCCGAAGCCACCCAGGAACAGCGCCGTCAACAGGTACACCACCATGATCATGCCGTGCATGGTGATGAACTGGTAATAGCTGTTCGGGTCGATGAACTGGAATTTGCCGGGGAAGCCCAGCTGCAGCCGCATCAGGTCGGACAGGATCAGGCCAACGGTGCCGATGAACAGCGCCGTCAGCGTGTACTGGATCGCGATGACCTTGTGGTCCTGGCTCCAGACATACTTGGTCCAGAAGCTTTGCGGCCCGTGGTCGTGTCCTTCATTGTGCTCGTGTCCGTGCTGTTCACCATAAGACATTGCGAGGTCTCCTCAGCGTACCGTCTTGATGTAGTCGATCATGGCCGCCATTTCCTCGTCGCTCAATTGGTTGGGCGGCATGATGTTGGGGAAGCCCTTGACCACCTTGGCCTTGGGGTCGACGATCGATTGCTTCAGGTAGGCGTCGTCCACAGCGATGGTGGCGCCGCCTTCCAGTGTTTCCTGCTTGCCGTACAAGCCCTTCCAGGTCGGCCCGACGCTGGGGGCGCCATCGACGCTGTGGCAGGCCACGCAGCCCTTGGCTTGCGCGATCAGCCTGCCCTGCTTGCCCGGCTCGGCCGGACCGCCCACGCCGCCCGGGGCGTTATGGCCGCTGAAGGTCGGCTGCCTGGCCAGCCAGGCCTCGTAGGCGGCAGGCTCGTCCACCACCACGGCGCTGCGCATATTCGAATGCCCCACCCCGCACAGCTGGGCGCACAGCACTTCGAACCGTCCGGCTTGCGTCGGCGTCAGCCAGAAATGGGTGACCAGTCCCGGCACCATGTTCATGCGGGTGCGGAATTGCGGCACATAGAAATCGTGCAGCACGTCCTGCGCCCGCAGCATGACTTTCACCGGCTGGTTGAGGGGAATGTGGATCTCGCTGCCGTCGACCAGTACATCGTCCTGCCCGGCCGGGTCGTCGGGATTGATGCCGAAGGGGTTGGTGGCATTGATGAAGCGCACGTCGGTCGCGCCCAGCTTGCCATCCTTGCCCGGCAGGCGGAAATGCCAGTCCCACTGCTTGCCCATTACCTCGAACACGCTGGCATTGGCCGGCGGGGAGATCAGCTTGGCATAGACATTCAAGCCCGGCGCCAGCATCGCCACGATGCCGAGCGAGGTGGCGCCGATCAGCCACCACTCGAGCTTGCGGTTATGCGATTCCGCCGCTGCACGATGGCCTTCGCGGTGGCGGAACTTGACCACGGCATAGGCGACGAACAGGTGGATCACGATGAACAGGGCGGCGCAGATCACGAGCGTGATCATCAACGCATCGTCCATCGCCTGCCAGTTGGAAGCGATGGGAGTCAGCCACCATGGGCTGAGCCAATGAAAAATTACCGCGCCAAGAACAATCAGGATGAGGGAGATTGCCAACGCCATAATGATAAGCCCGGTTAGTTATGGGAAAACTACACACGGCGACGCCCCGCTCGCTGGCGGGGCGCACTGAAAGGGCTTTATTCACTCGCGTTTTTCTGGCCTCTCAAGCATGCGGTAGAACAATGCACAGCAAGCGCCAAAGATCACGTGGGCACCGAAGGCGGTCCAGCCACGCAGGTCGGCAAACCAGGTGAAGGCGCCGGCCATGCCATAGAAGTTCAGCACATACAGCAGCACGCCGAAGGCTGCGCCGGTCAGCACTACCAGGCCTGTGCTCGAATCGAGGTGGAACGGTGCGATGATGGCCGCCAGCATCATGGCGAAGGTAATACCGAGGATATAGTGGACGGCCAGCGCTGCGATCACGACGGACAGGTCGTAGCCGGTAGTTTGCAGTACTTCCCAGCCCATCACCATTGCCGCCACCATGCGGGTTGTCAGCCATCGGTCACCGCCTTGCATGGTGGCCCAGATCAACTCCAGCAACATCAGGATACCGCCAGCTCCGAAACCGGCGATGGCCGCGGCGGTCCAGTCAGCCTGGCGCGCCACCCAGCGATGCGATTGCAACACGCGAAGTTCCATGACTTCCTCCTGTGCAGGGTCCGTAACTCATATTAGTACGCAAACCACGAAGATGCAAAGGAGTTAAGCTTGCACAGTTTTTAGGCAGTCTTGGAGGGAGGTAAGATGAATTGAGTGGCGTCCCCACGGGGATTCGAACCCCGGTACTCACCGTGAAAGGGTGATGTCCTAGGCCTCTAGACGATGGGGACCTGTTGGACGAATGCGACGTTGTGCCTTTGATGGTGGAGGTAAGCGGGATCGAACCGCTGACCTCTTGCATGCCATGCAAG
>CBHWEO010000348.1:0-4550 GCA_966112955.1 uncultured Duganella sp. | reverse complement strand
GCGGCGGCCGGTCAGGATCTTGTGCGAATAGGTCTGGTGGCCCACGTCCCACACGATGCGGTCGTGCGGCGTGTTGAACACGTAGTGCAGTGCGACGGTCAGCTCCACCGTACCGAGGTTGGACGACAGGTGGCCGCCGGTCTTCGACACGGAATCGAGCAGGAAGGAACGCAGCTCGTCGGCCAGGGGCACCAGCTGGTTGCGCGGCAGCTTGCGCAGGTCCGCGGGGTTGTTGATGGTGTCAAGCAGTTTCATTTTCAAGCTTTCCTCTGCACGATCAGGTCTGCGAGTTCACGCAGGCGCAGAGCTTGTTCTCCGAACGGCGCCAGCGCAGCGTGCGCATCCTGCCGCAGTTTTTCCGCCAGGGCGATCGACGGCTCCAGCCCGAGGATGGAAACGTAGGTCGGCTTGTTGTCCGCCGCATCCTTGCCGGCCGTCTTGCCCAGCGTGGCCGAATCGGCCGTGGCGTCGAGCACGTCGTCGACCACCTGGAAGGCCAGGCCGATGGCGCGCGCATATTCGTGCAGCGCCGCCAGCTCGGCTTGCGTCAAATCCTTGCCCGCCATCGCGCCCAGCACGACGGAGGCGCGCAGCAGGGCGCCGGTCTTCATCTGGTGCATGCGCTCCAGTTGCTCCAGCGTCAGGCTCAGGCCCACGCTATCGAGGTCGATGGCCTGGCCGCCGCACATGCCGGCCGAACCGGCGGCATCGGCCAGCAGGCGCAGCATGCCGACCAGGCGTTGCGGCGGCAGCGTGTCCGCATGCGCCAGCACGCTGAACGCTTGCGCCTGCAGCGCATCGCCCACCAGCAGCGCGGTCGCTTCATCGTAGGCCACGTGCACGGTCGGCTTGCCGCGGCGCAGCGCGTCGTCATCCATGCAGGGCATGTCGTCATGCACCAGCGAATAGGCGTGGATCATTTCCAGCGCGGCGGCGGCCCGGCTCAGGGCTTGCGCGTCGGCGCCGAACAGCGCGCCGGCGGCATGCACCAGCAGCGGGCGCACGCGCTTGCCGCCATCGAGCACGGCGTAGCGCATGGCGGCGTGCAGCTTGGCCGGCACCACGTCGGCGCCAGGCAGGTAGGCCGACAGGTCCTGCTCCATGCCGGCCTGGATGGTTTTCATCCAGTCCTGGAACGATGCGCTCATTGTGCCGCCTCCTCGCCTTCCGCGAAGGGCTTGAGCATTTCGCCTTCCAGCACTTTGACCTGGGCTTCGACCTTGTCGAGTTGGCCGGCGCAGAATTTCACCAGTTCGGAACCGCGCGCATAAGCGGCGACGGAGGCTTCCAGCGGCAACTGGCCGGCTTCCATCTGGGATACCAGCTGGGCCAGTTCAGCCATGGCTTCCTCGAAGGTGGCAGGCGCATTCATTTTCTTGGTCATGACATATAACTTGAGTGTAGCCCGCTATTTTAGAACAAAGTCCAGTTGCCAGTCTAAAAACCAGCCTCTAACTGGCGGGAAACGTTGCTATTCTCGCCATGCGGCCAGGCGGGCGCCTACCCCCAGAAAGTTCAGCGAAGATAGTCTATTCCGCGCTATAATCTCCGGTTCTGTCCGAAATACCGTTTTTATTCTCTGAATTCAGGTCTTTGCGGATCTTTCTCTTCTTGGTTTGATTTTAATTAAGGGGGGTTTGGATGTCCGATCTGGGTAGCCACGCCAAGCTGGCGCGTTCGAACGCGCAACTTCCGGTCAACGTCTATTTTGACGAAACGCTGCTGCAGCGTGAAATGCAGGAACTGTTCAAGAAAGGGCCGCGCTACGTCGGTCACGAGCTGATGGTGCCGAACGTGGGCGACTTTGCCACGCTGGCCGCTGAAAATGAAGGCCGCATGCTGGTGCGGAATGCAAACGGTATCGAACTGCTGTCCAATGTGTGCCGCCACCGCCAGGCGCTGATGTTCAATGGCCGCGGCAATGCCGACAATATCGTCTGCCCGCTGCACCGCTGGACCTACGACCTGAAGGGAGAACTGATTGGCGCGCCGCACTTCCCCGACACCCCGTGCCTGAACCTGCCCAAAGTCCAGCTGCAAAACTGGAACGGCCTGCTGTTCGAGCAGAACGGCTACAACGTGATGGACAAGCTGAAGCAGCTGTCCGTGACCAGGGACCTGGACTTCACCGGCTACATGCTGGACCACGTGGAAGTGCACCAGTGCGACTACAACTGGAAGACCTTCATTGAGGTCTACCTGGAGGATTACCACGTCGAGCCGTTCCACCCGGGCCTGGGCAGCTTCGTCACCTGCGACGACCTGCGCTGGGAATTCGGCGCCGACTACAGCGTGCAGACCGTGGGCGTGAATCGCGGCCTGCGCAAATCCGGCTCGGACACCTACCAGAAATGGCACGAGCAGCTGCTCAAGTTCCGCAACGGCGAACCGCCCAAGCATGGCGCCATCTGGCTCACGCTGTACCCCAACATCATGGTCGAGTGGTACCCGCACGTGCTGGTGGTGTCGACCCTGTGGCCGGAAGGCCCGAACCGCACCAAGAACGTGGTGGAGTTCTACTACCCCGAAGAAATCGTGCTGTTCGAGCGCGAATTCATCGAAGCGGAGCGCGCGGCCTACATGGAAACCTGCGTCGAGGACGATGAAATCGGCATGCGCATGGATGCCGGGCGCAAGATCCTGCTCGAGCGCGGCGAAAACGACGCCGGGCCTTATCAATCACCGATGGAAGACGGCATGCAGCACTTCCATGAATGGTACCGGAGCAAGCTGGACGTCTGATGCAGTCACTCTGGATGCTACTGGCCAGCTTCCTGTTCGCCGCCATGGGGGTGTGCGTGAAGCTGGCATCGAGTCTCTATAGCACTTCAGAGATCGTGATGTACCGCGGGATCATCGGCATCGTGATCCTGGGGACGATGATACGCCTGCAGGGCGGCTCGTTCAGGACCACCATGCCGCTGGCCCACCTGTGGCGCTGCGTGGTCGGCGTGGCATCGCTCTGGCTGTGGTACTACACCATCGCCGCGCTCCCCCTGGCAACCGCCATGACGCTGAACTACCTGTCGCCGATCTGGATCGCCGTCTGGCTGTTCGCGCACGGCTGGTGGCACCGCAAGAACCACGTCGAATGGCCCCTGATCCTGGCGGTGGCGTTCAGCTTTGTCGGCGTGACCTGCCTTCTGCAGCCGGCCTTCCACGCCAACCAGTTGCTGCCGGCGCTGGTGGCGCTCGGCTCCTCCGTGCTGACGGCCATGGCCTATATGCAGGTGCGCAAGCTCGGGCTGGCCGGCGAACCGGAAAGCCGCGTGGTGTTCTATTTCGCCTGCATGAACCTGGTGGCCGGCCTGGTGGGCCACGTGGCCGGCGCGGGCTGGAACTGGACGCCCCTGACCGACCTGCGCGGCGTGCTGCTCCTGCTGGGGATCGGCGTGTTCGCCACTTCCGCGCAAGTGGCCATGACGCGCGCCTACCGTGTCGGCAAGACGCTGGTGGTGGCCAACCTGCAGTATTCCGGCATCGTGTTTTCCAGCATCTGGGGCGTACTGTTTTTCGCGGATACGTTCGACTGGCTCAGCTGGCTGGGCATGGGAATCATCCTGCTGTCCGGCGTGGCGGCAACGTTTTACAATACGCGCAACACGGAACGGGGCAAAGCCATTTCCCAGACCGACCCGATCGCAAGCGAAGTTTAAGGACCACGCATGTTCACTACCCTGATCGACGCCCACACCCTCGCGCAGCACCTGGCCGACCCGAAATGGGTCATCCTCGATTGCCGCCATGACCTGATGAATCCCGACTTCGGCCGCAATGCCTTTGCCGAAGGCCACCTGCCAAACGCACAATTCGCCAATATCGACACCGACCTGTCGGGAGCGAAGACTGGCGCCGACGGCGTGTTCCGCGGCCGCCACCCGCTGCCGGAGCGCGCCGCGCTGCTCGAAACGCTGCGCGGCTGGGGCATCGACGACGACACGCAAGTGGTGGCGTACGACGCCCACGGCGGCATGTTCGCCGCCCGCCTCTGGTGGCTGCTGCGCTGGGTGGGCCATGGCGCGGTAGCGGTGCTGGATGGCGGCCTGCCGGCGTGGCATGCGGCCGGCCTGCCGCTGGCGACGGAAGTGGCGGCACGCCCGCGCGGCAACATCGCCGATCGCCCGGCGCTGGTGCGCACGGTGTCGGTGGCCGACGTGGTGGACAACCTGGCCAGCGCACGCTTCCAGGTGATCGACGCCCGCGCCAACGACCGCTTCCGCGGCGAGAACGAAACGATCGACCCGGTGGGCGGCCACATCCCCGGCGCCCGCAACCGCTTCTTCAAGGACAACCTGCAGCCTGACGGCCGCTTCAAGGATGCGGCCACGCTACAGCAGGAGCTGGCCCCGATTGTCGGCACGGCCGGCAAGGCCGTGATGCAATGCGGTTCCGGCGTCACCGCCTGCCACAACCTGCTCGCGCTGGAAGTGGCCGGCATGCCGGGCGCCGCGCTGTATCCCGGCTCCTGGTCCGAATGGTGCGCCGACCGCAGCCGCCCCATCGCCACCGGCCCCGCCTGATCCAACAACCTTGAAAGTCGGGGTGCGCAC
>CBHWEO010000347.1:0-4566 GCA_966112955.1 uncultured Duganella sp. | reverse complement strand
TGCCCCCTGCTTAGGCCCACGAAAGCTAAAACCGTTAAGGCAGTGCCTGACCCGCGGGGTCAGGCACTGGTCCGCGAGCGCCGAATTGTCGCTTTGGCACGACCAGTCCATACCAAAGTGCATACCATTTCCTTACCCTGCAGATTCCTTAATAATCAATTACTTGGCGCATCAAAAAGCGGACCGATTGCGAACCCAAACAATACCAGTTAAATACCTGTTGACACGCTGGTGTGCACCTCATATAGTCGCCACAGTTCTTTTCATCCCCACAGAAAATGATTGAATTCCTGATAGGCGTCGACGGCGGCGGCAGCGGCACCCGGGTGCGGCTGGCGCGTGCCGATGGCCAATTGCTGGGCGAAGGCCAGGCCGGCCCTTCGGGCCTGCTGCACGGTATCCAGAATGCCTGGGCCGCCGTCGAACAAGCCATTGCCCGCGCCTTCGAGGCGGCAGGGCTGGACCAGCCGGCGCGTGCGCGGATGGCGGTCGGCCTGGGCCTGGCCGGGGTGCATAACCGGCAATGGGCCGCCAATTTCGTGGCCGCCAATCCGGGCTACGCGGCGGTGGCGCTGGAAACCGATGCCTTCACCACCGTGCTGGGCGCCCACGAAGGCCGGCCCGGCGCCATCATTGCGCTGGGCACCGGCAGCGTGGGCGAAATCCTGCATGCCGACGGCGGCCGCCATGAAGTGGGCGGCTGGGGCTTCCCGGCCGGTGATGAGGCGGGCGGCGCCTGGATCGGGATGAAAGCGATCAACCACGTGCAGCAAGCCATCGATGGGCGCGTGGCCGGCGGTCCGCTGGCCGCAGCCGTTGCCGAAGCGTGCGGCGGCAGCCGCGACCGCATCCAGGTATGGCTGGCGAATGCCACGCAAACCGCCTACGCGCAGCTGGCGCGCATCGTGCTGCAGCACGCCGGCAGCGACCCGACCGCGCACGCCATCCTGGCGGCCGCCGGCGAACAAGTGGCGCTGATCGCGCACGGCCTGGACCCCAGCGGCACCCTGCCGATCGCCCTGTGCGGCGGCCTTGGCGAGCCGCTGCGCGCCTACCTGCCACCCGCCCTGCTGCAGCGGGTCGTGCCGCCCAAGGGCGATTCAGCCGCCGGCGGCCTGCGCCTGATCCAACAACACTTGAAGGAGTAGCCCGTGCTATCCCAGTTGAGCGATTTCCGGCCCGATGCCGACAGCGACACCCCTCTGTACATGCAGTTGGCGAACAAGCTGTCCGACGGCATCGCCAGCGGCGACTGGCGCGCCAACGAAGCGCTGCCGTCCGAACGCGTGCTGTCGGAGATGCTCAATATTTCGCGGGTCACGGCACGCAAGGCGATCGACATGCTGTGCGCGCGCGGCATGCTGACCCGGCGCCGCGGCTCCGGCACCTATATCACGCCCAAGCTGGAACAGCCGCTGTCGCGCCTGACCAGTTTTTCGGAAGAGCTGCGCCAGCGCGGCTTTACCGCCGGCTCGCGCTGGCTGCAGCGAGAAATCGGCGTGGCAGCGCCGCTGGAACTGCTATCGCTCGGCCTGTCGCCCAGCATGCCGGTGGCGCGCCTGAAGCGCCTGCGCACCGCCGATGACGTAGTGATGGCGATCGAAACCTCGACCATTCCGGCCGTGTACATGCCCGATCCCGCCACGGTGAACGGTTCGCTGTACGGCTACCTGGAAGCCACCGGCAACGTGCCGATGCGCGCCCTGCAGCACATCCGCGCCATCAATGCCAGTGCCGAACAGGCCCGCCTGGCCAATATCGCGCCGGGCACCGCCATGCTGCACATCACGCGCGTGAGCTACCTGGAGAACGGCGCGGCAGTGGAATTGACCCACTCCTTCTGCCGCAGTGACTATTATGAATTCGTAGCGGAGTCGCGTCGATGAACGAGGCAATCAAAGGCAATATCCTCACCCCTTCCGGCTGGCTGAACGGAACGATTTCCTTCGGCGAGCGAATCGACGGCATCGCCGGCAGCGGCGCCGATCCCGCGCTGAACGGCGACGATTACATCCTGCCCGGCTTCATCGACCTGCACGTGCACGGCGGCGCCGGCAAGGATGTGATGGAAGGCGGCGACGCCGTGCACGCGATTGCCGCGATCCACGCGCGGCACGGCACCACGTCGCTGCTGGCCACCACCATGACCGCCCCGCCGGAAGACATCGACGTGGCGCTGGCAGCCATCGGCAAGGCGGTGCGCCAGCGCGGCAAGGGCGAGGCGCGCGTGCTGGGCGCCCACCTGGAAGGCCCATATATCAACAGCGGCAAGCTGGGCGCGCAGCCGAACTTTGCGCGCGCCGCCACCATGGACGAAGTGCACCGCCTGGAACAGCTGGCGCCGATGCGCGTGATCACGGTGGCGCCGGAAATCTCCGGCCACCTGGAGCTGGTGCGCGACCTGGCCGCGCACGGCGTGCGGGTGCAGATCGGCCATACGCTGGGCTCTTACGAAGAAGGCGTGGCGGCGCTGGACCACGGCGCCAGCGGCTTCACCCACCTGTTCAACGCGATGAGCGGCCTGCACCACCGCGAGCCCGGCATGGTCGGCGCGGCCCTGGCGCACGCCGAATTCGCCGAGCTGATTCCCGACCTGCTGCACGTGCATCCGGGCGCGATCAAGGGCGCGCTGCGCGCCATCCCGCGCCTGTACTGCGTGACCGATTCCACCGCCGCCACCGGCATGCCGGACGGCGAATACATGCTGGGCCGCCATATCGTGCACAAGTGCATGGGCGGCGTGCGTCTGCCCGACGGCACCCTGGCCGGCTCCACGCTGACGCTGGACCAGGCCCTGCGCAACCTGGTGGCATTAGGCCTCGACCTGGCCGACGCCTCCAAACGCGTTTCCACCCACGCGGCCGACTACCTCGGCCTGCAAGACCGCGGCCGCCTGGCGCGCGGCGCGTATGCCGACCTGGTCGTGATGGACCGGGACCTGAACCTGAAAGCCGTTTATATCGAAGGAGAACGTTGTGACCTCAATGATGCTTAAAGAAGCCCTGTCTGCCGCCGACTGCGTGGAACAGCAGCTGGCGAACGACGCCGAGCGCTACGCGGAACTGGGCCGCAAGCTGAGGAGCACGCCGTTCACCTCCGCCCTGACCGTGGCACGCGGCAGCTCGGACCATGCCTGCAGCTACATCGCCTACCTGATCATGTCGCGCCTGGGCCGCGTGGTGGCCTCGCTGCCGATGTCGCTGGTGACCCTGCACAAATCGCCGCTGGCCACGCGCGACACCCTGACCATCGCCGTGTCGCAGTCGGGCCAGAGCCCGGACGTGGTGGAGCCGATCCGCTATTTCCGAGACGGCGGCGCCACCACTGTGGCCCTGGTCAACGATGCCGATTCGCCGCTGGCCCACGCCGCCGAGTGGGCCATGCCGCTGCGCGCGGGCAAGGAGCAGTCGGTGGCCGCCACCAAGAGCTTCATCACTTCGCTGGTGGCCGGCGCGCGCCTGGTGGCGCACTGGCAGAACGATCCGGAATTGCTGGATGGCCTGGCCGCCCTGCCGGAAGCGCTGCGCGCGGCCTGCAACGTGGACTGGTCGCCGGCCGTCGAGGTGCTGGCGCCGGCCCGCAACATCATGGTGGTGGGGCGCGGCATCAGCTTCCCCGTCGCGCTGGAAGCGTCGCTGAAATTCAAGGAAACCTCGGCGCTGCAGGCGGAAGCCTTCTCCGGCGCGGAAATCAAGCACGGCCCGATGGCGCTGATCGAAGAAGGCTACCCGTTGCTGATCTTCGCCACGCGCGGCCCGACCCAGGCCGGCCTGCTGGCACTGGCCGAGGAAATGCGCGGCCGCGGCGCGCGCGTGCTGCTGGCGGCGCCGGAAGACGTTGCCGCGCGCGACCTGACGCTGCCGGTGGCCGCCACGCCGGACCTCGACCCCATCGTGGCGATCCAGGCCTTCTACGTGATGGCGGCCAAGCTGTCCGCCGCGCGCGGACTCGATCCCGACCGCCCGCGCCACCTGAACAAAGTCACCAAGACCCACTAAGCCGCTGACCGATATGAGCCCACAGGAACTCCGACACATCGCGGGTCAACTGATCATGATCCGCTTCCCCGGCACGGTGCTGGACCCGGCAACCGCCGCCTTCATCCGCGACAACGGCATCCGCGGCGTGTGCCTGTTCCGGGGCAATATGACCGACTCCGCGCAGCTGGCCAGGCTCACGGCCGACCTGCGCGCCGTGATGGGTCCGAACGCCCTGATCGCCATCGACCAGGAAGGCGGCGCCGTGGTGCGCTCGACCTGGGTGCCCGCGCCGCCGGCGGCCATGGGCCTGGGCGCGGCCGACGACGCCGACCTGGCCTACCGCACCGGCGCCGCGGTGGCGCGCGCCGTCAAGTCGCTCGGCTTCAACTGGAACTTCGCGCCGGTGCTCGACCTGAACAACAACCCCAACAACCCGGTGATTGCCGAGCGTTCCTTCGGCGCCGAACCGCAGCGCGCCGCCGAACTGGCCATGGCCTGGATGGCTGGCAGCCATGCCGAGGGCGTGGCCTGCTGCGTCAAGCACTTCCCCGGCCACGGCGACACCCACGTCGATTCGCACCGCGAC
>CBHWEO010000346.1:0-4567 GCA_966112955.1 uncultured Duganella sp. | reverse complement strand
ACGATCAGCTTGTTGCGGGGCAGGTCGAGGTTGATGTTTTTCAGGTTGTGCGTGCGCGCACCGCGGATGCGGATTTCTTCCATGATTGAGCTAAATCAGTCTCAGTGGGGGCAAATACTGTATATAATACCAGTGATCAAGATTATCTGCGCGTATATAATCGCCGTTTAGCAAAATTCACGTGGGAGTAACACATGGCATCTGTTAACAAGGTCATCATCGTTGGCAACCTGGGCCGCGACCCGGAGATTCGCTACATGCCAAGCGGTGATGCGATCGCCAACATCGCTGTTGCGACCTCGTATCGCAGCAAGGACCGCAACACCGGCGAGCAGAAAGAGCTGACCGAGTGGCACCGCATCTCCTTCTTCGGCCGCCTGGCCGAAATCGTTGGCCAGTACCTGAAAAAAGGCTCTTCCGTCTACGTCGAAGGCCGCCTGCAAACCCGTAAATATACCGACAAGGACGGGATCGAGAAGTACGCTACCGACATCATCGCTGAAAACATGCAGATGCTGGGCGGCCGCGGCGATTCCGGCGGCGGCATGGGTGGCGGCATGGGCGGTGGCGACGACATGGGTTACGACGCGCCGCCGGCCCGTCCGGCCCCGCGTCCACAGGCTGCCGCGCCAGCCCCGGCACCGCGTCCGGCTCCGCGCCCGGCGCCGAACTTCTCCGACATGGACGACGACATTCCGTTCTAAGCACGCCCCGGAGCGAGATACAAAAAAGCCCCATAACTTGTTGAAGTTATGGGGCTTTTTCTTACCGCCGAGAGGTGGCGGCGAGCTTACTGCGAAGGCATGGCGTCCAGGAACACGTACAACGCATCGATCTTGCCATCGCGGACGATGATCACATCGGTGCCTGTGTAATCAGGCGTTCCACCGCGCGGGCCCGACGTCCATGCCAGGCGGCCGGCGTTGTGCAGCACCTGCGCGTCCCCCACCGGCGTGTATATATAGTGGGGATGCGTCGCGCGCAGTTCGCCGGTAAATTTGTCGAGGGCATTGCGGCCGACGATGACGCCGGGCGGCACGTACAGTTTGCAGTCTTCGGTGAAGATTTCCTCGATCGCAGCGCGGCGCCGCAAGCCGTCGCCTTCCCCAAACACTTCCTGCAGGTTACGGTAGAGCAGCTCGCGGATGTGGTTTTCCATGGCGTCTGCCAATCAGACCTGGGCGATGCCGCCATCCACGAACAGCTCGGCCCCGTTGACGAAACTGGACTCGGCGGATGCCAGGAACACCACGGCCTTCCCCACTTCGGCAGGCTCACCGAGCCGGCCGGACGGCACTTGCGAAGCGAGATAGCCCAGCAGGCCGTCTTGCGCTTCCTTGCTGTCGCCAGCCAGTTCCGCCAGCCCGGCAGTGCGGATGGGGCCGGGGCTGACGACGTTGATGCGGATCTCGCGGTCCTTCAAGTCGAGCAGCCAGCTGCGCGCAAAGTTGCGCACGGCGGCTTTCGAGGCGCTGTAGACACTGAAGGCCGGCGTGCCCTTCACGCCTGCCGTCGAACCCGTGAGGATGATCGAGGCGCCCTTGTTCAAGAGGGGCAGCGCTTTCTGCACCGTGAACAGCACGCCTTTGACGTTGCGGTCAAAGGTGGCATCGAAGTGTTCTTCGCTGATCGAACCGATCGGCGCCATTTCGCCACCGCCCGCGTTGGCGTGGATCACGTCCAGGTGGCCAGCCAGTTCCTTGATGTGGGCGAAGACATGGTCCAGCTCCGCCAGTTTCGTCACATCGCTGCGGATGCCCACGGCACCGTGGCCGATGGCCTGGACTGCCGCGTCCAGTTCCGCCTGGCGGCGGCCGGTGATGAAGACTTTGGCACCTTCGTTGGCGAGTGCCTGGGCGGACGCCAGGCCGATGCCAGTTGTACCGCCGGTCACCAGGGCTACTTTGTCTACGAGTCGATTGCTCATGAATGTTCTCCTAAAGGTAAGTTTCGATAGGGACCATATTAGGATCGCAAAGATCGTTTTCATATCTCCCATTTTGCAAAGGATCGTTGCGGTATATAGAATGATCGAATGAAGCAGATTTCCGATCTCAACGACTTGCGCCTGTTCGCCGAAGTGGTCGAACGCGGCAGCTTTACGGCGGCGGCGCGCGCACTGGGCTTGCAAACGTCAAAGCTCAGCCGGCGGGTGCGGGCCCTGGAAGAAGAATTGGGCGTCAGGCTGCTCAACCGGACCAGCCGCAGCCTGTCGCTCACGGAAACCGGACGGCAGTTTCATTTGCATTGCCTGGCGCTGGTGGCGGAATCGCGCGCGGCCAGGGAGCTGGTGGAGCAAACCCGCACCAAGCCGCAGGGGACCGTACGCATCAGCTGCCCGGTGGGGCTGCTCAGCTCGGGCATCGCGGACATCATCGCCCGTTACGCGCTGGACAATCCGGAAGTGCAGGTGCTGGTCGACGCCACCAACCGGCGGGTGGACGTGATTGAAGAGGGACTGGACTTTGCCATCCGGGTACGCCTGCCGCCCCTGGACGACACGGACCTGGCCGTCCGCCACTTGGGACAGTCAACCTTCGTCCTGGTCGCCAGCCCGGCATTGGCCGCGCGATATCCTGCCCCGGCCGCGCTCGATGCCATGCGGGAGTGGCCGACGCTGTCGCTGTCCAATAGCCACGAACGCTATGCCTGGAACCTGTTCGATGCGGACGGCCGGGCATTCACGCTCGAGCATCGGCCGAGGCTGGCGACCGATGATTTCGGCAGCCTGCGCACGGCGGCCCTGCTCGGCGTCGGAGCGACCATGCTGCCAAAGGAATTTGTCGGCGACGACCTGCAAGCCGGGCGGCTGCAACGCTTGCTGCCCGGCCTCGAATCCCGCGCCGGCCTGGTCCACGCCATTTTCCCGACCCGGCGGGGGATGGTGCCCGCCGTTCGCCAACTGCTCGAGGCCCTGGCTAGTGGATACGATGCCCTGAACGCTGCAAGGCAACATCAATAAATCATCAGATCCCTGCCCCGGCAGGGATTTTTTTTGCCAAATCGCCATTTCCCTTATCGCAGAGGAAAGGCTTTTTCACGCCTTTGTTTCCCCAATTTAACTTGTTAAGAAAACGTTAGCATGCGGATGAAGGCATGTTTACAACGTTGAAAGTTTGATAGTGGCTATGCAACGACGAGAGCCTAAAAAAGTGCCGTACGGCAATCGTCTTGCGCTATACTTGCCGCTGGGAATCGCCAATTCAATGTGCAAAGCGGCGATTTGCCGGGGTGGCAATGGCTGAAAATATTTTGCTCCGGCATCGCGAAGTTTACTTAACGAAACATCGGCAGCGGTCGCTTTGCATATTGGCGCGGTACCTCGAAGGATTCGAAAAAATACGCTAAGTTGTTGAATCACAGTCACTATTTGATTGCAACTTCGTAATTTTTTCCTTAGTCAACACGCTAAAGTTTTAGGCGCCTGTTGACGTTAAGAACGATATTACGTGCTGTTTGGAAATTTTCCGTTCCCGGACAGCACAACAGCAGTCACCCGATCATCGCCGGGCTACTTTGGCAGAAAAGCAATAGTGCGGCTTTACTAATTTTTTGTAGTCAGTTGTTCCCAAGGAGAATGGAATATGTCCAACCTATCCGGTCTTAGCTCGTCGCAGATCCGTGCTCTGTCCACGGACTTCATTGCGCAGATGACCACCTCTGACGTGGCATCCCTTACCACAGACCAAGTCTCCTGGCTGACGACCAAACAGGTTGGCGCGCTGACTACCACCAACATCTCCGTGGCCCTGGGAACCGCCCAGGTCATGGCCCTGACGACGCAGCAAGCTGCTGCGCTGTCCTCGACCCAGGTGTCCGCCCTCTCCAGCGCCAACGTTGCCGCGCTGGAAACGGCGGACTTTGCCGCGTTGAAGACCAGCGGCATCGCCGCCCTGTCGACCCAGCAATTCTCCGCACTGACGTCGTCCCAGGTCGGCGCCATGACCAGCAACCAGCTGGGCGCGCTGAGCACCAGCGTGATTGCTACCGCCCTGACCACCAGCCAGGTGGTTGGCCTGACTACCGCACAAGCTGCCGGCCTGACTTCGGCCCAGGTCGCCGCCATGACCACCGCCAACCTGGCGGCCATGGAAACCGCCGACTTTGCCGCACTGAAGACCGCTGCCGTGGCCGGCCTGAGCACCGCCCAGTTCGCTGCCCTGACCACCAACCAGATCGCGGCAATGACCAGCAACCAGATTGCTGGCCTGACCACCAATGTGATCGCCAACGGCCTGACCACCGCACAAGTGGTGGCCCTGAGCAGCACCCAGGCTGCCGGCCTGACCTCGCGCCAGATCGCGGCCCTGAGCACCGCCAACCTGGCCGCGATGGAAACCGTCGACTTCGCCGCACTGAAGACCGCCGCCCTGGCTGGCCTGAGCACCGCCGACGTGGCTGCCCTGACCACCAACCAGGTTGTCTCGCTGGGCACCGCCCAGGCTGCCGCCCTGAACTCGGTCCAGATCGGCGCCCTGACCACGGCCCAGCTGCAGGCGATGGAAACCGCTGACTTCGTGGTCCTGAAGACTTCCGGCATCGCCGCCCTGTCGACCGGCCAGTTCGC
>CBHWEO010000345.1:0-4578 GCA_966112955.1 uncultured Duganella sp. | reverse complement strand
TGAAGCCGTGCAGCTCGCGCAGGATATCGTTGGGGATATGGCGCGAGGTGCGGGTTTCGCCGTACAGGTAGATCGGGATGTCGGCGTTCTTGTGGCGGATCTCCGACACGAAGGCGCGCAGCGAGGCCAGCGCGATGTCGGTTTCCTCCAGCGTGCCGCCGCCGAACTCTTCGTCGTCGATCGACAGCACGAAGGCGGATGCGCGCGACTGCTGCTGGGCGAATTGGGCCAGGTCGCCGTAACTGGTCACACCAAGGACCTCCATGCCTTCCTTTTCCATCGCCGCTGCCAGGGCGCGAATGCCCAGGCCGGACGTGTTCTCGGAACGGAAATCCTCGTCAATGATGACGATGGGGAAGCGGAATTTCATTGATGGTCTCCAGGCGCGACCAAGCGCCAAAAAAAATAAGACCGGGAGTATCGCAGAATTTCCCGGCAACCGGTGATTTTTTTTACAGCATTGCGACCACGCCCAGGCCGATGCCCACCGCGGCCACCCCGTAAGTGGCAAACATCAGCCATTTGCGGTTGGTCAGCAGGGTAATCGCGGCCAGTGCGATGGCGATTTGTTCGGCCGTGGTAGCCAGCGCCCACTGGTGGTGCTTGTGCAAGGCGTGGTCGGATTTATGGTCCCACTCGGCCGATTTGGCTTCCCACTGCTCGGCGTCCTTCTTGATCTCCGCCTTTTCCTCCTTGTAGCGCGCCACTTCGGATTCGTAGCGCTTGGGATCGACGTTGGGCAGCGTCATGGCCAGTTCAGCCAGGTTCTGCTTGGCCGACTTGGCCTGGTAATAGTTCCAGCGGTTGGCCGCCTCGGTCTTGGCAATGGCCGCATTGTTCTTGAACAGGGCCGCATCGTTCTGCGTGGCGCCGCCCTGGTAGCCAAAGATGGCGCCCACGGTAGCGAGGATGGCCGTGGTCACGGCGATATTGCCGGAGAATTTGTCGTTGCTGTGCGCTGCGTGTTCCACGGCGTGGTCATGCGGGCCGTGGACGTGGAAACCGTGTCCGGACATGTTCTAGTTCCTGATATAGCTGATAAATGAATAAGGCAGCCCGGCTGCCGAAACGTGGTCTTCGCGCGCCACTTCCTGCCATTCGCCTTGCGGCAGCGGCGGGAAGAAGGCATCGCACTCATAGGTGCGGTCGATGCGGGTGATTACAAGCCTGTCAACCAGCGGCAAGGCTTGTTCGAATATCTGGCCGCCGCCAATGATGAAGGCCTCCGGCACGCCGGCTACCAGCGCGATCGCTTCTTCCAGCGAAGCCACGCGCTCCACGCCTTCATGCTGCCAGGCGGCGTTGCGGCTGATGACGATATTGCGGCGGTTCGGCAAGGGGCGGCCGATCGAATCGAAGGTCTTGCGGCCCATGATGATCGGGTGGCCCGATGTCAGGCGCTTGAAGTGCGCCAGGTCTTCCGGCAGGTGCCAGGGCAAGGCGTTGTTGACGCCTATGCCATTGCTGGCATCGACGGCAACGATGATGGTCAATTTTGTCATGGGCGACATTATATATCGGAGCACTTTGCCATTCGGTCATGTTGCGGAATTGCGGCACCGCAAGTTATTTGTGCGGCGGGGCGCCCCTTTGTGAATTTTGGAGAGTTTTGGTGCGGCCCTGCTGGCGTATCGTGTGTCCTGCGCGCGAAATTTCCGTGAAGAAATTCACATTGTAGGTTTCATAACGATACTGAGGCAGGAGACACCCGATGAAACACCCACTCAAGACTTCCCTGGGGAGTGCTGCGCGCGCCGTGCTTGCGCTGGCCGACGGCACTGTCTTTGAAGGCCTGTCGATCGGCGCCAATGGCGCCACGGCAGGCGAAGTTGTATTCAATACCGCGATGAGCGGCTACCAGGAAATCCTGAGCGATCCAAGCTACAGCCGCCAGATTGTGACACTGACCTATCCGCATATCGGCAATACGGGCGTCAACCGCGAGGATGGCGAGGCAGCGCGCATTCATGCTGCGGGCCTTGTGGTGAAAGACCTGCCTTTGCTGGCGTCGAACTTCCGCAGCGAACAGGACCTGTCGTCCTGGCTGGTGGAAGAGGGCGTGGTAGCCATCGCCGGCATCGACACCCGCAAGCTGACCCGCGTGCTGCGCGAAAAAGGCGCGCAGTCCGGCGCGATTGTGGCCGGCGGCAGTGCCGAAGAAGCGCTGCGCCTGGCGCGCAGCTTCCCCGGCTTGGCCGGCATGGACCTGGCGCAGACCGTAACCACCGCAACGCCTTACGAATGGAGCGAGACCGAATGGATGCTGGGCCACGGCCACGGCCGCCAGCTGCAGCCGCAACACCACGTTGTCGCTTATGATTTTGGCGTCAAGGCCAACATCCTGCGCATGCTGGCCCAGCGCGGCTGCCGCGTGACCGTGCTGCCGGCAAAGGCCGGCGCCGCCGCGGCGCTTGCGCTGAACCCGGACGGCATCTTCCTGTCGAACGGCCCCGGAGACCCCGGACCCTGCGACTACGCCATTGAGGCGGCGCGCGAGCTGATGGAGCGCGGCGTGCCGACCTTCGGCATCTGCCTCGGCCACCAGATCATGGCGCTGGCTTCCGGCGCCCGCACCGTCAAGATGAAGTTCGGCCACCATGGCGCCAACCATCCCGTGCAGGACATTGAAACCGGCCGCGTGATGATCACTTCGCAGAACCACGGCTTCGCGGTGGACGCGGAATCGCTGCCGTCCAATTGCAAGGTCACGCATATTTCCCTGTTCGACGGCTCACTGCAAGGCTTCCGCCGCACCGACAAGCCGGCCTTCTGCTTCCAGGGACACCCGGAGGCTTCGCCCGGGCCGCACGACCTGGCGCCCCTGTTCGACCGTTTCGTCGGCATGATGGAGGGCGCACGCCATGGCTAAGCGTACCGACATCCAGCGCATCCTGATCATTGGCGCCGGCCCGATCGTGATCGGCCAGGCCTGCGAATTCGATTACTCCGGCGCCCAGGCCTGCAAGGCGTTGCGCGAAGAGGGCTACCAAGTGGTGCTGGTGAACAGCAACCCGGCCACCATCATGACCGATCCCGGCAGGGCCGATGCCACGTACATCGAGCCGATCACCTGGGAAACCGTCGCCCGGATCATCGAGAAGGAACGCCCGCAAGCCGTGCTGCCCACCATGGGCGGCCAGACTGCGCTCAACTGCGCCCTCGACCTGCACCGCCACGGCGTGCTGGAACGCTTCAATGTGGAGCTGATCGGCGCCACGCCGGAAGCCATCGACCGCGCCGAAGACCGCGCCAAGTTCAAGGCGGCCATGGAGCGCATCGGCCTCGAATCGGCCCGTTCCGGCGTCGCGCACTCCATGGCCGAGGCCTGGCAAGCGCAGGAACGGCTCGGCTTCCCGGTCATCATCCGCCCATCCTTCACCATGGGCGGCAGCGGCGGCGGCATCGCCCGCAATGCCGACGAATTCACCGCCATCTGCCTGCGCGGCCTGGAGCTGTCGCCGACTTCCGAACTGCTGATCGAGGAATCCCTGATCGGCTGGAAGGAATTCGAGATGGAAGTGGTGCGCGACCGTAAGGACAACTGCATCATCGTCTGCTCCATCGAGAACCTGGACCCGATGGGCGTGCATACCGGCGATTCGATCACCGTGGCGCCGGCGCAGACGCTGACCGACAAGGAATACCAGATCATGCGCGACGCGGCGCTGGACGTGCTGCGCGAAATCGGCGTCGACACCGGCGGCTCCAACGTGCAGTTCGCGGTCAACCCGCAGGACGGCCGCATGATCGTGATTGAAATGAACCCGCGCGTATCGCGCTCCTCGGCCCTGGCTTCCAAGGCGACCGGCTTCCCGATTGCCCGTGTGGCAGCCAAGCTGGCCGTCGGCTTCACGCTGGACGAGCTGCAAAACGACATCACTGGCGGCGCTACCCCGGCTTCGTTCGAGCCGGCCATCGATTACGTGGTCACCAAGATCCCTCGCTTCGCCTTCGAGAAGTTCGCCGGCGCCAACGACCGCCTGACCACGCAGATGAAGTCCGTCGGCGAAGTGATGGCGATGGGCCGCACCTTCCAGGAATCGTTCCAGAAGGCGTTGCGCGGCCTGGATATCGGCGTCGACGGCCTGCAGCGCATCGCCACCGGCCGCGACGTGATCGAACAGGAATTGCGCCTGCCCGGCCCGCAGCGCATCTGGTACGTGGGCGAAGCATTCGCGCAGGGCATGTCGCTGGTGGACGTGCACCGCCTGTCCCATATCGACCCATGGTTCCTGGCCCAGATCCAGGACCTGGTGGAAGTGGAAGAGTGGGTGGCGACGCAGGAACTGGGCGGTTTGGATCGCGACGTGATGCGCCGCCTGAAGCAGCAAGGCTTCAGCGACCGCCGCCTGGCCCACCTGATGGGCGTGGAAGAGGGCGCGGTAAGGGTGCAGCGCCATGCCCAGGGCATCCGTCCCGTCTACAAGCGCGTCGATACCTGCGCCGGCGAGTTCGCCACCCGCACCGCCTACATGTACTCGACTTATGACGAGGAATGCGAGGCGCAGCCGACCAATGCGCGCAAGATCATGGTGCTGGGCGGCGGCCCGAACCGGATCGGCCAGGGCATCGAGTTCG
>CBHWEO010000344.1:0-4620 GCA_966112955.1 uncultured Duganella sp. | reverse complement strand
CGCGCGGCGACTACGGCCCACCACCCGACCGCGACGGCCAGCGTGCGCCACGCGGCGACTACGGCCCACCGCCCGACCGTGACGGCCAGCCCGCCCCGCGCGGCGACTACGGCCCACCACCCGACCGCGACGGCCAGCGTGCGCCACGCGGTGACTACGGCCCACCGCTCGACCGCGACGGCCAGCGTGCGCCACACGGCGGCTACGGCCCACCGCCAGACCGCGACGGCCAGCGTCCGCCACGCGGCGAATATGGCCCGTCGTCCGAGCGCGACGGCCAGCGCCCACCGCGCGGAGATTTCGGCGCGCCGCAAGAAGGCCGCGACCAGCTTGCGCCGCGCCAGGGCTTCGACCGCCCATCTGATGGCCGCCAGCGGCCTGCAGACCGCATGCAAGGGCAGAATGGCGGCTTTGGTGAGCCACAGAACAATAACCGCCAGCCCCCACCGCGCGATGACGATGCCGGGCCACGCGACCGCAGCACGCCACGGCCGGGCGACGAGCAGCAAGCGCCGGCCCGTCCCGCCCGTCCTGATAGTGCACCCCCAGCCAACGCATCGGCAGCGCCGGCAACCAGGCAAGCCGCCGCCGAGCCGGGTAGCGCGCGCCCGGCGGATGCCGCGGACCCTCGTCCGTCCGACGACCGCCCACCGCCACCGCGCCGGGGCGATGGCCCACCACCATTCCGGTTTGTCCTGACGGACGCCAATTTCAAGATCCTGCTTGGCGGCGGCCAGTTCGGCCGCGACGCAACGCTGCCGGAAAAGCTGCGCGCCACCGCCCGTCCCATCGTGGTGAAAGACAAGACTGTCGCCTACATGTCGGCGGACGGCACGCTCGCCCCATCGCCGCTGGAACAGAAATACCTGGACGCCCTGTACAACTCCCTGCTGTGGGGCATCGCCGCCGCAGCAGGCATGGCAATCGTGCTGGGCGTGCTGCTGGGCCGAGGCCTGTCGCGCAGCCTGAGCGGCCTGACAAAGGCCGTGAAAGGAATGCACAAAGGCGAGCTGCGCCAACAGGTGCCTGTGCGGGGCAAGGACGAAGTAGCGGCACTGGCCGTAGCGTTCAACGAGATGAGCGAACAGCTGGCGCAAAGCCACGAAGAGCTGAACGCCTCGCACGCCACCATCCTGCAGCAGGCGGAGCAACTGCGTGAACTCAGTATCCGCGACGCCCTCACGCAGCTGTACAATCGCCGCCACTTCGACGAGCAGGCCAACACCCTGTTCAACCAGGCCGTGCGCCACAAACGCCCGCTGGCGCTGGTGATTTGCGACATCGACCACTTCAAGAAGATCAACGACAACTTCTCGCACGCGACCGGCGACGTGGTGTTGCGCCACGTCGGCAACATCCTGCGCAAGCACATGCGGCTGTCGGACCTGGTCGCCCGTTATGGCGGCGAGGAATTCGTGATGGCCTTCCCTGAGACGCCCGGCCCGCAAGCCGCCGCGCTGTGCGACAAGCTGCGCGCGCTGATCGAAGCCTTCCCCTGGCACGAGGTGCACCCTGAGCTGAAGGTGACCATGAGCATGGGCGTCTACGCCGACATTGCCGCCGGCAGTGCCGAAACCATGCTGCAGAAAGCCGACGCCCTGCTGTACCGCGCCAAGGAGACAGGCCGCAACCGCGTCTGCTTCGCGTGAAGCGAGATCGGGTGCTTTCAGGAACCGCCGGCGGCGAATATGCGGTTGATCTCCTTGGCAGGCATGGCATCTGCGGCGTAGTCGAAGGTGCCTGCCGACTGTACTTCCGCGGCCGCGCGCAGCAGCGCACCGTATGCCGCCCTGGCCAGTGAGCCGCCGAGGCTGACACGCGCGACGCCAAGTTCCTGCAACTCCCCCACGGTGAGCTGGATGCCCTGGAACCCCATGATCACGTTCAGCGGGCGGTCGATCGACGACACGATGGCCTGGATGTCTTCTTTCGACTGGATGCCGGGTGCAAACAGCACGTCGGCGCCGGCTTCCTGGTAGGCCTGCAGGCGCCGGATCGTATCGCCAATGTCGGGCCGCCCGTACAGGTAATTCTCGGCGCGTGCCGTCAGCATGAATTTGAAGCCGAGCGAACGCGCGGCCTGCGCCGCCGCGCGGATGCGTTCCACAGCCAGCCCGATATCGTAGAGCGGCGCGTCCGCATTGCCGGAAGCATCTTCGATCGATCCGCCAACCGCGCCCGCACGGGCCGCTTCGACGATGGCTTGCGCAGCGTCTTCCGGCGCGTCGCCGAAGCCGTTCTGCAGGTCCGCGGAAATGGGAAGGTCGGTCGCCGCGCACAGCTCCGCCAGTTGCGGCATCAAGGCGCGCGCGTCGACGCTCAAGTCGCTGCGGCCTTTTGTGAACGCGAATCCCGCGCCGGTCGATGCCAGCGCCTCGAACCCGAGATGTTCCAGCAGCCTGGCCGAACCGCAGTCCCACGGGTTCGGAACGACAAAGCAATTGCCGCGTTGGTGCAGCGCCTGGAATTCCTTCGATTTTTCAGCCTGGCTTTTCATGTCATCCTCAGATGGGTGGCAGCCCGTGCATGGCGCGGGCCTTATTGCATTCAGGGGTGCACTCGGTGAACTCGCGGCAGGTGGAGGAACGCTGTGCATAGATGGTGCAGCCAACCTGCTTGCCGACTTCACCCGACAGGGCGATGCAGCGCACCGGCTTGGTTTCCGTGCCGCGCATGGCGGCGCGGTGCGGCGTGACCGGCACTGTCAGGTGCGCGGGCACGTCTTCGCCCCAGTAGAACGAAACGCGGAAACTGGCGCAGCAGGCGCCGCAGCTTTGGCAATGCGACATCATTCATCCCCGTTAGCGACGTTGCGGACAATCGCTTCGCTATGAACGATGATTTTATCCGCATCGGCCTGCAGGAGGCGTATGCGACGCTGCACCAGCGGCCAGCCGGACCAGGCGACTTCCGGCTCGGCCGTGGCAGGCTCGCGCCGCAGCGGGGCCGCGGGCGGGGTGGCGCCGGTGTGGCGCGACAGGGCAACCGACAGCGTGCGGCATACGGAAGCGTGGCTGGTGGCCAGCATGGCGTTCACCGCGTCGGTGGGGATGTCGCGCACATGGCGCCGCAGTATGGCGCGCAGCGCCGCCACGTGCGCCATCAGCAGGTAGTTCTGCACCACGAACTGGTTGATGTCCTCTGCCGCCCGCTGCTTGCTTTCCGGCTCGTCCAGCATGCGCACCAGGGCGGCGCTGAGCGCGGCCAGCGAATCCATCAGCCGCTTGCGCTGGATGCGGTAGATGAAGTCATTGCGGTACTTGCCTTGCAGGAGATCGAAGCTGGCCTCCATGTACGCCAGGTTCACCGACAGCACTTGCCGGATCAGGTGGGGCAGCGACTGATATTCCCAGTTGGCCAGCACGAAGCTGAAGGCCGTGGCGATGGCGGCGCCGACGAAGGTGTCCACCAGCCGTTCGGAGATCAGGTTGCTGCTCGGCGCGACCAGATACATCCACAGCAGGATCATCACCGACACGGCGATCGCCGCATAGCGGTAGCGCAGGTAGATGAAGGTCGGCGTGGCGATGGAGGCCAGCACCAGCACCGCCAGGATCGCGGCCGGATGGTTCATGAACTTCAGCACCACCGCCGTGATGATGCAGCCGATGATGGTGCCGACGATGCGGTCCGAGCGGCGCTGCTTGGTCATGCTGAAGCTGGGCTTCAGGATGATCACGATGGTCAGCACGATCCAGTAGCTGTGCGCCTTGTACGGCAGGATGGCGCCGATCGCCAGCCCGGCCGCAATCGCCATCGACACGCGCAGGGCGAAGCGGAAGATCGGCGAATCCATGCGGAAGTGCGACAGCATCAGTTGCAGCTCGTACTTCTGCTGCGACAGGAAGGGCTGCATGTCCATGTCGCGCCAGAATGGCGTGTCCTCGTACACCTTCTGGCTCGACACGTGCAGCTCGCCGATCATGCGGATGATGGCGACAATCTTGTTGCGCTGCGCGCGCAGCACGGTGACGGCTTCGCGGCGCGGCTTGCCGGCGTCGTACTCGGCCTGCAGCCCGGCGATCTGCTGCTCCAGCGCGCGCAGCTCGGGTTCGTAATCGATTTCCGCGTACGAGGCGCGCTTGCGGGTCACCGCATAGGCCACCGATTCGATGTCGCGCGCCGCCTTGTACGCCAGGTCGTGCAGCGTGCCCAGGGCCGGCGAATCGAGCAGGTGGGTGCGCAGCGCCGCGTAGTCGGTGTGGGTGGCCAGCACTTGCTCGTACAGGTCCAGCATGCAGACGTGGATCTGCACCACCACCGCATCCTTGCGGTTGTTGTGCGCGCGCAGGATCAGGTCGCGCGACGCTTGCTGGCGGTCGGCCAGCAAGGCCTGGTGTCGCACCAGCTTGTTGAACTGCTCGGTGAGGTTGTAGCGCGTGTCGTAGAAGTCGGCCTTAATGTCAATGTAGGCCGCCAGTTCGAACAAGGCCTCCGCCAGCACCTGCTGCTTGATGCGGTGGCGCAGCGCCCAGGCGATGGCCATGGCATACGCCAGGTAAGCCAGAGCGCCAAGCAGGAACAGGCCGGCGTGCGCGAACGATTGGGCCGGCGTCAGCACATGCTCGGTCGACATGGTCATGATGAACAGCGTCGCCAGTTGCAGCGGCATCGACTTCT
>CBHWEO010000343.1:0-4639 GCA_966112955.1 uncultured Duganella sp. | reverse complement strand
CCGCCCGGCACCCCCCACATGGGGCCCCCAAAAGGGGCGCTTCCCATGCGCCCACCCCGACTTTCATCACGCTTCGCGCAAGGTTTGCAGCGGCGGGTGGTTCAGGACGTTGCGCAGCCCGAGCCAGCCGCCAAGCACCGCGCAGGCGGCACCGGCCAGCAAGCCGGCCACCCAGACCCAGGGGCTGAAACTCCAGGTGAACTTGAACTGGTAGGTGGCCAGGCCCCATCCCATCAGGCCGGCGCCGGTGGCGGCCAACAGGCCGCCCAGCCCGCCCACCAGCATGAATTCGATCGTTTGCGCCTGCGACAGCTGGCGCCGCGTGGCGCCCAGGGCGCGCAGCAGGCCCGCTTCGCGCCGGCGTTCGTCCTGCGAGCCCACCAACGCCGCGTACAGCACCAGCACGCCGGACAGCAGCGTAAAGCCGAACAGGAATTCCACCGCCTGGATCACCTGGTCCAGCACCGATTGCACCTGGCGCACGATGCCGCCCACGTCAATGATGGTCAGGTTGGGGAAGGCGCGCGACAGGGCATTGCCCGCCGCCGTGGCGCCGGCCGGCAGGTGGAAGGCGGTGATCCAGGTCTGCGGGGCGTCCGCCAGCACTGCCGGGTTGATGATGACGAAGAAGTTCACCCGCATCGAGCCCCATTCCAGCTTGCGCAGGCTGGTGATCTTCACGTCCACCGGCGAGCCGGCGATGTCGAAGCGCATGGTGTCGCCCAGCTTCAGGCCCAGCGTCTTGGCCAGCCCTTCTTCCACCGAGGCTTCGCCCGCCGCGCCGCGCATGTCCCACCTGCCGGCGGTGACCTTGTTCTGCGCCGGCATGTCCGTCATCGTGGACAGGTTGAATTCGCGTTCGGCCAGGCCGCGCGCGCGTTCGTCTTTGTAGGTTTCGCTGGTGATCACCTTGCCGTTCACCGCCACCAGGCGGCCGCGGATCATCGGAAACATCGGCACTTCCTTGACGCCGGCCGCCGCCAATTGCGCCGCAATGGCATCCTTCTGGTCCGGCTGAATGTTGATGATGAAGCGGTTCGGCGCATCCGGCGGCATGGTATTGCGCCACGCGGTCATCAGGTCGCCGCGCACCACCGTCAGCAGCAGCAGGGCCATCAGCCCGAGCGACAGCGACACCACCTGCACCACGGTGGCGCCGGGCCGGCGGCGCAGCGAGGTCACGGCGAAACGCCAGGCCTGGTGCGGGAAGGCATTGCGCAGCGGGCGCAAGGCCTGCAGGCCCAGCCAGCCGACCAATGCGAACACGCCGAAGCCAAGCAGGAAGCCGCCGCCGGTCACGCCGGCCAGCCTGACGTCATTCGCTTGCCACAGCAGCAGCGCGCCAAAGGCGCCGATGCCCAACCCGTAGGTCGCCACGGCAGCCGGCTTGGGCGCGGCGGCTTCGCGGCGGATCACGCGGTTGTGCGGCACGTTGCGCAGCTGGAGGATGGGCGGCAGCGCGAATCCGGCCAGCAGCAGCATGCCCGTGGCCATGCCCTGCAGGGCGGGCAGCACGGTTGGCGCGGGGATGTCGCTGCCCACCAGCCTGGCCAGCAGTTCCAGCAGCACGTAGTGCGCGCCGAAGCCCACCAGCACGCCCAGCGCGCTGCCGGCCAGGCCAACCAGCAGGAATTCGACCAGGTAGATCACCGTCACCTGGTTCTGCGTCAGTCCCAGGCAGCGCAGCATGGCGCAGGAGTCGAGATGGCGCTGCATGAAGCGGCGCGCCGCCATCGCCACGGCAACCGCCGCCAGCATGGCCGACAGCAGCCCGACCAGGGACAGGAAGCGGTCGGCGCGCTCCAGGGTGGCGCTCATTTCCGGCCGCCCCTCTTCCAGCGATTCGATGCGAACACCGCGCACATTGTCGTGCCGGATCATGGCCTTCAGCCACTCGCCATATTCCTGCGCGGGCTTGGCGCTGTCGCCGGGCGCCGCCACCAGCAGGCGGTAGCCGACGCGCGATCCTTCCTGCACCAGCTTGGTGGCCGGCATGTCGGACAGGGGCAGGAATACGCGCGGCGCGAAATTGACGAAACCGCCGCCGCGGTCCGGTTCCGCCGCGATCAGTTGCGCCACCCTGAACCGCTGCTCGCCCAGCTGTACGGTATCGCCCACCGCCACGCCCAGCGAGGTGGCCAGCGCGGGATCGATCCACACCGTGCCCGGCGCGGGTGCTTCCGGCGCCGGCGTGCCGATGCTCTCATTCGCTTGCGCCAGGTCGGTATTCACCTTGACGCGTCCGCGCAGCGGATAGCCCGGGCCGACGGCTTTCAGCGCCACCAGCACGGAACGCGTGGCGTCGCCCTGCCCGGCCTGCGCCATGCTGGGGAAGCCCAGCGTATCGGCCAGCCGCAGGCCGCGCCGCTGCGCTTCCTCGCGCCAGGCGGCAGGCAGCGGATTGTCCGACACCACCACCATGTCCGCGCCCAGCAACTGGTGCGCGTCGCGATTCAGGCCGCTGCGCAGGCGGTCGATGAAGAAGCCGGCCGCCGACAACGCGGCCACCGCGACCACCAGCGCCACCAGCAGGAAACGCAATTGCCCGGCGCGCCAGTCGCGTGCCGTCATCCTCAAGGCTTGCAGAAACATTAGCGCTCAGACCACGTTAAAGGCGGAAAAATAGGTGTCCACTTCGTCCAGGAACTGCTGCTTTTCCTGCGCCGGCAGGAATGCCGCCTCGAAGCTGTTGCGCGCCAGCTGGTGGGCGTGGGCCAGGCCCAGCGGCAGCGCATCGAAGGCGGCCACGAAGTTGTCGTTCATGTAGCCGCCGAAATAGGCCGGGTCGTCGGAATTGACCATGGCCACCAGGCCGGCGTCCAGCAGCTGCAGCAAGTTATGGTCCTGCATCTGGTCGAACACGCGCAGCTTGATGTTCGACAGCGGGCACACCGTCAGCGGCATGCGCATCGCGGCCAGGCGGCGCACCAGCGCCGGGTCTTCCAGGCAGCGCACGCCGTGGTCGATGCGCTCCACCTTGAGCAGGTCGAGCGCTGTTTCGATATAGGCTGGCGGGCCTTCTTCGCCGGCGTGGGCCACCAGGTGCAGGCCGAGGTCGCGGGCGCGCGCGAAGACGCGGGCGAATTTTTCCGGCGGGTGGCCCACTTCGGACGAATCGAGGCCGACGCCAATGAATTTGTCGCGGTAAGGCAGCGCGGCTTCCAGCGTGGCGACCGCATCCTCTTCGCTCAGGTGGCGCAGGAAGCACAGGATCAGCCGGGCGCTGATCGGTCCATCCTGGCAGGCGCGGTGGATACCATTAATTACATCGCCGATCGGCACGCCGCGCGCGGTGTGGGTTTGCGGGTCGAAAAAGATTTCCGCGTGGCGCACGTGGTCGGCGTGCGCGCGCTGCAGGTAGGCCGTTGTCATGTCATAAAAATCCTGCTCTTTCAACAGCACGCTGGCGCCCGCGTAATAGATGTCGAGGAAGGATTGCAGGTCGGTGAAGGCGTAGGCGGCGCGCAGCTGTTCGACCGACTGGTAGGCCAGTTTCACGCCATTGCGCTCGGCCCGCGCGAAAATCAGTTCCGGCTCAAGCGAGCCCTCGATGTGGATGTGCAGTTCCGCTTTCGGCATGTTCTGCACGATGGAGCGCATTTGGGTGGTCATGGTCGGTCTCTCAAGCGAGGTAGATGGTTTGGCATCTTACTTCAATTAAGTGTGCTGCAGAGTCGGGCGAGCCGTGCTACTGTGGTGCCAATACGCGAGGGGATCGAGCACTGGCTTTACTTCTACATCCAATAGAGCAATAATAAATTTCATCAACGTAAGATGCGTTTCGAGCCCGGCAACCATCCCCCCGCCGGCTAATAATGATCCAGCTCCGAGCCTCGGGCAATCCCTGGCACCTCAGGCAAGCTGGCAAAGCATTGAGCAGGCCTGCAGCCCACGCTAAGACTGCCGACCATGTGACTAGTAGATTTTTCATTAAAGGACATTCACATGACCATTTTTGACAACTACGCAGCACGGTATGAGCGCACCAAGGAAGAGGAGATGTCCCTCTCCGAATACCTCGCGCTTTGCAAGAAGGACCGCCTGACCTATGCTTCGGCGGCGGAACGGATGCTGGCTGCGATTGGCGAACCCACCCTGGTCGATACGCGCAACGATACGCGCCTGTCCCGCATCTTCGCCAACAAGGTCATCAAGATCTACCCGGCCTTCCGCGAGTTTTACGGCATGGAAGACGTCATCGAACAGGTGGTGGCCTACTTCCGCCATGCCGCGCAGGGCCTGGAAGAGCGCAAGCAGATCCTTTACCTGCTGGGACCGGTGGGCGGCGGCAAGTCCTCGATTGCGGAAAAACTCAAGCAATTGATGGAACAGGTGCCGTTCTACTGCCTGAAAGGTTCGCCGGTGAACGAATCGCCGCTGGGCCTGTTCAGCGAAGCCGAAGACGGCACCATCCTGGAAGAGGATTACGGCATTCCGCGCCGCTACCTGCGCAATATCCCCTCGCCCTGGGCCGTCAAACGGCTGCACGAATTCAACGGCGACATCAACCAGTTCCGCGTGGTCAAGCGCTACCCTTCGGTGCTGAAGCAGATCGCCATCTCGAAGACAGAACCGGGCGACGAGAACAACCAGGACATTTCCTCGCTGGTCGGCAAGGTCGACATCCGCAAGCTGGAAG
>CBHWEO010000342.1:0-4687 GCA_966112955.1 uncultured Duganella sp. | reverse complement strand
GCCTACTCGGTGCCGCTGACCGCCGCCTGGGCGCGCGACAGCCGCGACTCCGCCATGACGCCGACCGTCGGCTTCATGCAGCGCATCAACCTGGAACTGGATGCGATCGGCGAATCGAAGTACTGGCGTACCGTGTACGAAACCCAGTGGTACAAGCCGATCTCCAACAAGATCACCCTGGCGCTGAAGGGTGAATTCGACTACGGCCGCGGCTTTGGCGGCAAGAGCTACCCGGTCTTCAAGAACTTCTACGCCGGCGGCATCGGTTCCGTGCGCGGTTACCAGAGCTCCTCGCTGGGCGTGGTCGACCCGCGCTACGGCGACTCGCTGGGCGGCGCGTCGCGCCTGATCGGTAACGCCGAACTGCAGCTGCCATTCCCGGGCCAGGGCCAGGACCGCTCGCTGCGCTGGTTCGGCTTCCTGGACGGCGGCCAGGTATACGCGGAAAAGCAGAAGATGCGCCTTTCCGAACTGCGCTTCTCCGCCGGCCTGGGCCTGAGCTGGATTTCCCCGGTGGGGCCGCTCAAGTTGAGTTATGCTTTGCCTCTGAATGACAAGCTGGGCGACCGCCTGGAACGCTTCCAGTTCCAGATGGGTACCGGTTTCTAATTTCTGCAAAGCAACACGCATTACTTTACGGAGAACGAAGTTGAAGACTGCAACCGCTACGCTGAGCAAAATGGCTGCCATTCTGGCGCTGGGCATGATGGCCACGGCGCCGGCGCTAGCGCAGTCCTCCCGGATTGCCTGGCTGAGCGCCGAACGTATCTACAACGAGTCGAAGCTGGCCAAGCTGGCCGACCAGAAGCTGCGCGAGGAATTCTCCAGCCGCGAAAAGGCGCTGCAGGAGCTGGCCATGCGCTCCAAGGCGGCCGCCGAACGGTGGGAGAAGGAAGGCGCCAGCAAGCCGGAACCCGAGCGCAGCAAGCTGCAGCGCGAGGCGTACGAAGCGGACCTGAACTTCCAGCGCCGCCAGCGCGAGTTCCGTGAAGACCTGAACCAGCGCACCAACGAGGAGCGTGCTGCGATCGCCGAAAAGGCGACGAAAATCATCAAGCAGCTGGCCACCACCGAAGGTTACGACATCGTCCTGCAGGACGCCGTGTGGGCCAGCCCACGCATCGACATTACCGGCAAGGTGCTGGAAGCGCTCGACAAATAACAACTGAATGGATTGAACATGGGCCTTCGACTGGCAGAATTGGTCGAACGCCTGGGCGGTCAACTGGTCGGTGACCCGGAACTGTACGTTTCCGGAATCGCGCCGTTGACCGATGCAGGCGCTTCGCATATCAGCTTCCTCAGCAACAGCAAATTCCGCGCACAGGCGGGGCAAAGCCAGGCGGCAGCCCTGATTGTCAACGCCGTGGATGATCCCATCGTGGCAGAAACCTACAAGGGTGCCCGGATCGTCGTCAAGAACCCCTACGTGTACTTTGCCCGCGCCGCGCAGATCTTTGAAGCGCAGACGGCTTACGTGCCGCCGGCCGGCATCCACCCGACCGCCTTCGTCGACCCGGCCGCCAGCGTCGACCCGACCGCCCACATCGGCCCCAAAGTGGTGGTGGAGGCGGGCGCGGTGATCGGCCCCGGCGCCAGGATCGATGCCGGCTGCTACATCGGCCGCGAGGCCGAAGTGGGCGAGGGAACGCACTTCTTCGCCAACGTCACCTTCCACGCCCGTTGCGTGATCGGCAAGCGCGGCATCATCCACTCGGGCGCCGTGATCGGCACCGACGGATTCGGCTTCGCCAACGATGGCGGCGTCTACGTGCGCATCCCCCAGGTGGGACGGGTGGTGATCGGCGACGACGTCGACATCGGCGCCAACACCTGCGTCGACCGCGGCGCGCTGGCTGATACCATCATCGAGGAAGGCGTCAAGCTGGACAACCTGATCCAGATCGCCCACAACTGCCAGATCGGCGCCCACACCGCCATGGCAGGCTGCGTCGGCATGGCCGGCAGCACCAAGGTCGGCAAGTACTGCACCTTCGGCGGCGCGGCCATGATCGTCGGCCACATCACCATTGGCGACAAGGTGAACATCGCGGGCGGCGCGCTGGTGTCGCGTTCGATTTCCGAACCGGGCGTGTACGCGGGCTCCTACCCGATTGCCAAGCACAGCGACTGGGAGAAGTCGGCAGTGATTGTCCGCAACCTGCCGGCCATGCGCGAGAAACTGCGCACGCTGGAAAAAACCATTAAAACTAAAACCGAAAACGAAGAATCATGACCACTACCGAAAACAAGACGATGGACATCTGCGAGATCAAGGCCTACCTGCCGCACCGCTACCCGCTGCTGCTGGTCGACCGGGTCCTGAGCTATGAAGAGAACAAGTCCATCACCGCCATCAAGAACGTGACCGTGAACGAGGAATTCTTCAACGGCCACTTCCCGCACAAGCCGGTCATGCCGGGCGTGCTGATGATCGAAGCGCTGGCGCAGACCGCCGCGCTGCTGTCGTTCAAGTCCATCGACATGAAGCCGGACGAGAATTCGGTGGTGTACTTCGTCGGCATCGACAATGCGCGCTTCAAGCGCCCGGTCGGCCCCGGCGACCAGCTGAAGATGGACGTGGAACTGCTGCGCAACGCGCGCGGCATCTTCAAATACAAGGCGGTCGGCTCGGTCGACGGCCAGGTGGCACTGGAAGCTGAGCTGATGTGCACCATCCGCTCCGTGGAGTAAAGCATGGCAACGATCCACCCAACCGCGATCGTCGACCCGAAAGCCGAACTGGCTGCGGGCGTCGAGATCGGTCCCTACACGATCATTGGCCCGAACGTGGTGATCGGCGAGAACACCGTGGTGGGGCCGCACGTCGTGATCGAGGGCCACACCACGATCGGCAAGAACAACAAGTTCTTCCAGTTCTCGTCCATCGGCGCCGCGCCGCAGGACAAGAAGTGGAAGGGCGAGCCGACCCGACTGGAAATCGGCGACGACAACACCATCCGCGAATTCTGCACCTTCAACCTCGGTACCGTGCAGGACAAGGGCGTGACCAAACTGGGCAACAACAACTGGATTTCGGCCTACGTCCACCTGGCGCACGACTGCATCGTCGGCAACAACACCATCTTCTCCAACAATGCCCAGATGGCGGGCCACGTGGAGATTGGCGACTGGGTGATCATGTCCGGCTTCGCCAACGTGCACCAGTTCTGCAAGATCGGCGCCCACGCCTTCGTCGGCATGAGCACCAGCCTGACCCAGGACGTGCCGCCCTTCGTGCTGTTGAACGGCAACCCGGCGGCGGCCCACGGCGTCAATATCGAAGGCCTGAAACGCCGCGGCTTCACCCGCGAGCAGATCAACGCCATCCGCAACGCGTACAAGCTCCTGTACCGCTCCGGCCTGACGCTGGAAGAAGCCAAGGCCGCGATGATCGCCGCCGAAGCCGAACTGCCGGAGGCGGACGCCGTGCACGCACGCGCCATGCGCGAATTCCTCGATACGACCACCCGTGGCATCGTCCGCTGAAGTATCGATCGCCGTGGTCGCCGGCGAACCGTCCGGCGACCTGCTGGCCGGCCGCCTGCTGGGCGGCCTGCGCCCGCACCTGCCGCAAGCGCGCTTCCACGGCATCGGCGGCCCGGCGATGCAGGAACACGGCTTCGAATCGCACTGGCCGATGGACAAGCTCACCGTGCGCGGCCTGTTCGAAGTCATTCCCCGCTACCGCGAACTGAAAGGGATCCAGAATTCCCTGCGCGACCAGCTGCTGGCCGAACGGCCGGCCTGCTTCATCGGCGCCGACTACCCCGGCTTCAACCTGGGGCTGGAAGCGCAGCTGCGCGAAGCCGGCATTCCCACCATCCACTACATCGGCCCCCAGATCTGGGCCTGGCGCGGCGGCAGGATCAAGAAGATCATCAAGTCGGTGTCGCACATGCTGGTGATCTTCCCGTTCGAGGAAGCGATCTACCAGAAGGCCGGCGTACCGGTAACCTATGTCGGCCACCCGCTGGCCGAAGTGATCCCGGTGCAGCCTGACGAAGCGGCCGCGCGCCGCCAGCTTGGCATCCCCGAGGACGCCAACGTGGTCACCGTGATGCCCGGCAGCCGGATGAGCGAATTGAAGTACAACACGGCCGCCTTCATCGGCGCCTGCCGCCTGCTGCTGCAGCGCGACCGCTCGCTGCGTTTCGTGGTGCCGATGGCCGGCGCGAAGCAGCGCAGGTACTTCGAAGAGCTGGTGGCGCAGGCCGGCCTGCAGGACGTGGAGCTGATGCTGCTGGACGGCCAGTCGCACACCGCGATCTGCGCCGCCGACGCCGTGCTGGTGGCATCCGGCACCGCCTCGCTGGAAGTCGCGCTGTTCAAGAAACCGATGGTGATCGCTTACAAAATCCTGGCGGCGAGCTACCATATCATGAAGCACATGGCGTACCAGCCGTGGATCGGCCTGCCGAACATCCTGGCCAACGAAACCCTGGTGCCGGAGCTGATCCAGCACGCCGCCACCGCGGAGACGCTGGCGGACGCCATGTGGAAGCAACTGAGCGACGCCCCGCACCGCCTGCAGCTGGTGCAGCGCTTCACCGACATGCATTACAGCCTGCTGCGAAACAGCGCCCAGGAAGGCGCCGCCGCAGTCCTGAAGGTCATTAACAGATAAGTCGATGAAAGTCGGGGTCAGCTCTGGCAATCGGACACGGGCTCAGCCGCTTGCTGCTGA
>CBHWEO010000341.1:0-4769 GCA_966112955.1 uncultured Duganella sp. | reverse complement strand
GCGCTGCGGCTCATGCGCTGGGTCAGCATGCCCAGCTTGCCCAGCGCCGCCAGTTCCTTGGCGCTGCCGCCCTGCTTCAGGCGCGCCGCCGCCACTTCCTCGGTCAGCGCCAGCAGGTCGGGCGACAGGGCGTTCAGCTTTTGCAGGGTTTCGTCGAGGCCGGCCAGGTCCCATTTGTACTTGGCGATGGTGAGCGCGGCCTTGTCGGAAGCGGTCCACTTCTTGCGGGCCTCGTTCAGGGCCGGCAGCACGGCGCCGGGCGCGGAAATGATGCTGCGGCCGGCGTAACGGCCGCCGTCGGCCAGCACGGCCAGCGCGCGATTCAGCTCGTTGCGGCTTTCTTCCAGCTGCGCGGTGGCTTCCTTGTTGCCTTTAATGGCGTTCGGCGCCGCCTTGCCCAGGCGCTGCGAGTGCATCACGATGTCGGACGCGATCTGGGTACGGGTCGACGCCACCCCGCTGTTGTAGGCGTTCCAGCCCACGAACACCACCGACAGCAGGATCGAGATACCCAGCGTGGTGGACAGCAGGCTCAGTTGGCGCGCGCTGGGCAGGTGGCCGATCAGGGGCAGCTTGACGTTGGCTGCCGCCTCGCCCATGGTGCTGGCGCGCAGGCGCTGCAGCAGGCCGCGCGCGCCGGCCGCCGCTTCCGGGCTGACGCTGTCGGTGTCCGTGGCGGCGGCGGGATCTGCCGCCAGCGTCGCCCCCGCGTCGTACTGGGAATTGGAGAAACCGGAAAACTCCGAATTGGAACCCAGCTCGGCGCTGGCCTCCGGAGCGGAGCGCGAGAACCATTTAATTGCCATTACAACCTCTCCCGATAACTTCGATATTGTGGCGCCCACCGGTTGGCGGGGCGCGCTTACAGGCCGACTTGCAGGAACCGCGCTTCGCGCACCAGTTCGCCCAGGTCGAGCCGGGTCCACAGCTGCGATTCACGGTCCAGGAATTGCTGGCTGCCCCAGGCAGGCAGCGCATGATCGGATGGCTGTGCCGCCATCTCCTCCAGGTTGCGCAGGCCGAGCACCCGCCCGGCCAGGATCGCGCAATTGAAGCCCAGCTGGCCGGCAAAGGTCACCAGGCGGCTGTCCGGCCCCGGCGGCGTGCCGGGCTCGCCCATGTAGCGCGCCAGGTCGACCACGCCCACCAGGTTGCCGCGGATATTGGCCAGGCCGCGGTACCAGTCCTGCGCCAGCGGCACCGCCGTCACGGCCTGGAACGGCACGATTTCGCCGACCTGGGTCAGGTCCAGCAGGCAGCGCCGCCCGCCCAGCAGCACGCCCAGCTCGCGCCCGGCATTGCCGGTGCCGGCCCGCGCGGCCTGCATGCGTTCCAGCAGCGTCACCTGGTACTGGCGCAGCCGGCTGCGGCGTTCCGCGCCGCTTGGCGCCTGCTCTCCGGTCGTCATCGCTTAGCCGAGCGCCGCGATCTTGGCCAGCAGCTCGGCCGCGTCGACCGGCTTCACCAGGTAATCCTTGGCGCCCTGGCGGATGCCCCAGATACGGTCGGTTTCCTGGTTCTTGGACGAACAGATAATCACCGGCACGTCCTGCAGGTCCGGGTCCTTGGCGATGGCGCGTGTGACCTGGAAGCCGTTCGCGCCCGGCATCACCACGTCCATCAGGATCAGCTGCGGTTTGTCGGCCTTGATCTTGGCCAGGGCTTCTTCGCCGTTTTCGGCGGTGGACACGGTGAACCCGCTGCGCACCAGGATGTCGGTCAGGTAGTAACGCTCGGTGGGCGAGTCGTCGACGATCAGGATTCGTTGAATGGCCATGCTTTACCTCTGTATTGCGATGTATTTTTATGCGCCGGCCGCCGCGGTATGCTCGCGCACCGCAGCCAGCAGGCTATCTTTTGTAAATGGTTTGGTCAGGTAGGCGGCCGAGCCGACCATCGCGCCGCGCGCGCGGTCGAACAGGCCATCCTTGGAGGAGAGCATCAGCACCGGGGTGGAATGGAACTTGGCGCTCTTCTTGATCAGCGCGCAGGTCTGGTAACCGTCCAGGCGCGGCATCAGGATGTCGCAGAAGATCAAGGCCGGCTGGTGGTCATTGATCTTGGCCAGGGCGTCGAAGCCGTCCTCGGCCAGCACGACCTGATACCCCGCCTGGGTCAGGAAAATTTCCGCGGACCGACGGATGGTGCTGCTGTCGTCGATCACCATGATTTTCAATCCAGTTCCTTGCGGCGTAGTCGTCATTTGATAGTCATTCCACCTGAAGTCTCGCTACGATAGCACAGGGATTCTGCGCGTGGCGGCAAGTGCTGCTTAAAAGAAACACTTATTTAAATGACTACTTTGAAACACTTATTAAGTGAAGATAAACTCAGTTATCAGATTGCCACCATCTCGAAATCGTCCTTGCGCGCGCCGCATTCCGGGCACGTCCAGTTCATCGGCACATCGGCCCAGCGCGTGCCCGGCGCAATGCCTTCTTCGGGCAAGCCGGCCGCTTCGTCGTAGATCCATCCGCAGATCAGGCACATCCAGCTCTGGAATTCCTGGCTTGGTTCATTACTGCTCACGTTGAGTCACCTTCTAATCAAGTAAAATGCTGAATTAGGTATCTTAATCTACCCGCCGTGCAAAACCAAACATCCCCCTTGATCCTGACCTTTGGCGTGGCCGATCCGGTCGGAGCGGTCGGCGTGCATGCCGACCTGGCCGTGTTCCACGCCCTTGGCTGCCGCGGACTGTGCGTCACCACCGCCCTGCTGGTGGGCGACAGCGCGCGCGTCGAAGACCAGCAGCACATCGAAGCCGACTGGGTGGCCGACCAGGCCCGCATGGTACTGGAAGACGTGCCGGTGCAAGCCTTCAAGGTCGGCGCGCTGGACCACCTGGAGCATGTCTCTACCATCGCCGAAATCGTGTCCGACTACCCCGATGCGCCGCTGGTGCTCGACCCGTTCGGCAGCCAGCTGCCGGCGCCGGGCGACGAGGACGACCCCGAAGAACTGCTGACGGTGCTGCGCCAGCTGCTGGTGCCGCAGGGCACCCTGCTGATGCTGTCCGAAGTCGAACTGGCGCGCATGGCCGAAACCTGGCGCGACCTCGGCAACGGCGAGACCATGGCCGACGACGCCGAGCACCTGATCGACCTGGGCTGCGAATACGTGCTGGTCACCGGCAGCAATGCCGGCGGCGGCCAGCGCGCCAACACCCTGTACAGCAGCGACGGCGTGCTGCGCCACGACAAATGGCAGCACCTGCCGGGTCCCTTCGTGGGCGCCGGCGGCACCCTGTCGGCCGCCATCGCCGCCTGGCTGGCGCACGGCCTGCCGCTGCCGGAAGCGGTGGAACGCGCCGAGCATTACACCCACCAGGCCCTGCTGCATGCCCAACGCTATGGCATGGGCCGTTTTGTCCCCAATCGATTCTTCAAACCATGACTACTTCGAAAAACGACATCCTGTTCGAGCGCGCCCAGCACACCACCCCGGGCGGCGTCAACTCGCCGGTGCGCGCCTTCCGTTCCGTGGGCGGCACGCCGCGCTTCATCACCCGCGCCGAAGGCCCCTACTTCTGGGACGCGGACGGCAAGCGCTATATCGACTACATCGGTTCCTGGGGCCCGGCCATCGTCGGCCACGCCCACCCGCAGGTGGTGAAGGCGGTGCAGGACGCGGCCACGCGCGGCCTGTCCTTCGGCGCCCCGACCGAAGCGGAAATCGAGATGGCCGAAGAAATCTGCCGCCTGGTGCCGTCGATCGAACAGGTGCGCCTGGTGTCGTCCGGCACGGAAGCGACCATGAGCGCGCTGCGCCTGGCGCGCGGCGCCACCGGCCGCGACAAGATCGTCAAGTTCGAAGGCTGCTACCACGGCCACGCCGATTCCCTGCTGGTGAAGGCCGGCAGCGGCCTGCTCACCTTCGGCAACCCGACCTCGGCCGGCGTGCCGGAAGACTTCGTCAAGCACACCCTCGTGCTGGACTATAACAATGTGGAAGCGGTGCGCACCGCCTTCGCCCAGTACGGCAAGGAAATCGCCTGCGTCATCGTGGAACCGGTGGCCGGCAACATGAACCTGATCAAGGGCACGCCGGCCTTCCTCGGCGCGCTGCGCGAGCTGTGCACCGAGCACGGCGCGCTGCTGATCTTCGATGAAGTGATGTGCGGCTTCCGCGTCGGACTGGGCGGCGCCCAGGCCCTGTACGGCATCCAGCCCGACCTGACCGCGCTGGGCAAGGTGATCGGCGGCGGCTTGCCGGTGGCGGCCTTCGGCGGTTCGCGCGAGCTGATGTCGAAGATGTCGCCGGTGGGCGCGGTGTACCAGGCCGGCACCCTGTCCGGCAACCCGGTAGCGGTGGCGGCCGGCATGACCACGCTGAAGCTGATCCAGCAGCCCGGCTTTTACGAAGGACTGGCGCGCAGCGCGCGCCGCCTGGCCGACGGCCTGACCGCCGCCGCCCGCGAAGCCGGCGTGACCTTCTGCGCCGATGCCGAAGGGGGCATGTTCGGCCTGTACTTCAGCGCCACGCCGCCCAACAACTACGCCGAGATGATGGCGGGCGACCGCGACAAGTTCAACGTGTTCTTCCACAAGATGCTGGATGAAGGCGTGTACTTCGCCCCGGCCGCCTTCGAAGCCGGCTTCGTCAGCGCCCAGCACGACGACGCCGTGATCGACGCCACCATCGCCGCCGCGAAGAAGGTCTTCGCTACCATCTAAAAAGTCGGGGGGCCGGCGGGGGAGCCGGCACAAATTGGCGTTTGCCCCGCGGGGCCCCCCCGTTTTGCGGGCAGGCGGCCCCGGGGGGGGGGG
>CBHWEO010000340.1:0-4827 GCA_966112955.1 uncultured Duganella sp. | reverse complement strand
AATCGGACATTTCGCGCAGCGAAATGTCCGATTGCCAGAGCTGACCCCGACTTTCATGCTGCGCTGGCGCTCCAGTCGAACTCGCCGCTGCTGCCGGTGAACAGCGGCTGCTGCGCGCCGGCCGCCGCCCGCACCCGGGCTTTGACTTCCTTCGGCGGCAACAGGTAGGCCGGCCCCAGGTCGGGATTGAACATCATCTTGCGCACCACCAGGTCGCCCGCCACCTGGCGCACCGTGCAGCGCGCACTGCCGATCACCGTCAGCTTCTGGCGGTAGACATGTTCGCCCAGCTCCTGCTCCTTCTGCTGGCCGGCCTGGGCTTCCTTAATGGCTACCTGCAGCCGCGCCACCATTTTCAGCGACGGGCCGGCTTTCAGTGCCATCTTCTGGAACAACACCAATTGCTCCTGGTTGAGCGTCACTTCCTGCTTGCGCACCTTGCTGGCCAGTTGCAGGTAGTTGCGGAGTTCCTGGTCGGCCGTGATGGCGTCCATCTGCTCCTTGCAGCGCGCCGCCTGCTGCTCGTACCGCTCGGCGCGCGCGGCGCATTCGGCCAGCTTCTGGTCGTACTTGGCGGTGTCGGGCACCATCACGTGCAGCAGCATTTCGGCCTGCTTGCGCGGCCCGGCGCTGTCGATCTCGATGCGTCGCGCGGCAATGGCGCAGCCGGCCGCCAGCTTGACCAGCACTTCGTCGGCCATGATTTCGCAGTTGTAGGCTTCGGAAATGATCACGCGGGCGCCGGTGATCACGCAATTCTGCGCCTTGCCCAGCACCACTTCGCCCTTTTTGGCCTGCAGCACGGCGCCGGACGCGACGCCCGCCACGCGGATATTGCCGTCGGCGTTGAAAGCGCTGCCGCCCATCAGGTTCTTCAGCAGCGCCACCGTGCCGCCGCGCGAGGTGATGTTGCCGAACACGTCGCCATGCACGGTGATGTTGCCGCCCTCCACCACGCGCTGCTCCTGCACTTCGCCGAATTCCTCGAAGTCGCCGCCCAACTGGAGGTTGCCCGTGGTGCGCACCGACACCCCTTCCCGGCTGACGATCTTGGGGCCGATGGAAATGCGCTTGCTCTTGCTGTCGACGTTGATGAAGCCTTCCGTGGACGACACCAGGTAATCGAAGCCGTCATGGTGCTCCACCACCGTGCCTTCGCCGGCCACCGTGGTCAGCTCCACATCGCGTGCAGGCGGCGGCTCGAGCTCGATGCCGGACAATTCGAAGCCGCGCGTGCCCGGCACCGGCGGCTCCCGGCGCAGCAGGCGCACCCGCGCTTTTACTTGCGGGAAGCGGTTCTGGAAGGTGTGCAGGTCGAAGCGGCCGTTGGCCAGCAGGCGCGGGGCATTGGAGCGGTGGATGCTTTCCGACACTTCCACGATGACGGCGTCGCGTCCCGGCGCCGCCGGCAGTTTGCGCGCCACGATCAGGCGCGCCACCTTGCCGCTGGCAATGGCTTCCCGCACCACCGGGGCATCGATGCCGAAGCGGATACCCTTGGTCCACATGTCGGCTACGAATTCACCGAAGTCGAGGTGGGCCGGCACCGGCGCCGCACCTTCGATTTCAACGTAAACCGGCTCGAAATAGTATTCGGCTTCGCCGCCGACAATGCGTACCGATTTGTACAGCTGGCGCCGGGCTTCGGAAAACGGTGCGATTTCGTCGGCAAATCGCCACAGGGGCTGGCCTTTCATCCCGTCCGGCAGCTCGGGGCCGGCGCCGTACAGGGCGCGGATGAAGACTCCATAGTCGAGCCCACGGAAGCAGGCGCCCGCCTGGAACACTTCGTTGACAGCCGCCAGCAGCGAGGCGGCAGGGACTTCGGCCTTGAAATACACGCCATCGGCGCGCTGGACCAGCGACGATGACGGATCGCCGCCCGCCGCGGCGGCCAGGACAGCGTCTGCAGGCACCATCTCTCCCCGGTTGTTTGCTAGCGCCATTGTACGGCTATCGGCGCGCTATGCCGCATCCTCGGTGGGCGCGGCGCCGTGCCAGGACACGCTGCCGTTGCTGCCGGTGAAGATGGTCAGGCTGTCCAGCCGCGGGCCGCGCAGCATGGCCTTGTAATCCTTGGGCGGCGCCATGAAGTTGGCCGCCACCGCCTCGCCCAGCGGCAGGGTGCGCACCAGCACTTCGCCGTCGACCATCGTGACCCGCACCGAGGAGCGCGCCGCCGCGTCGCGCTTGAGCGCTTCCAGTTCGTCGCGCCTGGCGCGCGCAACGGCCATGGCCTCTTCCGCCACCTTGATCGATTGCAGCAGCTGGCCGATGGCTTTGATCTGCGGCGCCACCGCGCTCGCCACTTTCTTCAACTGCGGCACCTGGGCCGGCGTGAGCTGGACTTCGCCCTTGCGCAGCTTCTCTGCCAGCAGCAGGTAGCTGCGCACTTCGGCCAGTCCGTTCAGCCGCTCATGCTCGGCGCGCCAGGCCGCGATTTCCGCCTCGTGCCCGGCCAACTGCTTTGCCAGGGCTTCCAGTTCGGCGTCGTGGTGGGCCACGTCGTTGACCACCACGTAGACGAACATTTCGCTGTTCTTGCGCGGGCCGGCGCTTTCCACCAGCACGCTGCGGCCGGCGACAGCGCAGCCGACCGCCAGCTCGACCTGCACTTCGTCGGCAAAGATTTCGCAGTTGGACGCTTCGGCGATCACCACTTTCGGCGCGCTGATCACGCAGCTTTCGGCGCGGCCCTTGATGGTCACCGTGCCACTGGCCGCCTGGATCACCGCGCCCGAGGCCACGCCGTCGACGCGGATATCGCCCTTGGCGTTGATGGCCTTGCCGCCCACCAGGTTGCGGCCCAGGACAATGGTGCCGCCGCTGGAATTGATATTGCCGAACACGTCGCCGTGCACGGTGATGTCGCTGCCGTTGACTTCGCGCAGTTCCTGCACGTCGCCGAATTCCTCGAAGGCGCCCACCAGCTCCAGGTTGCCGGTGGTGCGGCCGGACACCCCTTCACGACTGATGATCTTGTCGCTCAGCGCCACCTGGCCGCTTTTCGGGTCCACATTCAGGAAGCCTTCGCGCGCCGCCACCAGGTATTCGCCCCCGTCTTCGCGCACAATCACGGTGCCTTCGCCGGCGAAGCGCTGGAAGTCGACATCGTTGGGCGCCAGCGCCGGCAGCGGCTGGCCGGCGATGCTGCGGCCCGGCGCACCGGGCACGCCGGGCAGTTTCTGCAGCAGGCGCACGCCCTGCTTGATCTGCGGGAAGCGGTTCTGGAAGCTGGTCAGGTCGACGGTGCCGTCGGCGCGCTGGCGCGGGGCATCGCTGCGGTGCAGCTCGGAGGCCACTTCCACCACGCGCGCATCCTGCGCCGGCGTCGGCTCCAGGTCGCGTGCCGCGGCCACCCGCTCGCCCTTGGGCGCAGCCAGGGCGGCGCGCACGGCCGCCTCCTGGATGCCGAAGCGCACATTCTTCAGCCACATGTCGGCCACGAATTCGTCGAAGTCGAGCCGGGCCTGCCGCTCGGGCAACAGCGTGCCATCCTCCAGCTCTTCGGCCGGCAGGTAGATCGGTTCAAAGAAGTATTCCGCCTCGCCGTCACGGATCTTGACATTGCGGTACAGGGGGCGGCGCGCGGGCGGGAACGGCTCCACGGCGTCGGCCACCCGGGCCAGCAAGCCGGCGCCCGGGGCCAGTTCCGGCCCCACGCCGTACAGGGCGCGCGCCAGCACCGGGTAGTCCAGGCCGCGCAGCAGCTGGCCGCTGCGGAACAGGATATCGATGGCCCCGGCCAGTTCGGGCGCAAGCAGGCGCAGGTCCAGGAACACCCCGTCCGGGCGCTGGACCACACCTGCCGGCAAAGGGCCGGCGCCTTCCTGTTGTACTAGCTGGGACAAAACTCCTCCTCCAGTGCCCGGCTTTGGTTGGGCGCGCCGGAGCGCGATGTCTTGTGGGCAATCAATATTACACGCAAAACATCGGAATTCGGAGGATTTGGGTCCAGAAGTTTTCTTGACGTTACGTAAACGTCACACTTCCTCAGCGCCGTGGCGGCAGGGAATAGACTTGCTGGCCCGCTTCATTGATCTGGCGGCGCAGGTCGCGGCGTTCGTCGGGCGTCATGCGGCCCATGCGGCGCGACACTTCCGCGTTGTTGCTGTTCTCTTCCATCACGCGGCGCTGTTCTTCCGCGCGCGCTTCAAAGGAGCGTGGATCGCGGGCATCGTTCCAGCGGCTGTCGCGGAAATCGCGGCGGCCTTCCTTGCGCTGGTGCTGGTGGTTCTGCTGGTCGGACTGCGCTTGCGCGCTGGCCATGAAGGCGCAGCACAGGCTGGCGCACAGTGCCGCCGCAGCCGCCTTGCCCAAACCCGATTTCGCACCAGATTTCATTGCCGTCCTCGTACTTGCCGTATCCATGCCCGCAGTGTATGCGCTCCGACTTCCCATAGTAAGAGCGTCGGGGTAAAGTTTGTAAGAATTTGTAATGAGTTTTCACCGGGGTGGCCCCGGCAAGGAATATGACGTTACCATAGCGACATGCATCTGACAATTCAACAAGATCAACATTGATATGAATACGACCACTACCCCTCCCGCCGCACCGGGCAGCCAGCATGGCCACCAGGCCAAGATCATGGTGGTGGACGACGACGTCCGCCTGCGCGACCTGCTGCGCCGCTACCTGACCGAGCAAGGCTTCAACGTCGTCACGGCGGAAAACGCGACCGCCATGAACAAGCTGTGGCTGCGCGAGCGCTACGACCTGCTGGTGCTGGACCTGATGCTGCCCGGCGAGGACGGCCTGTCGATCTGCCGCCGCCTGCGCGGCGCCGGCGACCAGACCCCGATCATCATGCTGACCGCCAAGGGCGA
>CBHWEO010000339.1:0-4840 GCA_966112955.1 uncultured Duganella sp. | reverse complement strand
CCGCCAGCGTTCAATCTGAGCCAGGATCAAACTCTTCAGTTCAATCTCTGTGTGGGTCCGAAGACCCTCGCTCTTTCGAGCGGTCGCTCACTCTCAGAAAACTGACTGACCAGATCCGAAGACCCGGTCACGTTTTGCTGTGCGAGCACTGTATAACTTGAAGCATCACTGTCCGTAGACAGCGGCGTCCGCTACCCAGCGCCCACACTTATCGGTTGTTTGTTTGTTAAAGAACTTCGCCACCCGGCTTTGCCGTTCAGCGCGCTGCGTTGTCTGCAGCAGAGAAACGAGATTATGCAGAGCTTTCTTCGTTTCGTCAACCGTTTGCAGCAAACTTTTTTGCTGCCGTCAGCGCTGCGAACCTTGCTGCGCCAACCTTCCGGCCGACCCCGCAACCCTTACTGCGCCTGCGTTGCAGGGCTGCGTTGTGTTGCGAGGGGGCGAATAGTAAGCGAGTGTGACGGGGTTGGCAAGCGATTCCACGAAATAATTCGATGACGCCGAAAAGTTCACCCCAATGCGCCCCCCCCAATGAACACAGTTTGTCAGCCGCAGCCCCATGATTCATGATCTGGGGCTGGAGCGAACCAGGCACACCGCCGCCGCGGCCCCGCATGGCGGCCATAGCCAAACCGGGATCCTCATGACCATCAGAATCGTAAGACTGGGTACACCGCGGGCATTTGACGAAGGCCTGCGCGTCGGCACCGTGCGCCGGCCGCCGCGGGGCGTGCCCAAATCGGAGTTTGCCAGCCGCGACTACTATGATGTCTGGTATCCGGCGCTTTCGCCGTCGCCGGAGCTGGTCGCCCAGGCACTGCACGCGACCGACGATAAACAATGGCGCGCCTTCGTGCGGCATTTCCGCAAGGAAATGGCCGAACCGGACGCCAGCCGCACGCTGGACCTGCTGGCGGCGCTGTCGCACCAGACCAATTTCTCGGTGGGCTGCTATTGCGAGGACGAAGCGCGTTGCCACCGCTCGGTCTTGCGGGAATTGCTTGCCGAGCGCGGGGCCGCGATCGACTGAGTTGCGCGACGTGCCGGGATCTTTCCCGGCTTTATCTTCCCGTTTTCCCGCTTCCCTTTTCCGATGGCGCTGAACGTAGTCTGGCTCGGCTTTTTCCTGATTTCCTTCTGCGCCGCCTGTGTCCGCGTGGCGCAGGGCGACCTCGCCGTGTTCCCGGCGATGTTGAGCAGCCTGTTCGACAGCGCCCGCACCGCCTTCGAGATCGCGCTCGGACTGGCCGGGGTAATGAGCCTGTGGCTGGGCATCATGCGCATCGGCGAGCGCGCCGGCGTGGTCGACGCCTTCGCCCGCCTGGTGAACCCGCTGCTGCGGCACTTCTTCCCCGGAGTACCCCAGGGCCACCCGGCGCAGGGCGCGATGATGATGAACGTGTCGGCCAACCTGCTCGGGCTGGACAATGCCGCCACGCCGCTGGGCCTGAATGCGATGCGCGAGCTGCAGACGCTGAACCGGCGCCCGGACGTCGCCACCGACGCGCAGATCATGTTCATCGTGCTGAACTCTGCCGGGCTGACGCTGATCCCGACTTCGGTCATCGCCATCCGCCAGGCCATCGCGGTCAAGCAGGGGCTGGTTGGCTTCAATGCCGCCGATATCTTCTTGCCCACGCTGCTGGCCACAGGCGGAGCCTGCCTGGCCGGATTGCTCGCGGTGGCGTGGGTCCAGCGGATCAACCTGCTGCGGCCAGCAGTGCTGATTACGTTCGGACTGGTGATCGCGTTGCTTGGGGCAATGTTCGCGTGGTTGCAGCATGCGCCGCCCGAGCAGGTCGGCACCGTGACGGCGCTGGCTGGCGCCGGTTTCATCCTGTCCCTGATCACCCTCTTCCTGATTTGCGGGGCGCTGCGCCGGATCAATGTGTATGAGGCGTTTATCGATGGTGCCAAGGAAGGCTTCGGCGTCGCGGTGCAGATCATTCCCTATCTGGTTGCAATCCTGATCGCCATTGGCCTGTTCCGCGCCGCGGGCTGCATGGACGTGCTGATGAGCTGGCTCATGCACGGCTTCGCGATGCTGGGCGTCAATACCGATTTTGTCCCGGCGCTGCCGGTCGGGCTGATGAAGATCCTTTCCGGCGCTGGTGCGCGCGGCTTGATGGTCGACGTGATGACGACCTACGGCGTCGACTCGTTCCAGGGGCGCCTGGCAGCAATCATCCAGGGCTCGACTGAAACGACCTTCTATGTGCTGGCGGTCTATTTCGGCAGCATCAATGTGCGCAATACGCGCCATGCGCTTGGCTGTGCACTGGTAGCGGACGCTGCTGGAATTTTTTGCGCAGTTGGCGCCGCATATCTTTTCCGCTAACCGGCCCAAGGCTGCCGTTTTGTTGCACCCTCACAACAACAATGTGCACATCGTCGTACATTGACACATTGCACTTGGTGCGTCGCAACAAAGCATGTATAGTGAAGTCTGTCTCCTCCACCACCTCGGTGGATTCCAACCCACGCACAACCTGCGTGGGTTTTTTTTCGCCCGTATACGGCCGCTGCCGCGATGGATTTCCGCATCGCAACAACGGGGCGCAAAGGCGAAAGGCGCGGCAGTTCAGCAGGAAATTGGCGACGAAGGGAAACCTCGTATGGACGGGCCACTTGCCGCGCGGGCTTTACGGAATGCGCACTTGGCCTATATTGATTGGATACGTCCGCCGCCAGCACGAGGCACGCCATGCCAGACATCACGTTCCCTCGCAGCCTCCCCACCTACTGTGCAGCCAGCCTGACGCTGTCCTGCCCCGCGACGGTCAACGGCAGTCCCACCTTGTATTCCGTCACCGCCGAGGCGCTCGAAGCCCATTTCGGCGCGCGCTCGCCGCGCGAGGAGGACCTGGTGGCGGCCTTCACCAATAACCGCCAGCGCATCGAGCGCCTGGCCGAAAGCCTGTTCGAGCTGACCGAGGCGCGCGAAATCGTACTGCGCAGCGGCCACTTCCGCTTTGCAGGCTAGCGGCAGCTGCCGCGGGAGGCTTCAGTCCGCTTTCGCTTCGCCGCGCACCAGCAGCACCGGCACGGTGGACTGGCGGATCACCGCCTCGGCAACGCTGCCCAGCACCAGCCGGCGCACGCCGCGGCGGCCATGCGTGCCGATCACCAGCAGGTCGGCTCCCCATTGGCGCGCGGCCTCATTGATGGAAGCGCCGATGTCCCCAGGCACCGCAGCCGCGGTCACGAGCTGGGTTTCATGCGTGACACCGGCACCAGCCAGCCGCTGCGCTGCATCCTGCAGCGCGCGCTGCCCGCTTTCCTCGAAGGCTTTCTGCAACTGGCTGGGATCGTAGTAGCCGGCGTCGAACATCGGCGTGCCGGTATCGACGACATAGAGCGCCAGCACGGTGGCTGCGCCGGGCGATGCCACGCGAATGGCCTCATTGACCGCCAGGTCTGAGGTGCTGCTGCCGTCCACCGCTACCACGATCTTGCTGTATGCCGCGCTTGTCATGAGCGTACCTCCGTCAATGAAAATGGAATGCGGCGCGGTGGCCGCCTGTCTTGGATAGTACACATCAGGCGAAGCCGGCGTCATGCGCCGACACAAACCCATTGGCGAGCATGCGCGCTTTAATTGACCGACCGGTCGGCTTATATATAATAGGGCCAGCCGCGCCGGACCAGCTTGGCGCGGCGCCCCGCCAGAGGAGACGCTATGTACACGCAGAGTCTTGACCTGCCCGGCCAGCACGCCGATGCAGCGCAGGCCAGTGCGCCCCCCGATGAAGCCGCCCGCCAGGCAGCGTTCGATGCTTGCATGGCTGCCGACGGCAAGATCGAGCCGCAGGACTGGATGCCGCAGGCCTACCGCAAGACGCTGGTGCGGCAGATTTCGCAGCATGCGCACTCCGAAATCGTCGGCATGCTGCCGGAGGGCAACTGGGTCAGCCGGGCGCCGTCGCTCAAGCGCAAGGCGATCCTGCTGGCCAAGGTGCAGGATGAAGGCGGCCACGGCCTCTACCTGTATTCGGCGGCCGAGACCCTGGACGCCTCGCGCGACGAGCTGGTCGATGCGCTGCACAGCGGCAAGGCCAAGTATTCGTCGATCTTCAATTACCCGACGCTGACCTGGGCCGACGTCGGGGTGATCGGCTGGCTGGTCGACGGCGCCGCGATCATGAACCAGATTCCGTTGTGCCGCTGCTCGTATGGGCCGTATGCGCGCGCCATGATCCGTATTTGCAAGGAAGAGTCGTTCCACCAGCGCCAGGGCTTCGACGCGCTGCTGGCCATGATGCGCGGCACCGACGCGCAGCGCGAGATGGTGCAGGACGCGGTCAACCGCTGGTGGTTCCCGGTGCTGATGATGTTCGGCCCGCCCGATGCGGCCTCGACCAACAGCGCCCAGACCATGGCCTGGGGCATCAAGCGCATCTCCAACGACGACTTGCGCCAGAAGTTCGTCGACGCCACCGTCGAGCAGGCGCGCGTGCTCGGCGTGACCCTGCCTGACCCCGGCCTGCAATGGAATGCCGAGCGCGGCCATTACGACTACAGCCCGCTCGACTGGGATGAGTTCTGGCGTGTCATCAACGGCGACGGCCCGTGCAACAAGGAACGCCTGGCCACCCGCGTGAAGGCGCACGAGGACGGCGCCTGGGTGCGCGAAGCCGCGCTGGCGCACGCCGCCAAGCTGGCCGAACGCGAATCCGGCGCCGCCCGCGCCGCCGCCTGACCCCTGACCTCGCCGAGGAGACCACGATGCAACGCAAGGAATGGCCGCTGTGGGAAGTGTTCGTGCGCAGCAAGCAGGGCCTGGAACACAAACATTGCGGCAGCCTGCACGCCGCCGACGCGCAGCAGGCGCTGCACATGG
>CBHWEO010000338.1:0-4878 GCA_966112955.1 uncultured Duganella sp. | reverse complement strand
ACCCCAAGCTGCTGCAGGTGTTCATCCGCTGCCTCGGCGTGTACCCGCCGGGCACCATCGTGCAGCTATCGAACGGCGCCACCGGCATGGTGGCCACCATCAATACCCAGAAGCCGAACAAGCCGGAACTGGTGGTATACGAGCCCAACGTGCCGCGCGAGGACGCCATCATGGTGGACATGGAGCGTGAGGCCGACCTGAACATCGTGCGCGCCATCAAGCCGTCGCAGGTACCGAAGGAAATCTACGCCTATCTCAGCCCGCGCAAGCGCGTCAGCTACTACTTCGACGCCAGCAAGCCGGGACAGGGAGCCGCCGGGTGATATCCGAACTACGCCAGCTGATGCTCGACCACAGCCCGCACATGATGCTGCTGGTCGACCCGACCGACCTGCGCATCCTGGTCGCCAACAAGGTGGCCGAGCAAGTGCTGGGCTATTCCGGCGCGCAGTTGATGGAAATGCTGATCACCGATATCGAAAGCTCGCTGCAGGACGTGTTCTATTGGGAGGACGTGCGCGGCGGGCATTTCCAGGACATCGACGCGCAGGAAGGCGAATACCAGCGCGCCGACGGCACCCAGCTCCTGGTCATGAAATCGCTGCGCGTGCTGCGCCATGAAGAGCACTGGCTGATCCTGATCCTGGCCCGCGACGCGCGCCAGGAGCGCAAGGTCGAAGACGTGCTGGAACAAACCCTGTCGCAGCTGCGCACCACGCTGGAGGCGACCGGCAACGGCATCCTGGTGATCGACTGGCACAACAAGATCGCCAGCATGAACCGCCAGTTCAGCGAAATGTGGAACATCCCGGAAGCCTTCCTCAAGAACGGCAACGATACCGCCATCCTGGAATTCCTGACCGCTAACGTCATGGAGCAGGACACGTCCCGCGAACGGCTGCAACAGGTCAGCGACCCGCACGAGACGCTCGACGTGCTGCACCTGCACGACGGCCGCGTGATGGAATGCCGCTCGCGCCCGCAATTCCTGGGCGAGCGCATCATCGGTCGCGTGTTCGGCTTCCTCGACATCACGGAGCGCGAACATACCGAACAAGTACTGCGCGAATCGCGCGACCAGCTGGAGAGCCGGGTGCACGAGCGCACGCTGGCGCTGCAGATGGCCAACATCACGCTGGAAAGCGAAAAGGCGCGCCAGGCCGAATTGATCCGCAAGCTGGGCGAGGCGCAGAACCAGCTGCTGCAATCGGAGAAGATGGCCTCCATCGGCGTGCTGGCGGCCGGCGTGGCGCACGAGATCAACAACCCGGTCGGCTTCGTCAATTCCAACCTGAGCAGCCTGCAGCGCTACATGCAATCGCTGATGCGCCTGCTCGATGCCTACGAGGCGCGCGAAGCGCACCTGCCGGAAGGCGACCGTTCGGAGCTGAATGCCCTGCGCAAGGAAATCGATGCCGACTACCTGCGCGAGGACCTGGGCAGCCTGCTGTCCGAATCCATGGACGGGCTGGACCGCATCAAGCGCATCGTGCAGGACATGAAGGATTTCTCGCACGCGGGCGGCGGCGACGTGCTGGTGGCCAACCTGGAAACGGGCCTCGACAGCACGCTGAACGTGGTATGGAACGAGCTGAAATACAAAGCGGAAGTGGTCAAGGAATACGGCGGCGTACCGGATATCGAATGCATCCCGTCGCAGCTGAACCAGGTGTTCATGAACCTGCTGGTCAATGCCGCCCACGCCATCGAGAACCGCGGCCGCATCACGGTGCGCACCAGTTACGCGAACGAGGAAGTGACGGTGTCGGTCAGCGATACCGGCAGCGGCATTGCGGCGGAAAACCTGGGCCGCATCTTCGAGCCCTTCTTCACCACCAAGCCAGTGGGCAAGGGGACGGGGCTGGGTTTGTCGCTGTCCTACAGCATCGTGCAGAAGCATGGCGGCCGCATCGAGGTCGACAGCGAAGTGGGCAAGGGCACCACCTTCCGCGTCATCCTGCCGCGGCAGATGGCACCGGCCGCCGCGGAAAACGATGTGGTGAACTGAGCCGGCCGGGCGCCGGGTCAGCCGGGGCAGGGGATGGCGAAGTCGACGTGGTAATGCTCGTCATGCCGCACCCAGGGCTTGCCCTTCATGAAGTTCAGCTGTTGCAATGCGGCGCCGCGCGGCGTATCGAACAGGCGCGGCAGGTAGGCAGTGTCGAAGATGACCAGGGCAATGCCGTGCCCGCGCGCGCGGGCGGCCTGGTCCAACTGGTACAGGTGCTCGGCCAGCGCCGGGAAATCGATGCGGTACTCGCCGTAGCGCGCCTCCTGGTCGAATTCAATGCTGTAGCCAAAGCGCTGCGAAGCGGGCGTCGGCAGGCGCGCCGGACGCCCATCCTGGCCGCGCACCGGGACAAAAAAGTCGACCGACAAGCCATTCTGGTGCGTGCGGTGCGGGCGAAAGCGGCCGCCCTGGATGAAACCGGACTCTCCGTAGACGTATTGCGCACCTGGCGCAGCGCGCTCAAGTCTTGCGTAAGCGTCCAGCATGATTGCCGCGACTTCGCTGTGCACATACTTGCGTCCCATGGCCGCGGCAAGCGAGCTGTAGGAGGAAAAGTTGGCACCTGCGTCCGGCAACTGGACGCCGGCTTCGAGGCTGCCGCGGTTGACGTTGCCGTGGCATGTGCTGGCGGCCCCGGCCGGCACGGCGCAAACGATGAGCAGCGCGCTGGCTGCCAGACGGATCATGCTCACGGTGCGGTTTCCGCCAGCAGGCGGCGCAGCGCAAAGCAGGCCGCCAGCGCAGGCACTGCCAGGAAGGCCCATGTCCCTGTGCCGGGCATCACGGCATCGGGGCCGGCAATTGCCAGCCACAGGAGGCCGCCCGAGTTGGCGCTCATGTGCAGGGCAATGCCAGGGATCAGGGAGCGGGTGCGCTCATACAGCCATCCGGCAGCGAGGCCGAACAGGGTGGCGTAGACCAGTTGGTAGATATTGCCGTGCGCGAACCCGAATATGACAGATGAGCCAAGGATGGCGTAGCCCCGTTCATATTGTTGCAGGAAGCTGCGCAGGATGACGCCCCGGAACAGCATTTCCTCGAGCACAGGCGCCAATACGCAAGTCATGGCAAGCTGTGCCACGTTTGCATGCATTTGGCTGAACTGTTCCTTCATCCCCGAGCTCATTGGATAAGCAGCCTGGACCAGCTCATCCAGGCTCCCCATGACCAGGATCAGCAGTGGCGTCGCCAGTACCACGAGCGGCACTACGATGACCAGGGTCGCAGCGGTCGCGGAACGCGACGATTGGAAGAGATCACGGTAGCTGAGGTTCTTCCAATGCAGCAAACCGGTGAAGATTACGCCGTTCGCCAAGACCATGGCGATGGTGCCCAAGCTGTATGGGTCTTCAAGACCGAGTCCGCCGCGCACATCGTACAGGGCACAGCTCAGCAGGAATTGCAGGGCCCACAGGCAGACGACCAGGAAGAAGGCTTCTGGTGCGGACGGAAAAGTAGTGTGTCGCTCATTCATGGGGAATGACTATAATGCAATTCGCGACACTTTTGACAGCCAGCAAGCAGGGCTGTTGGGGTTAGAATAAATCCATGAAGATCCGCGTTGCCACCTATAACATCCACAAGGGCGTGTCTTACCGCAGCCACCCCCGCGTGCATGCCTTGCGCCATGCGATAGAAGCCTTCCACGCCGACCTGGTGTTCCTGCAGGAAGTGCAGGGCCAGCACGACCGGATCGAGGCGCGTTACGGCGAGGAAAGCCAGGGCCACCGCCACTGGCCGAAAAAGGCCCAGCACGAATTTTTCGCCGGGGAATCACACCAGTCCGTGTACGGCCTGAACGCGCAGTACGACCACGGCCATCACGGCAATGCCCTGCTCAGCAAATTTCCGATCGCGCGCTGGACCAATACCGATATTTCCGACCACGCCTACGAGGCGCGCGGCATCCTGCACTCGGTGGTGGAATCCGAGCACGGCCAGATCCACTGCTACGTGATCCACCTCGGCCTGTTCGAGCGCAGCCGGGTGCGCCAGGCGGACATGCTGATCGAAGCCGTGCGCAGCTCGGCACCCAACGGGGAACCGGTCATCATCGCCGGCGACTTCAACGATTGGCGCAACACGCTGACCGACAAGCTGCAGAACGCCTTGGGCGTGCGCGAAGTGTTCGATGAGATCAAGCACGGCAGCCCGGTGGCCGACCTGGTGCGCACCCTGGCGCGGCGCAAGGCCGCCCAGCGGCCGGCCCGCACCTTCCCGGCCGCCTTGCCATTTTTCAGGTTGGACCGCATCTACGTGCGGGGCTTCACAGTGGAATCCGCCGAAGTCCTGCATGGCCCGATCTGGGCCAGGCTGTCGGACCACGCGCCCATTGTGGCGAACCTGAAACTGGTTTCCTGATCCATGCGTCACGTCGATTTTGTTGCAGATAACGAAGTCAAACTCCTGCATTGCGGCACCGATTATTTCCCCGCCCTGATCGAAGCGATCGAGGCGGCGCAATACGAGGTGTACTTCGAGACCTATATCTTTGCTGAGGATGAGACTGGCCAGCGCGTGCTGGCGGCGCTGAAGGCGGCCGCCCAGCGCGGCGTGGCCGTACGCATGATTACCGACTGGTTCGGCACCGGCCACAAGGCGGTGTACCGCATGCACGCCGAGCTGACGGCGGCCGGCGTCGAGCACCGCGTGTTCAACCCCTGGTTCCGGCGCGGCATCACGCGCACCCACCGCAAGATCTGCGTGGTGGACCGGCAGGTGGCGCTGGTCGGTGGCATCAATATCAATGACGACATGTTCACCGACCACCGGCCGCGCCTGCAGCTGGCGGCGCCGCGCGGGGATTTTGCGGTGGCCGTGCGCGGGCCGCTGGTCGATTCCATCCCGGAGGAAGCGGAGACCCAGTG
>CBHWEO010000337.1:0-4884 GCA_966112955.1 uncultured Duganella sp. | reverse complement strand
TTGCCCAAATCCCAGATCGGCAGGAAGATGCCCAATGCCAGCACCAGCACCATCACGCCAAGGAAGGTGATCAGGATTGGTTCAATCTGCGCCGCCAGCGTCTTCAGCTCGTAGTCCACCTCGCGCTCATACATCTGCGCGATTTCGTCCATCAAATCATCCAGCGAGCCGGACTCCTCGCCGACGGCGATCATCTGCAGCACGACCGGCGTGAACACCGCCGCCGTCACAGCCGTGCGCAGGATCGACTCACCCCGCTCCACGCCGTCCCGCATCTGCTCGATGCGCGCGGTCAGGAACGCGTTATCGACCGTTTGCGACACCACAGTCAACGCTTGCACGATCGGTACCCCGCTGCGGGCCGACAGCGAAAAGCTGCGCGCGAAACGCGCCATCGTCGCCTTGTGGATTATTTTCCCGGCAATCGGAATGCGCAGCTTGATGCGGTCCCACTCATAACGGCCATTGACTGTCTTGATCCAGGCGCGGAAGCCGAAAAACGCCGCCAGCGCGACACCCAGCAGGAGCCCCCAATAGTCCTGCGTGAAGTTCGAACTGGCCAGCAGGATGCGCGTCATCAGCGGCAGTTCGGTATGGAAGCTCGCAAACACCTTGGCAAACGCCGGGATCACGAAAATATTCACGACCACCATGGCGATCACCATCGCAATCACCACAAAGGTCGGATAGCGCAGCGCCGTCTTCACCCGTTCGCGCATGTCGCGGTCGAACTCCATGTGGTCGAACAGCCGCAGGAAGACTTCCTCCAGCCGCCCCGTCATCTCGCCCACGCGTATCATCGACAGGTAGAACGCAGAGAACACATCCGGATGCCGCCGCATCGAGGCAGAGAGCTCGCGGCCCGCGTCCAGCGACTCGCGCAAATCCTTGATCACCTTCCCGAACGACTTGCTGATGGCCGACTCCTGCAAGCCCGCCAGCCCACGCATGATCGGCACGCCCGACTTGAGCAGGGTGTACATCTGCCGGCTGAACAGCTGCACGTCCATCGCGTTGACCTTTTTCTCGGTCAGGCGCTCCCACAGGTTGTCTTCACTTTGCTTGGCCACCGCCTTGGTGACGTTGATTTCGATGGGAGTCACGCCGGTGCTGAACAACTGGTCCGCCACGGCGCCGCTGTCAGCGGCCTCCAGCACTCCCTGCATCAATTCGCCGCGCGCATTGCGGCCCTTGTAGGCGAACAGCGGCACGTCAATCCTCTAACTGGTTACTGATACGCATGGCTTCCGCCACCGTGGTGCGGCCCTGGATCACCAGTTGCACCGCATGGCGGCGCAGGGTCATGCCGCCCATCTGCTGCGCCGCCGCTTTCAGGAACACGGCGGGATCGGGATCGTTGGCCGCATCCACCACGGCCTGGCTCATCTCCAGCAATTCGTACACGCCGGTACGTCCACGGTAACCCAGGCCATTGCAATGCGAGCAGCCCTTGCCATGGAAGTAGCGCCCCATGTCGACCTTGTCCTTCAGTTCAAGGCTCAGCCACTCATGTTCGCTCGGCGTCAGCGTGTAAGGCGTGGTGCAGGATTCGCAGATCACCCGCACCAGGCGCTGCGCCAGCACGGCTTGCAACGAGCTGCCCACCATGTAGCGCGGTACGCCCATGTCCATCAGGCGCAGCGGCGTGCTGGCGGCATCGTTGGTGTGCAGCGTGGACAGCACCAGGTGGCCGGTCATGGCGGCACGCAGGCCGATCTGCGCGGTTTCCTGGTCGCGCATCTCGCCGACCAGCACGATGTCCGGGTCCTGGCGCAGCGCGGATCGCAGCACGCGTGCGAAATCCAGTTCGATCTTTTCGTTCACCTGCACCTGGTTGATGCCGGCCAGGCGGTATTCGACCGGGTCTTCGACGGTGATCAGCTTCTTCTCCATCGAATTCAGCTCCGCCAGCGCGCAGTACAGCGTGGTGGTCTTGCCACTACCGGTCGGCCCGGTCACCAGCACCAGGCCGTTCGGCCGAGCCACGATGGCGCGGAATTTGTCCAGCAGCGGCTTCGGCATGCCGATGGCATCCAGCCGCAAGGTCATGCCGCTCTGGTTCAGCAGACGCATGACGATCGACTCGCCGTATTGCGTCGGCATGGTGGAGATACGGACGTCGATGCGGGCGTTCTTCACGCGCACGGCAAAGCGCCCGTCCTGCGGCAAACGCTTTTCCGAGATATCGAGGTCGGACATCAGCTTCAGGCGCAGCGCCAGGGCCGGCGCGATCTTGATGTCGGCTTCCGTCTGCAGGTGCAGCACGCCGTCGATGCGGAAGCGGATCTGCAGCCGCCCTTCCTGCGGCTCGATATGGATGTCGGAAGCCCGCACCTGGGCAGCATCGTCGAACAACGACTGCAGCAGCTTGACCACCGGCGCTTCTTCCAGCCCCGGGCTGGCGGCGGCCAGCGCGCCGAAGTCCACCGATGCATCGCCCATCTCCTGTTCCAGCTCGCGCGCCAGGCCGGAAATGTCTTCCGTGCGGCGGTAGGTGCGGTCGATGACGGCCAGCACCTCGGTCTCGTTGACCACAGCCAGTTCGATGGACTGCTTGAGCAGGCGCGAGATTTCGTCGTAAGCGAACAAGTCGGTCGGGTCGGACAGGCCGACCAGCATGCTGCCCTTGCGGTCTTCCAGCACCAGCGCGCGGAAGCGGCGGGCCTGGGTTTCCGGCAGCAGGCGCACCAGGTCATTACTGATCTGGTAGAACTTGAGGTTGATGTAAGGGATGTTCAGCTGGCGCGCCAGTGCGCCGGAAATCTGTTCTTCGGTGACATAGCCGTGTTCAACGAACACCCGCCCCAGCTTGCGGCCGCTGCGCTTCTGCTCCGCCAGCGCCATGCCCAACTGCTCTTCCGACAGCAGCTTCTGCTGCACCAGGATTTCACCTAAACGAACCTTTTCCGGCCTCGCCATGCCAGCTTCCCCCAATCCACATGTCGTTGGCATTGTATGCGAACGAAACGTGCACGCATAGCAAAACCCGTTAATAGATTCACCACAACGCGTGCGCGTGGCTGACGGGCGACGAAATCTTGCGATACGTGATCCAATTGCAGGGCCCTCCCCCCACGACAGGACGCTTGCTCATGTACATGCAGCATTTTGGCTTGCAAGAGGCGCCGTTCGGCATTACGCCCAACCCCGCCTTCTTCTATAGCGGGAATACGCGCGGTGAAATCCTCACCGCGCTGCTCTACGCTGTCACCCACGGCGAAGGCATCGTCAAGGTGACCGGTGAAGTTGGCTGCGGCAAGACCATGCTGTGCCGCATGCTGGAGTCGCGCCTGCCGCGCGGCGTGGACGTGCTCTATCTCGTCAACCCCACACTCGGCCCGCAGGAAGTCCTGCATGCCATCGCGGCGGAGCTGGGCCTCGATACCAGCGGCCGGCGCGCCGACGAAGTGTTGCGCGCCCTGCACGCCGAGCTGATCGCGCGCCATGCGGCCGGCCACCGCGTGGTGCTGCTGGTGGAAGAGGCGCAGGCCATGCCGCTTGAAACCCTGGAAGAAGTGCGGCTGCTGACCAACCTGGAGACGGCCAGCAGCAAGCTGCTGCAAATCGTGCTGTTCGGCCAGCCGGAGCTGGACGAGCACCTGTCCCTGCCGCGCATGCGTCAGTTGCGCGAACGGATCACGCACAGCTTCGATGTGCCGCCCATGCCACGCGACCAGATCCCCTACTTCTTGTCGCACCGGCTGCGCGCGGCCGGCTACCAAGGCCCGGAACTGTTCAGCCGCGGCGCGGTGAGCCTGATTGCGCGCGGCTCGAAGGGCATCGTCCGCCGCATCAATGTGCTGGCCGATAAGGCCCTGATGGCGGCTTATGCCGATGACTTTCCTTACGTCAATTCGTATCACGTGCGGCGAGCCATTGAGGACAGCCGCTATTCGTGCGCGGCCGTCCCAGGCAATCGCAGTATGATCGTTTTCGATAGACTCCTGGCAACTTGTTTCCGGCGGCGATAGACATGAAGAACCTTACGGCTTCCCTGTTTTGCGTCCTGCTCGGGGCTTGTGCATCGCCGCAACTGCCCTTGTCGCCTACCCATGTGAGCGAACCGGCGCCGGCCGCCGGCGCCATCCCGGAACCGGTGCAGCAGAGCGCGGCCCTGCCGCCGCCGCGCCCGGCCGGCAAGCAGGAAACCTATAGCGTTTCGGTGCACCGGGTGCCCGTGCAATCGGTGCTGTTCGCGCTGGCGCGCGATGCCGGCCTGAATGTGGATGTGCATCCGGCCATCGAAGGCACGGTGACGCTCAATGCGCTCGACCAGACCCTGCCCCAGCTGCTGGCGCGGATCGGCAAGCAAGTCGACATGCGTTACGAACTGCAGGGCAACAACCTGGTGGTGCTGCCGGACCAGCCTTACTGGAACCATTACAAGATCGATTACGTCAACATCGCACGCAGCACCAACAGCAGCGTGAGTATCGCCACGCAGATTTCCACGACCGGCGGCTCGGCGGCCAGCGGCGGTTCGCCGTCCAATCCCGTGCAAAGCGCCATGGCCGGCGCGACACTGGCGAGCGGCGGCAACAACAATTCGACCACTTCGGTGGCGAACCGTTCGGACAACAACTTCTGGTACAGCCTTGAGAAGAACGTGCGCGACATGCTGCGCCCGACCACGTTGAACGATCCGCTGACCGATCCGCTGGCACAGATGCGGGAGCAGGCCAATTCCATGCTCCAACAGATGCAGGCCGGCGGTGGCGCTGGCTCGCCCGATGCCGGCTATCCCGGCGCCCAGGCCACGGCAGCGCAGGCCCGGGCTCCGGTCGGCGCCAATGCGGCGGGGCCGTTTGGCGCGCAGGCGTCCGGCCAGAGCCGCAACGCGCCGTCCGTGATCGCCAATCCGGAAGGCGGCGTGCTGTCGGTGCG
>CBHWEO010000336.1:0-4897 GCA_966112955.1 uncultured Duganella sp. | reverse complement strand
CGACGAGCCGTTCCTGGTGCTGTCGGGCGACATCTACTGCCCGCACTTCGATTTCGCCGAAGCGCTGGACGTGCTGAAGGACAAGGACCACCGCGGCGACCCTTACCCGGCCCACGTGCGCGACATCGCCTGGGTGTGGCTGACGCCCAATCCCTGGCACAACCCGGACGGCGACTTCGCCCTCAACCTGTACACGATTTCCGGCCAGGGCTCGCCCAAGTGGAACTTCGCCAATATCGGCGTCTACCGGCGTGAAATGTTCGACGGCATCACGCCGGGCCAGAAGGCCGGCCTGGGCAAGCTGCTGTTCCAATTCGCCGACCAGGGCCGCATCGGCGGCGAAATCTACCAGGGCGAGTGGGTCAACGTGGGCACCGTGCGCCAGCTGGAAGAACTCAATGCGGGGATGAACGCATGACGCCCTACGCCGAGCGCCGCGCACGCCTGCTGGCCCGCATGGAGCCGGGCAGCGTGGCGGTCATCGGCACCGCACCCGAAGTGGCGCGCAATGCCGACAGCGACTACCCCTACCGCCACGACAGTTCGTTCTATTACCTGACCGGCTTCGGCGAGCCGGAAGCGGTGCTGGTGCTGGTCGCCGCACGCGGCACGGCGGGCGCGCAGAGCATCCTGTTCTGCCGCGAGAAGCACCTGGAATCGGAAATCTGGGACGGCTACCGCTACGGCCCGGATGCCGCGCGCGAAGCGTTCGGCTTCGACTTCGCCTTCCCCATCGGCGCGCTGGACGAACACATGGTGCGCCAGCTGTCCAACGCCAGCGCGCTGTATGCCCCGCTGGGCCGCAGTGCCGACGCGGACGCGCAGCAGCGCCGCTGGCTGGACGGCGTGCGCCGGCTGGCGCGCAGCGGCACCACGGCGCCGCCCGTGCTGCGCGACCTGCCGCCGCTGGTCGACGAGATGCGCCTGTTCAAGGACTCGCACGAGCGCGCCATCATGCTGCGCGCCGGCGCCATCTCGGCCGGCGCCCACGCACGCGCCATGCGCTTCGCCGCCGCGCAAGGCCGCAGCGGCATCCACGAATACGAACTGGAAGCCGAGCTGCTGCACGAATTCCGCCGCCACGGCGCCCAGTTCCCGGCCTATACGCCGATCGTCGCCTCCGGCCCGAACGCCTGCGTGCTGCACTACAACGCCAACAACCGCCGCATCCACGACGGCGACCTGGTGCTGATCGACGCCGGCTGCGAGCTCGATGGCTACGCCGCCGACATCACGCGCACCTTCCCCGTCAACGGCCGCTTCAGCTCCGCCCAGCGCGCGCTGTACGAACTGGTGCTGGCGGCCCAGCAGGCCGCCTTCGACGCCATCGCGCCCGGCCGCAAATACCATGACGCCCACGACGCCGCCGTGCGCGTGCTGGCGCAGGGCATGCTGGACTTCGGCCTGCTGCAAGGCACGCTGGACGACGTGCTGGCGGAAAAGCGCTACACCCAGTTCTACATGCACGGCACCGGCCACTGGATCGGCATGGACGTGCACGACGTCGGCCTGTACCGCGACGTGGCGCAGGAAGACAAGCCCTCGCGCCGGCTGCAGCCGGGCATGGCGATGACGGTGGAGCCGGGCATCTACGTGCGCCCGGCCGAAGGCGTGCCGGAGCAGTACTGGAACATCGGCATCCGCATCGAGGACGACGTGATCGTCACCGAGGGCGGCTTCCAGCTGCTGACGGGCGGCGCGCCCAAGACCGTGGCCGAGATTGAAGCCTTGATGAAATGATGGATTACGATATCGCCATTTGCGGTGCCGGCCCGGCGGGCATGGCGCTGGCAGCGCTGCTGGCCAGGCGCGGCGTGCCGCCCGCGCGCATCGCGCTGGTGGACGCCAAGCCGCTGGAACAGGCCATGCGGGACCCGCGCACCCTGGCCCTGTCCTACGGCAGCCGCCAGATCCTGGAACAGGTCGGCGCCTGGCCGATCCACGCCACCGCCATCCACGAAATCCACGTCTCGCGGCGCGGCCAGTTCGGCCGCAGCATGATCACGCGCGACGAACACGGCGTGCCGGCACTGGGCTACGTCACGCGCTACGGCGCCATTGTCGAAGCGCTGGGCCGCGTATGCGCCAGCCTGGGCATCGCCGCCCTGCGCCCGCTGCGCGTGACCGGCAGCGACGAAGACCCGGACAGCGTGACCCTGCACCTCGCCGGGGAAGACGGCAGCGCGTGCACGCTGCGCGCCGCCATCGTGGTGCAGGCCGAAGGCGGCCTGTTCGGCGAACAGGCCGACAAGGCCGAAACGCGCGACTACCGGCAAACCGCCATCATCGCCCAGGTGCGGGCCAGCGCCCCGGTGGCGCACCGCGCCTACGAACGCTTCACCAGCGAAGGCCCGCTGGCCCTGCTGCCGCAGGACGACGGCTACGCGCTGGTGTGGTGCGCCCGCCCCGCCACCGCGCAAGCATTGCTCGCGCTGGACGATGCCGCCTTCCTGGCCCGCCTCGGCGACACCTTCGGCGAACGCCTCGGCCGGTTCACGCACGCCTCGCGCCGCCTGGCCTTCCCGCTCGGCCTGAATGCCGGCGCCGGCGCCAGCGCGCGCAGCGTCGCCATCGGCAATGCGGCGCAAACCCTGCACCCGGTGGCCGGCCAGGGCCTCAACCTGGGCCTGCGCGACGCCGCCGAACTGGCGCGCATCCTGGCGCGCGGCGCCACCCCGCAAGCGCTGGCGCAATACGCCGCCCAGCGCCGCCAGGACCGCAGGCTGACGGTGCGCCTGACCGACACCATGGCGCGCATCTTCGCCAGCGAATCGCTGCTGCAGCCCCTGCTCGGCCTGGGCCTGGCCGCCATCGACGTGGCCGCCCCGGCGCGCGCCGTGCTGGCCGAGCTGATGATGTACGGCCGCCGCTGAGGACCCGCATGCGCCTTGCCCGCTCCCAGCCCATCCTGCATGCCGCCGCGGCCACCCAGGCCGGCGGCGCCGCGCCGGCGCGCGAACGGATGTCGTGGCTGATGCCCGACGTACCGCCCGCCTCCATGCCGCAGGACGGCAAGCCCACCACCGGCATCGCCGACCAGATCGTGCTGTACATCACGGCCCACTGGCCGGACGCCGAACACCACTTCATCTACGCCAATCCCAAGCGCACCTGGCTGATGGTGGAGCGCGGCGAACAGGCCTGCGTGGTGGCCGCCCTGCGCAACGCCGAACGGGAAAAACTGGCCTGGTTCGTCGACACCAACCTGGTGCCGCCGCTGCAGCTGGTGGTGCAGCAAGCGACCGTGCCGCGCCTGCCCCTCAACGCCCACGGCGAGGCCGACCTGCAGAAGGTGCTGGCCGATCCCGCCTTGCGCGGCATCGTGGTGGAACGGCGCAGCTACGGCGCCGCGATCGACAGGCTGCTGGCGGCGCGGCCGGCCGGCTCGCGGCTGGAAACCACGTCGGTAGGCGACTATGGCCGCAATGTGCTGAAGATGGTGTCGCACGGCCGCGCCGACTACACCCTCGACTATGACTACGCGCTGCAGTACGCCAGCCGCAGCGAACCGGAGATCGGCAGGCTGCACACGGTGCCGATCGCGCAGAACAACAAGCCCATGCTGGGCGGCATTGCCTGCCCGCGCAACGCCTGGGGCCTGGCCACGGTGCGCCGCATCGACCGCATCGTCGGCACGCGCGAAGGCGCCGCCGCCATGATCAAGGCACAGAACAGTTGGCACACCCCCGCCTCGCAGCAGCGCTACGCGCCGCAGATCAATGAATTCCAGCGCCAGCGCTCCCGTCCCATGCTCTAATTGTTTTTGTGCTAACATCGCCATCGTTCATTTCTGAAAGGATGCTTGTATGTCTACAGTCACTTATCACATTCCCTTCAACGAAAGCACGATTCCCGACTGGGACGGCGATGCGACGCTGACCTCCATGAGCAGCTCGCTGATCGTCATTGACGGCGGCCCCTTTCACGAAGAATTCGTCGGCCAGTTCAGCATCAATGGCCTGAACGTGAGCGGCACCCTGACGGCGCTGCGCTTCTCGATCAACGGCACGCTGGCCTTCAGCGTGGAAGGCCTGAGCCTGGACGCGGCCAATGTGCAGAACGTGCTGCAGAACGGCGACGACCTGGACACCCTGTTCACCTACGTGTGGGGCGGCAACGACACCATCAATGGCAGTTCCGGCATCGACTTCCTGCCCGGCTTCGCCGGCAACGACGTCCTGAACGGCAATGGCGGCAACGACATCCTGTACGGTGGCGACGGCAACGACACCCTGAATGGCGGCGACGGCATCGATACCGCCACCTACCTGGGGGTACGCGCCAACTACACCGTGAGCGGCAATTCGACGCAAGCCACGGTGGCCGCCAAGACCGGCACCGACGGCAGCGACACCCTGAACGGCGTCGAACGCCTGGCCTTCATCGACGGCACAATGGCCTTCGACGTGGCCAAGGGCAGCCATGCCGGCGACATGTACCGCCTGTACCAGGCCGCGTTCAACCGCGAACCCGACGCCGCCGGTGTCGGCTTCTGGATCGGCCAGTTCGACAAGGGCATCAGCCTGGAATCGATCGCCGCCGGCTTCATGGACAGCAACGAATTCCGCACCGCCTACGGCACGGCACCGACCAATACCCAGCTGGTCACCAAGATCTACGAAAACGTCCTGCACCGCACGCCGGATGCGGGCGGCCTCAAGTTCTATGTCGACCTGCTGGACGCCAACAAGGTCAGCAAGGCGCTGGTACTGGCCGACATCAGCATCAGCGATGAAAACTACGCCGCCACGATCGCCAAGATCAGCAGCGGCTTCCTGTACACCCCCTACGAGGGCTGACAGCAGAGCCCGTGTCAACCTTGGGGTGACGGGGGTTTTGGTTAGCCGGGGGGGGCCCCGTGAAAGCAAGCGACCCGCGCCCACCGGGGCACCCGGGC
>CBHWEO010000335.1:0-4900 GCA_966112955.1 uncultured Duganella sp. | reverse complement strand
TTGGTGGTGCCGTTGATGATGCCGGCGATCCATTCGATGCGGTTGGCGGTCAGGCCTTCGCGCAGCGCCTTGATGATCGGGATGCCGCCGGCGACGGCCGCCTCGAAGGCCACCATCACGCCCTTTTCCTGGGCGGCTGCAAAGATTTCGGTGCCATGCAGCGCCAGCAGCGCCTTGTTGGCAGTCACCACATGCTTGCCGTTGGCGATGGCCTTCATCACCAGTTCCTTGGCGGTGTCATAGCCGCCAATCAGCTCCACGACGATATCGATTTCCGGATCGTTGACGATCGCGAACGGGTCTGCCACCACTTTGCACAAGCCTTCGGTGCGCTCTTTTGCGCGCTCCAGGTTGCGGGCCGATACGGCCACAATCTCAATACCGCGGCCGGCGCGGCGGCGGATCTCTTCCTGGTTGCGTCGCAATACACTGAACGTTCCGGCGCCTACATTGCCTACGCCCAGCAAACCTACTTTAATCGATTTCATCTTTCAAATTCCCTGGATTGTGTTAGCTGTGCCCGTGCCGTTTTCGGTAGCCTTCCATGAAGCGCGCGATACGGCCGAATGCATCTTCCATGTCGTCCGAGTTCGGCAGGAACACCACGCGGAAGTGGTCCGGGCTATGCCAGTTGAAGCCCGTGCCCTGCACGATGAGGACCTTGGTTTCTTCCAGCAGCTCATAGGCGAACTGCTGGTCGTCCGCGATCGGGTAGACCTTCGGATCGAGGCGGGGGAACATATACAGGGCAGCTTTTGGCTTGACCACGCTGACGCCCGGAATCTCGGACAACAGCTTGTATGCCAGGTCGCGCTGCTTGAGCAGGCGCCCGCCGGGGGCCACCAGGTCGTTGATGCTCTGGTAGCCGCCGAGCGCAGTCTGGATCGCAAACTGGCCCGGCGCATTGGCGCAAAGGCGCATCGAGGCCAGCATGTTCAGGCCCCAGATGTAATCCTTCGCATATTTCTTGTTTTCGCCCGAGAGCACCATCCAGCCGGCGCGGTAGCCGCAGGAACGGTAGCTCTTGGACAGGCCGTTGAAGGTCACGCAGAACACGTCGTCGCACAGCGCGGCGATCGAGGTGTGGCTGACGCCGTCGTACAGCACCTTGTCGTAGATTTCGTCGGCGTAGATGATCAGCTGGTGCTGGCGCGCCAGCTCGATGATCTGCAGCAGCACCTCGTCCGGGTACAGGGCGCCGGTCGGGTTGTTCGGGTTGATCACGACGATCGCCTTGGTGTTCGGCGTGATCTTCTTGCGCATGTCGTCGATGTCCGGGTACCAGTCCTGCTGCTCGTCGCAGACATAGTGCACCGGCTTGCCGCCGGACAGGCTGACCGCCGCCGTCCACAGCGGGTAGTCGGGCGCCGGCACCAGCACCTCGTCGCCGTTGTTCAGCAGCGCGTTCATGGACATCACGATCAGTTCCGAGGCGCCGTTGCCCAGGTAGATGTCGTCCATGGTCACATTGGCGACTTTCTTCTGCTGGGTGTAGTGCATCACCGCCTTGCGCGGGGCGAACAAGCCCTTGGAATCCGTGTAGCCCGCCGCATTCGGCAGGTTGATGATCATGTCGTGGACGATTTCATCCGGCGGATCGAAGCCGAACGGCTGCATATTGCCGATGTTCAGCTTGATGATCTTGTGGCCCTCTTCCTCCATCAGGCGGGCCTTCTCCGGCACGGGGCCGCGGATTTCGTAGCAAATCTCGTTGAGCTTATTGGATTTCTGAACCGGACGCAAAATCAATCCCTTACGTGTAATTGCTGCAATGCGAAAATACCCATTCTGCCGAATTAAATTGGTTTAATCAACCATCGATATGCGTAAAACGTTACAATAAGATCTCTATTGCATTTAAATATAGCTAAGCGTTATGAAACTGCACTCCAGCACCACGGGCCAGTACCAGACCGTTTCCGGCTACTTCGAGGGCGGAGTCGAAATCAACGGCCAGCCTTTCGACTACAGCCTGATGGTGCTGCCCGAAGCGGCGCCGCGCGCCTGGCCGGTGGCGGCCTTCGAGGAACTGACAGTCGAACACTTCGAACAACTGCTGGCCGAGACACCCGACGTGGTCATCCTCGGCACCGGCGAACGCCAGCGCTTCGTCCATCCCCGCCTGACCGCGCCCCTGATCGGCCAGCGCATCGGCGTCGAATGCATGGACACCAACGCCGCCTGCCGCACCTACAACATCCTGATGGGCGAAGGCCGCAAAGCCCTGCTGGCACTGATCATTGAAAAATAAGAACGTTGCCCCGATATAAACGCCCATGACACCAACCATCGCCGACTTCACGGCCGCCATGACCGGCGGCCAGACCTTCCAGCTCGCCGGCCGTCCCGCCAAGGCCACCGTCCTGTTTTTCTACCCCAAGGACAACACCCCCGGCTGCACCACCGAGAACATGGCCTTCCGCGACCTGCACGACAAGTTCACCGCCGCCGGTGCCGAAATTTACGGCATCAGCCGCGACTCGCTGCGCTCGCACGAGAACTTCAAGCAGAAACTGGGCTTGCCGTTCGAACTGATTTCCGACCCGGACGAAGCCGTGTGCCAGGCCTTCGGTGTCATGAAGATGAAAAAAATGTACGGTAAAGATGTGCGCGGCATCGAGCGCAGCACGTTTGTGATTGACGCAAAAGGCCGATTGGTGAAAGAATGGAGAGGCGTGAAAGTACCAGGTCACGTCGATGAAGTGCTGGAATTCGTGGCCAACCTGGGCTGATGGCAAGGCCCTCGCTGCGAATGTGTTAGCTCAACGGGAGCTTGTCATTTGATCGTGTCAGCCAGATTTTGAGTCGAGTAAGTCCTTCCACCCACTGTCCCCGGTGGCACAATGCCCACCGGCTTTCGGGCGACGCAGACGCCCGCCAGGCATCCTTTAGTTTTTCCGATTCACCCCCCAATACGTCCATGCCAGGCCCCGGCCTTCGCGTGGGCGCATCCTTTTTGAGATTGAGATCCTGATGCCACTGCCAAAACTGCCTAGCAAGCCAGCCACCCTGCTGCTGGCTAAAGACTACCCGAAGGCGAGCGGAGCGAATCCGGTTCCCTTCCCGACCGAAGAAAAGGCAGCACCTGCGCCGAAGAAAGCGGCGACCAAAACTGCTGCCAAAGCAGTCAAAGAGCCCGCAGCGAAAAAGACCGCTGCGAAAAAGACACCCGTACTGAAGTCCGTCAAATTGCCGGACGACGTGCCGGCCCCGCCGCGCACCAAGGCTGCGCCGCAAGCCCGCTCGAAAGTCACGCCGATCAAGGCCGATGCGCCGCACCCGGCCAAGCACAAGGAGCACGAAGTGGTGCTCAAGTCCGCCATCAGCCGCAAGGCCGACGTGGTGGGCAGCACCAAGCTGTTCGTGCTCGACACCAATGTGCTGATGCACGACCCGTCGTCGCTGTTCCGCTTCGAAGAACACGACGTCTTCCTGCCGATGATGACGCTGGAAGAACTGGACAACCACAAGAAAGGCATGTCCGAAGTCGCGCGCAATGCGCGCCAGGTATCGCGTACGCTGGATGCCCTGGTCAGCAACACCGACGACGACGACATGGAAGCCGGCATCCCGCTCAATAAGCTGGGCAACAAGGATGCCAAGGGCCACCTGTACTTCCAGACCAAGGTGCAGGTCGCCGACCTGCCGGAAGGCCTGCCGCAGGGCAAAGCCGACAACCAGATCCTGGCCGTGGTGCGCTCGCTGGAAGCAGAGCAGCCCGGCCGCGCCGTGGTGCTGGTGTCGAAAGACATCAATATGCGCATCAAGGCGCGCGCCCTGGGCCTGCCGGCGGAAGATTACTTCAACGACCATGTGCTGGAAGATACCGACCTGCTGTACTCGGGCATCGTCCAGCTGCCGGACGATTTCTGGAACAAGCATGGCAAGGACATGGAATCCTGGCAGGAGAACAAGCACGGCCAGTCGAGCACCTTCTACCGCGTGACCGGCCCGTTCATCCCTTCCCTGCTGGTGAACCAGTTCGTGTTCCTGGAACCGAACAACGGCGAGGCGCCGTTCTACGCGCAAGTGAAGCAGATCAACGGCAAGACCGCCGTGCTGCAAACCCTGCGCGACTACTCGCACAGCAAGAACAGCGTATGGGGCGTGACGGCCCGCAACCGCGAGCAGAACTTCGCGCTGAACCTGCTGATGAATCCCGAGTGCGACTTCATCACCCTGCTGGGCCAGGCCGGTACCGGCAAGACCCTGCTGGCCCTGGCCGCCGGCCTGGCCCAGGTGCTGGAGACCAAGCTGTATAACGAGATCATCGTCACCCGCGTCACGGTGCCGGTGGGCGAGGATATCGGCTTCCTGCCGGGCACCGAGGAAGAGAAGATGGGCCCGTGGATGGGCGCCTTCGACGACAACCTGGAAGTGCTGAACAAGTCCGACGGCGAAGGCGGCGAATGGGGCCGCGCGGCGACGCAGGACCTGATCCGCTCGCGCATCAAGATCAAGTCGCTGAACTTCATGCGCGGCCGCACCTTCGTCAACAAGTTCCTCATCATTGACGAAGCGCAGAACCTGACGCCGAAGCAGATGAAGACCCTGGTGACGCGCGCCGGTCCCGGCACCAAGATCCTGTGCCTGGGCAATATCGCGCAGATCGACACGCCATACCTGACCGAGGGCTCGTCGGGCCTGACCTATGTGGTCGACCGCTTCAAGGGCTGGGCGCACAGCGGCCACGTGACGCTGGCGCGCGGCGAGCGTTCGCGCCTGGCCGACCACGCGAGCGACGTCTTGTAACAACACCGATCAGCAGCCTCGAGCCCCGCCCCGCGCGGGGCTTTTTTTTGGATCTTTACTTACGGGGCACTCCGCCCCCAGCCGGGCCGGCAGCGCTCGCAGACCAGGGGGGGGAGCCGCCGGGGGGGGTGGGCAGCGCCACCACGAG
>CBHWEO010000334.1:0-4923 GCA_966112955.1 uncultured Duganella sp. | reverse complement strand
TCGGCCTCAAGCTGCACGAGGACTGGGGCAGCACGCCGGCCGCGATCGACAACTGCCTGTCCGTGGCCGACCGCATGGACGTGCAGGTCGCCATCCACACCGACACGCTGAACGAGGGCGGCTTCCTGGAGGCGACGCTGGCCGCGTTCAAGGACCGCACCATCCACACCTTCCACACGGAAGGGGCGGGCGGCGGCCACGCGCCGGACATCATCGCGGCGGTCGGCCAGGCCAACGTGCTGCCGTCCTCCACCAACCCCACGCGGCCGTTTACCGTCAACACGCTGGACGAGCACCTGGACATGCTGATGGTGTGCCACCACCTCGACGCGGCCATCGCGGAAGATGTGGCGTTCGCCGAGTCGCGCATCCGGCGCGAAACCATCGCCGCCGAAGACATCCTGCACGACCTGGGGGCGATCTCGATGATGTCGTCCGATTCGCAGGCCATGGGCCGGGTCGGCGAAGTCATCCTGCGCACCTGGCAGACCGCCCACAAGATGAAGGTGCAGCGCGGCGCGCTGGCGGGCGACAGTGCGCGCCACGACAATGCGCGCGCCAAGCGCTACGTGGCCAAGTACACCATCAATCCCGCCATCGCGCACGGCATCTCGCACGTGGTGGGCTCGGTGGAAACGGGCAAGCTGGCCGACCTGGTGCTGTGGCGGCCGGCCTTCTTCGGCGTCAAGCCGTCGATGGTGCTGAAGGGCGGCATGATCGCCTGCGCCCAGATGGGCGACCCCAACGCGTCGATTCCCACGCCGCAGCCGGTCTACATGCGCCCCATGTTCGGCGCCTTCGGCGGCGGCCTGAAAAAGTCACTGACCTTTGTCTCGCAAGCCGCGTACGAGGCCGGCATTGCGGCACGCCTGGGCCTGGCCAAGCCGGTGCTGCCGGTGCGCGCCACGCGCAAGCTGCGCAAGGCCGACATGATCCATAACGGCGCGACGCCGCATATGGAAGTCGATCCCGAAACCTATGAAGTGCGCGCCGACGGCGAATTGCTGGTGTGCGAGGCTGCCGCCGTGCTGCCGATGGCGCAGCGCTATTTCCTGTTCTGACTCATGACCATGCTGACGCTCCACACGAAAATCGAGGCATCCGGACACATCGACGGCGAACTGGTGCTGGCCTACGACCAGCGCGAGAAATGCCGCCAGCGCGCGCGCCTGGCCTCCGGCGAAGAGATCGCCCTGTTCACTGCACGCGGCACCGTGCTGCGCGACGGCGACCTGCTGACCGGCGAAAGCGGCTTTGTGGCCCGCGTGCGCGCCGCGGCGGAGCCGGTGTACACCGTGCGCGCCGCCGACGCGCGCGGCTTGCTGCGCTGCGCCTTCCACCTTGGCAACCGCCACAGCCAGGTCCAGGTCGGCGATGGCTTCCTGCGCATCCGTCCCGATCCGGTCCTGCGCGACATGCTGGCAGGCCTGGGGGCGACGGTGGAGGAGGAGTCTGCGCCGTTCGAACCGGAAGCCGGCGCCTACGCGGGCGGGCATGCGCACAGCCATCCCCTGGCCCCGATCCCGCTGCGGCAAAAGATCCACCGCCCGGGGGAAGCGTAGCCGTGGCGGCGCAGGCCTTGCTGCACCTGCTGCAATTTGCCAGCCCCGCATTGCCGATTGGCGCGTACAGCTATTCGCAAGGGCTGGAAGCGGCCTTGGAACTGGGCCGGGTGCGCGACGCGGCCAGCGCGCGCAGCTGGATGGTGGACATGCTGCACGAAGTGCTGGCGCGCTGGGACGGTCCCGTGTTCTGGCGTCTGCTGCAGGCGCAGGCCGCGGGCGACGCCACAGCCGCCGCCTGCTGGGCGGAACGCTTCCTGGCGTCGCGCGACACGGCCGAACTACGCGCGGAATCGGTGCAGATGGGCTTTTCGCTGGGGCGCCTGCTGGCAGAACTGGAACTGGCGCCTGCCGCGCAGGGCGAGGAAGCCTATCCGGCGGCGCTGGCGCGGGCCGTACACGCGCTGGGCATCCGCCACGAGGACGCCTTGCTGGCCATGCTGTTCGGCTGGGCCGAGAACCAGGTGCTGGTCTGCGTCAAATCCATCCCGCTGGGACAAGTGGCCGGCCAGAAGCTGTTGCTGTCGCTGCGGCCCGAAATCGAATTGGCGGCCCGGGCCGCACAGTCACTGGACGACAGCGAACTGTCCAACTGGGCGCCGGGGCTGTCCCTGCTGTCGATGCGGCACGAAGTGCAGCACGGCAGGCTTTACCGTTCTTGAAGGAGCAATCATGGCATCCAATCCCCTGCGCGTCGGCATCGGCGGCCCGGTCGGTTCGGGCAAGACCGCCCTGTGCGAAATGCTGTGCAAGGCCATGCGCGACGATTACGACATGGCCGTCATCACCAACGACATTTACACCCGCGAAGACATGGAGATCCTGCTGCGCGCGCAAGCCTTGCCGCCGGCGCGCCTGATGGGCGTGGAGACGGGCGGCTGTCCGCACACGGCGATCCGCGAAGACGCGTCCATCAATATCGAGGCGATCGCGCGGTTGCAGGCCGAGTTTCCCGACCTGGACCTGATCCTGGTCGAATCGGGCGGCGACAACCTGGCTGCCACCTTCAGCCCCGAGCTGTCGGACCTGACGCTGTACGTGATCGACGTGGCGGGCGGCGAGAAGATCCCGCGCAAGGGCGGGCCCGGCATCACGCGCTCCGACCTCCTGATCATCAACAAGACCGACCTGGCGCCCCACGTCGGCGCCGACCTGGACGTGATGGCGCGCGACGCGGCACGCCAGCGCGGCGAACGCCCCTTCGTGTTCACCAACCTGCGCAGCGGCGACGGCGTGCAGCAGGTGGTGAAGTTCATCCGCGAGCAGGGCTTGCTGGCTTAATCCCTTTGCGGGGAAGCGGCCGGCACGGTCATGCGCACGGTGGTGCCGGCGCCCGGCGCGGACTCGATGGCGATGCGCCCGCCCATCACGCCGGTCACGATGTTGTAGACGATGTTCATGCCCAGGCCCGTGCCGCCATTGCCCATTTTGGTGGTGAAGAAGGGATCGAAGATGTGGTGCCTGACTTCATCCGTCATGCCGGCGCCATCGTCGCGGAAGACGATTTCGACCTGCTGCTCTTCGGCGGCGCGCGCCGACAGCCACAGCTTGCCGCAGTTGCGTCCTTCGAACGCGTGCATAAGGGCGTTGTTGATCAGGTTATTGAATACCTGGTACAGGCTGCCGGGGTAGGAGTCCAGCACCAGGTCCGGCGGCACGTCGACCTGGATCTGGATAGCGTTGCGGCGCAGGCGCGGGGTGTAGGTGGCGGCCGTATCGAGCGCCACCGACTGCAGGCTGAATTGCCGGCGCTGGTCGTTGGTCTGGTCGACCGCGATCTGCTTGAAGGACGCGATCAGGGCCGCCGCCTTTTCCAGCGAACTGGAAATCAGGCCGCACGCCATCTGCACCTCTTCCAGGTGGTGGTTCAGCGTGGAGCGGCGGATCGAACCATCGGCCACGCTCCGCTTGAAATCCTGCACCCGGTCGTCCAGCGCGGTGGAGGCCAGCAGCGAATTGCCGATCGGCGTATTGAGTTCATGCGCGATGCCCGCCACCAGTGAGCCGAGCGAAGCCATTTTCTCGGAAGCGATCAGGTCGTGCTGGGTGCGCTGCAGGGTTTCCAGCGCGTTCGACAGGTCCTGGTTGGCCTGCTCTAGCGCGGCCGAACGCTCGCGCACGCGGGTTTCCAGCGCATCGTTCAATTCGCGCAGCTGGCGCTTGGCATTCATTTCCTGGGTCAGGTCGAGGATGGCCCAGATGATGGCGTGGCGGCCGTCCAGCAACAGCGAGGACGACCAGATGGCGACGTGGCCGGGGCCGCCCTGCAGCACCACGTCGGCCATTGCGCCCTGCACCACGCCATGCAGGCGGAACAGGTTCCAGATCCGCTCGCGCTCCTCGGGCGAGGCCCAGAACGTCACCTCGTCCGAGCGCTTGCCGATCAGCTCATGCAGCGGCGTACCGAACGTGCGCACCAGGGCCTGGTTGGCGCCGATGATGCGGCCATCCTGGTCGGACACCGACAGCGGCAACGGGGTCATGTCGAACAGGGTGCGGAAGCGCTCTTCGGATTCGCGCAGGCGGCGCTGCGATTCCTCCAGCTGGGCAATGCGCTCGCGCAGGGCGGAGCTCATCAGGTTAAGCGAATGGCTGACCAGTTCCAGTTCATCGCCCCCGTTTTCGGGCAGCTTGCTGAACTGCCCGTCGGCGACGCGCTCGGCGTGGCCGGCCAGGGCGCTCAGGCGCTGGCCGACGCCGCGCGTCATGGCATAGAACAGCAGCAGCGCCAGCGCGAAGCCCAGCAGTGCGATCATGCCGCCCTGGCGCAGCACGTCGTCGCGCGCCGTGACCAGGTCGGCGGTGGACAGGCCGAAGTGCAGGGTGCCCACCTCGTTATCCTTCAGCAGCAAGGGGGCCTGGGCATGCAGCAGGTGGCCGTCGACGGCCGTGCGCACCCCGCCAAGCTGGGCCTGGCGCAGCGATTCCGGCATGAAGGCGGGGCGTTCTCCCGCTTCCAGGATGGTTTCACCGGCGGCGTCGAGGATCACGATATAGCGCAGGAAGCTGTCGTGCGGGTCGGCCAGCATTTCCGACCAATAGGTGCGCAACTCGCCCAGCCGGCCGCTGCTGGCGTAAGGCGTCAGGGTCAGGTTGAGGTTGACCGCATACTCGTGCGCCACGCGGTCGGCATTGCGGCTGATGGCATTGGTCATCAGCCGCAAGCTATTGCCGATCAATAGCGCCACCACCACCGCCAGCACGAAAGCGCTCAGCAGCAGGAATTTCGCGCGCAGCGAAAGTTTCAATTGTGCTCCCCAGCAAGAAATGTCCACCTGGGGTGGGGGAGCCGCCGGGCGAAAAGTGGCCCCCCCGGGGGTTTTTGGGGGCGGGTGCAGGCGCCCGGGGGGGCCAAATTATT
>CBHWEO010000333.1:0-4979 GCA_966112955.1 uncultured Duganella sp. | reverse complement strand
ACCACCCGCTGGATTGCCCGATCTGCGACCAGGGCGGCGAATGCCAGCTGCAGGACCTGGCGGTGGGCTACGGCAAGATGACTTCGCGCTACGAAGAAGAGAAGCGCGTGGTGCCGCCGAAGGCCGGCAGCGCGCTGGTGGCGATGGAAGAAATGTCGCGCTGCATCCACTGCACCCGTTGCGTGCGTTTCGGCCAGGAAGTGGCCGGCGTGATGGAACTGGGCATGCTGGGCCGCGGCGAGCATTCCGAGATCACCACCTTCGTGGGCGAAGCAGTGAACTCCGAAATGTCGGGCAATATGATCGACCTGTGCCCGGTCGGCGCGCTGACCTCGCGTCCATTCCGCTACAGCGCCCGTACCTGGGAACTGTCGCGCCGCAAATCCGTTTCCCCGCACGATTCCACCGGTGCGAACCTGATCGTGCAAGTGAAGCAGGGCTCCGTGAAGCGCGTGCTGCCGCTGGAAAACGAAGCGGTCAACGAGTGCTGGATTTCCGACAAGGACCGCTACTCCTACGAAGCGCTGGACAGCGCCGAGCGCCTGACCAAGCCGATGCTGAAGCAGGGCGGCGAATGGAAGGAAGTGGAATGGCAAGTGGCGCTGGAATACGTGGCGCACGGCCTGAAGAACATCAAGCATGAACACGGCGCCGACGCGCTGGCCGCTTACGCCACCGCGCACTCCACCGTGGAAGAACTGGCCCTGCTGAAGAAAGTCATGCACGGCATGGGTTCCGAGAACGTGGACTTCCGCCTGCGCCAGGGCGACTTCGCGCTGGACGGCGAAGTCAAGCCGTGGCTGGGCATGCCGATCGCCGAGCTGTCGCACCTGCAGCGCGTGTTCGTGATCGGTTCCTTCCTGCGCAAGGACCATCCGCTGTTCGCGACCCGCCTGCGCGCGGCCGTGAAGGCCGGCGGCCAGCTGTCCGTGCTGCATGGTTCGAACGACGAAAACCTGATCAACACCGCGAACAAGATCATCGCTGCGCCGACCGACTGGCTGGCCGCGCTGTCCGGCGTGGTGGCTGCCGTGGCGAAAGCCAAGGGCGTGGCCGCACCGGCCGGCTTTGAGGGCGTGGTGGCTTCCGCGGAAGCCGAAGCGGTTGCCGAATCGCTGCTGGGCGGCGAGCGCAAGGCCGTGTTCCTGGGTAACGCCGCCGTGGCGCATCCGGAAGCGTCCAAGCTGCACGCTGCCGCGCAGTGGATCGCCGAGCAGACCGGCGCCAAGCTGGGCTACCTGACCGAAGCGGCCAACACCGTGGGCGGCTACCTGGTGGGCGCCACCGCGAAGAGCGCCGCACCGGCGTTCTCGGTGCCGAAGAAAGCCTACCTGCTGCTGAACGCCGAGCCGGAACTGGACGCGGCCAACCCGCAAGCTGCCAAGGCAGCGCTGCGCGCCGCCGACATGGTGGTGGTGATGTCCGCATTCAAGCACGGCGCCGACTACGCCGACGTGCTGCTGCCGATCGCGCCGTTCGCCGAGACTTCGGGCTCCTTCGTCAACGCCGAAGGCCGCCTGCAGTCGTTCAACGGCACCGTCAAGCCGATGGGCGACACCCGTCCGGCGTGGAAGGTGCTGCGCGTGCTGGGCAACATCCTGGGCCTGGGCGGCTTCGACTACGAGACGTCGGAATCGATCCGCGACGAGCTGTTCGAAAAAGGCGTGAGCGACCTGTCGGCCAAGCTGTCGAACGTGTCGCGCAAGGCGCCGGTGGCCGGCGTACCGTTCACCGCGCAAGGCCTGCAGCGCCTGGCCGACGTGCCGATCTACTTCGCCGACGCCCTGGTGCGCCGTTCCGGCCCGCTGATGGCGACCGCCGACGCGGCTGCGCCGAAGGCCCACCTGTCCGCCGCCGCTGCGCAGCAGATCGGCGTCAAGGCCGGCGACAAGGTCGAAGTGAAGCAGGGCTCCGGCTTTGCGATCCTGGAAGCCACCATCGACGCCGGCCTGCCGGCCAACGTGGTGCGCGTGTCCGCCGCCCACCCATCGACCGCGATGCTGGGCGCGATGTTCGGTGAAATCACCGTTGCTAAAGCAGGGGAGGGCAAATAATGGCTCTGCCAGAAATGATTGATTCGATTAAGGCGTTCGGCGAAGCCAACGTCGGCACCTTCTGGCCGTTCATCTGGACCATGGCCAAGATCCTGTGCGTGACGCTGCCGCTGATGGGCCTCGTTGCCTACCTGACCCTGTGGGAGCGCAAGCTGCTGGGCTGGATCCAGATCCGTATCGGCCCGAACCGCGTGGGCCCGAACGGCCTGCTGCAGCCGATCGCCGACGCGCTGAAACTGCTCTTCAAAGAGATCATCGTCCCGACCAAGTCGAACAAGTCGCTGTTCTTCATCGGTCCCGTGATGACCATCATGCCGGCGCTGGCTTGCTGGTCCGTCGTGCCGTTCGCGCCGGGCGCCGCCCTGGCCGACGTCAACGCCGGCCTGCTGCTGATCATGGCGATTGCCTCGATGGAGGTGTACGGCATCATCATCGCCGGCTGGTCCGCCAACTCGAAGTACTCCTTCATGGGCGCGATGCGTGCATCGGCGCAAATGGTGTCCTACGAAATCGCGATGGGCTTCGCCCTGGTGATCGTGCTGATGGTGTCCGGTTCGCTGAACCTGTCGGAAATCGTGGCCGGCCAGCAGAAGGGCACCATGGCTGCCATGGGCTTCAACTTCCTGTCCTGGAACTGGCTGCCGCTGCTGCCGATCTTCGTGGTGTACCTGGTGTCCGGCCTGGCCGAGTGCAACCGCCACCCGTTCGACGTGGTGGAAGGCGAGTCCGAGATCGTGGGCGGCCACATGGTCGAATACGGCGGCATGGCCTACGCCATGTTCTTCCTGGCGGAATACGCCAACATGATCCTGATCGGCCTGCTGGCTTCGATCATGTTCCTGGGCGGCTGGTCCGCACCGATCGCGGCGCTGGAATTCGGCGGCGTGTTCGGCGGCTTCTTCTGGCTGTTCATCAAGACCTTCTTCATCGTATCGCTGTTCATCTGGACGCGCGGCACCTTCCCGCGTTACCGCTATGACCAGATCATGCGTTTGGGCTGGAAAGTGTTCATCCCGCTGACCCTGGTGTACCTGGTGTTCGTGGCGACCTGGATGCAGACCTCCTGGAATATTTGGAAGTAAGAGAGCGAATACAGAATGGACCGATTGAAAGACTTCTTCGGCAGCTTCATGCTGACCGAACTGTTCAAGGGGATGGCGCTGACCGGCAAATACATGTTTGCCAAGAAGATCACCGTCCAGTTCCCTGAAGAGAAAACGCCGATCTCGCCGCGTTTCCGCGGCCTGCACGCCCTGCGCCGTTACCCGAACGGCGAAGAGCGCTGCATCGCCTGCAAACTGTGCGAAGCGGTTTGCCCGGCGATGGCGATCACCATCGAATCGGAGCAGCGTGACGACGGCAGCCGCCGCACCACCCGCTACGACATCGACCTGACCAAGTGCATCTTCTGCGGCTTCTGCGAAGAATCCTGCCCGGTGGACTCGATCGTCGAGACCCACGTACTGGAATACCACGGCGAAAAACGCGGTGACCTGTACTACACCAAGGAAATGCTGCTGGCCGTGGGCGACCGCTATGAAGCGGAAATCGCGGCCAACCGCGCGGCCGATGCCAAGTACCGCTGATCGCCGAGGATAAGAATAATGAACTTCACTACTATCCTGTTCTACGTGTTCGCTGCCATCCTGGTGCTGGCATCGCTGCGCGTCATCACGGCCCGCAACCCGGTGCACGCCGCACTGTTCCTGGTGCTGGCCTTCTTCCAGGCGGCCGGCATCTGGATGCTGCTCAAGGCCGAATTCCTGTCCATCGTGCTGGTGCTGGTGTACGTCGGCGCCGTCATGGTCCTGTTCCTGTTCGTCGTGATGATGATCGACATCGACCTCGACAAGCTGCGCGCGGGCTTCTGGAACTACCTGCCGATCGCTTCCATCATCGGCGGCGTGATCGTGCTGGAAATGGCTGCCGTGATCTGGCGCTCGTTCCCGTCCACCGGTACCGCGGTGCCGGAAGCGGCCAACACCATCGGCCAGACCAAGGCGCTGGGCCTGAAGATCTACACCGAGTACATCTACGCGTTTGAAATCGCGGCCGTGGTGCTGCTGGTGGCGATCGTCGCCGCCGTGGCCCTGACCCTGCGCAAGCGCAAAGACACCAAGCACTTCGACCCGGCCGATGCGGTCCGCGTCAAGCGTAACGACCGCCTGAAGATCGTGAAGATGGACGCCGTCGTCCACGCACCGGTCGCAGCCGCGGAAACGAAGGAGGCACCATGACTTTATCCCTGGCTCACTACCTGGTCCTGGGCGCGATCCTGTTCGCGATCTCGATCGTCGGTATTTTCCTGAACCGCAAGAACGTCATCGTCCTGCTGATGGCCATCGAACTGATGCTGCTGGCAGTGAACATGAACTTCATCGCGTTCTCGCACTACCTGGGCGACGCGGCCGGGCAGATCTTCGTCTTCTTCATCCTGACCGTGGCGGCCGCCGAATCGGCAATCGGCCTCGCGATCCTGGTGGTGATGTTCCGTAACCTGGACACCATCAACGTGGAAGACCTGGACAGCCTCAAAGGCTAAGTTAACACCTCGAAAAATAGATAAGGTAAATCATGACGGGGCAACTTAACCCAACCCTCCTTCTGGCCGTTCCGCTGGCGCCGCTGGCAGGTTCCGCAATCGCGGGCCTGCTGGGCACCAAGTTCTTCGGCAACGTCGTCGGCCGCAAGGTGTCGCATACCGCGACCATCCTGGGCGTGCTGATCGCTTTCCTGATCTCGTTCCAGACCCTGCTGCAGGTGATGGACGGCGCCACCTTCAACGGTGACGTCTACCGCTGGATGACCGTGGGCAGCGTCAAGCTGGCCGTCGGCTTCCAGATCGACGCGCTGACCGCGATGATGATGAACGTGGTGACCTTCGTGTCGCTGATGGTGCACATCTACACCATCGGCTACATGGAG
>CBHWEO010000332.1:0-5011 GCA_966112955.1 uncultured Duganella sp. | reverse complement strand
TGGCATTGCCGTAGCGGTGGCTGGTCTGCAGGCCGGCCATGCCCGCCATCAGCGGATGGTCGTCGGGGATGGCGCCCCAGCCCATCAGGGTCGGGATCACGGGCACATTGACGATTTCCGCGAACTCCTGCAGCAGGGCGGACGCGTTGGCGTTGATGATGCCGCCGCCGGCGGTGATCAGTGGATACTCGGCCGCGTTCATCATCTCCAGCGCCTTCTCTACCTGGGCGCGCGAGGCACGCGGCTTGAAGGCTTCCAGCGGGGTGTAGGTGTCCGGGTCGAATTCGATCTGCGCCATCATCACGTCGAACGGCAGGTCGACCAGCACCGGGCCGGGGCGGCCGGAGCGCATCAGGTGGAAGGCTTGCTGGAACACCCGGGGCACCTGGGCCGGTTCCAGCACGGTGGTGGCCATCTTGGTGACCGGCTTGGCGATCGAGGCGATATCCACGGCCTGGAAGTCTTCCTTGTGCAGGCGGGCGCGCGGCGCCTGGCCGGTGATGCACAGGATGGGAATCGAATCCGCCTGGGCCGAATACAGGCCGGTGATCATGTCGGTGCCGGCCGGTCCGGAGGTGCCGATGCAGACGCCGATATTGCCCGGCGCGGCGCGGGTATAGCCCTCGGCCATGTGGGACGCGCCTTCGACGTGGCGGCCCAGGATGTGCTTGATCTTGCCGTTCTTCTTGAGTGCAGCGTACAGCGGATTGATGGCGGCGCCCGGGACGCCGAATGCGACCGAAATGCCTTCCTTCTGCAGTACGTGGACAGCTGCTTCGGCTGCTGTCATCTTGGCCATGGTAAGTCTCCTGTAGAGCTTGTTGTGAATGATTTGTATGCTATAGGCGTTCGCTTTCCCTGATAAGACGATAAAAAATCGTTTCATTCCATACTGTGGGTATGGAATAATCGACGCATGGACAAACTCAAGCAAATCGAAGCCTTCGTGGCCGTGGTGGAGAAGGGCAGCCTGGCGCGCGCCGCGCTGGAGCAGCACATCACGCCGGTCATGCTGGGGCGCCGCATCGACGCGCTGGAAAAGCGCCTGGGCGTCAAGCTGATGCACCGCACCACGCGCCACCTGACGCTGACGGAGCAGGGCAACGTCTTCCTGGAGGATTGCCGCAAGCTGCTGTCGGACATGGAGGTCGCCGAGCGCAATATCTCGGAAGGACGGCACAAGGCCACCGGCCACCTGATCGTGTCCGCGCCTGCCTCATTCGGGCGGCAGCACGTGGCGCCGCACGCGCCGGCCTTCGTGGCGGCCAATCCGGACGTGAAGGTCTCGTTCAACCTGACCGACCAGGTGATCGACCTGGTGCGCGAAGGCTATGACCTGGGCATTCGCATCGGCGGCGTGATCGACCCGAGTTTCGTCGCCGTGCGGCTGGCGAAGAACCGCCGCGTGGTGTGCGGCACGCCGGACTACTTCGCCCGGCACGGCATCCCGCGCACGCTGGACGACCTGGCGCAGCACAACTGCCTGGCCTTCAACCTGCAGGGCGGGCAGCAGCGCGGCTGGTATTTCCAGCAGGGCGGCAAGCCGGTCACGGTGAAGGTGCAGGGCAACCTCGATTGCAACGATGGCGAACTGCTGCACCGTTGGGCATGCGAGGGCCTGGGGCTGGCGTGGCGTTCGACGTGGGAGATCCAGGCCCAGCTGGCGGAGGGCAGCCTGATCACGGTGCTGGATGATTTTGCGCTGCCGGATTACGACATCATGGCGGTCTACCTGCAGCAGCGCCACTTGCCGGCCAAGATCCGCTTCTTCATTGACGAATTGAAGGCGATCTACGCCGAGCCCGGCTACTGGACCAGGAATCGGTAATTGTTGGGGGGAAAAACCGGAGAACCCGGAAAACCGGAAAACCGGGGTCCGACCCTCGGGGTCGGGCCCCGGTTTTGCGGGTTAGCCGGGTTTAGCCGGTGTTAGCCGCCGTCAGGCCGACAAGGCCTCTTCCGGCAGGCGCGGCCGGGACAGGAACACGGCAACTTCCGCCATCGCCTTGAACACGGCGGTGCTGAGCAGCGCGATCTGGGTGCGGGTCGGTTCGTTGTCAAGCGGGTTGACCGGCGACAGCTCGCGCATCAGGCGCGCACGCACGATCTGCAGGCCGCAGCGGCCGATGATGGTGGCGATCTGCGGCAGCATGCCGCGCATGTGCTGCATGGCTTCATTGCTGGCGGCGCCGATTTCCAGCACCACGCCGAGGTCGGCCGGTTCCATCTGCACCACCACCTTGCCGATATCGGGCAGGTTCATTTCGAGGCGCACGGCGATGCGCGGCCGGCGGCGGCGCTGGTCGGGGCCTTCCTGGCCGGGATCGCGCGCCACCACGCGCAGGGTCAGTTTCTCGGAACCCCAGGCGTAGACTGCAAAGCGCCAGGCATCCAGTTCCGATACCAGGCCGGGGTAGGGGCGCTGGTCGCGCAGCACGGCGGGCGGCGGGTCGGCCATGAACAGGCTGGCCGGCACGTGGCGTCCTTCGTTCTGGCGCTGCAGGGCAGCGCGCTGTTCGCTATAGGTGCGCACCATCACCTGCCAGGACGCGGCCAGCAGCGAGGTGTCCGGATTGTGCCAGACCAGCTGGCGCAAAGGGAATAACTGGTTGGGCTGCATCGACACCGCTTCCTGCGCCAGCACGGCGCCGGCGGCGGCACCCGCCGCGGCAGCGGCTTTGGCGGCTGCCTGGCCGTGCTGCGCACCTTCCATTGCCTCGATCAGCGCACCGACGGCAGCGGGCAATCCGCTGTGCAGGGCAAAGTCGGGGGCGTCGCCGGGAGGCTGGGCAACCGGCGGGACTGGCTGGGCGTTGACCTGGCCAGGATTCTCGCGGACCTGGCGGTCGTGGATACTCAGGGCCGGGTTGGACGGAGTGATGCGGTCGATTGCCATAAAAACTGATAGTAATACGGCGATATAAAAAAAGCCAACCGCGCACGGTTGGCTTTTTCAAGCACCCTGCGGGATTACTGCAGCAGGGACAGGACCAGGGACGACTGGCTGTTGGACTGCTTCAGCATGGCGGTGCCAGCTTGCAGCAGCATCTGCGATGCGGTCATGGTGGCGGATTCGGAAGCGAAGTCCACGTCCATGATGCGGCCGGTTGCGTTCTTGGTGTTGGTCGAGATGTTGGACAAGTTGTTGTAGACGTGGTCCAGGCGGTTCGAGATCGCACCCAGCTTGGAGCGCAGGGCGCCCACGGAGTCGATCGCGGTGGTCAGGGTGCCGATGGTCGCGTTGGCGGAAGCGGTCAGTTCGGTACCGGCAGCAGCGCCAACACCGGTGGTCACGAAGCCAGCAGCGCCGGCCACGATGTCGGTGCCAACCTGGGTCAGTTCGGTGGTGAAGTCGCCGGTCATGGTTTCGGACGAGTCAGCACCGATCTGGAAGGTCAGGGCTGCGGTCAGTTTGCCGCCAGCGCTGTTGAACAGGGCGGTACCGCCGAACTTGGTGTTGGCGAAGATGTTCGACAGTTCGTTGGTCAGGCTGTCGAATTCCTTCTGCATTGCGGTACGGTCGTTGGCGGTGGAGGAATCGTCCGCGGCCTGGGTTGCCAGGTCTTTCATGCGGTTCAGGATGTTGGTGGACTCGTCCAGGGCGCCTTCCGCGGTTTGCATCAGCGAGATCGAGTTCTGGGTGTTGCGCATTGCAACCGTCATGCCGCTGGTCTGGGTCTTCAGGCGAGTCGCGATCTGCAGGCCAGCAGCGTCATCCATTGCGGAGTTGATGCGGAAGCCGGTGCTCAGACGGGTCATCGAGGTCGACAGCGAATTCTGGGTGCGGGTGATCGAGTTCTGGGCGGACAGGGCCGCTGCATTGGTGTGAAGGCTCAGCATTTAAAACTCCTGTTGGGGTAGGTTCGGTTACAGAGAAGCTGCAGTCTCTGCGCTCTCACAAGTACAAGACGACCGCCGCGGCCCCGACATTAAATTCCATGAAGAAATTTTTTGGAATTTTTTTTCACGGCATGAAAAAAGGGGGCCGCAGCCCCCTTTTTGTTACATATTTGGATAGTTCGGGCCGCCGCCGCCTTCCGGCGTGACCCAGACGATATTCTGGGTCGGGTCCTTGATATCGCAGGTCTTGCAATGCACGCAATTCTGGGCGTTGATCTGCAAGCGGTCCTGGCCGTCGTCGGTCTTGACGAACTCGTACACGCCGGCCGGGCAGTAGCGCGATTCCGGGCCTGCATATTTGGCAAGGTTGACTTGCACCGGCACCGCGGCATCCTTCAGCGTCAGGTGGATCGGCTGGTCTTCGGCGTGGTTGGTGTTCGAGATGAACACCGAGGACAGGCGGTCGAAGGTCAGCTTGCCGTCCGGTTTGGGATAGCTGATCGGGGTGAAGTCCGAAGCCGGGCGCAGGCAGGCGTGGTCCGGGGTGTCGTGGTGCAGGGTGAACGGCGCCTTGCCGCGCAGGACCACCTGGTCGATCCAGGTCATCACGGAGCCGACGTACAGGCCCTTCTTCAGCCATGGCTTGACGTTGCGCGCCACGTGCAGCTCTTCATGCAGCCAGGATTGCTCGAAGGCGGCCGGGTAGGTGGCCAGTTCGTCGGCGGAACGGCCGGCGCCCAGCGCCGCCACCACCGCTTCGGCAGCCAGCATGCCCGACTTGATCGCGGCGTGCGAACCCTTGATGCGGCTCATGTTCAGGAAACCGGCGTCGCAGCCGATCAGGGCGCCGCCCGGGAACACCAGCTTCGGCAGCGATTGCAGGCCGCCCGCGGTGATCGCGCGCGCGCCGTAGGAAATGCGCTTGCCGCCTTCGAAGAAGTGGCGGATCTCCGGGTGCGTCTTGTAGCGCTGGAATTCCTCGTACGGCGACAGGTAGGGATTCTCGTAGTCCAGGCCCACCACGTAGCCCACCACCACCTGGTTGTTTTCCAGGTGATAGAGGAAGGAGCCGCCGTAGGTCTTGGTGTCGAGCGGCCAGCCGGTGGTATGGATCACCAGGCCCGGCTGGTGCTTGGCCGGATCGATTTCCCACAATTCCTTGATGCCGATG
>CBHWEO010000331.1:0-5038 GCA_966112955.1 uncultured Duganella sp. | reverse complement strand
ATGGCGCCGCCCGCGCCGGCGGTCTGCCACAGCTGCGGCGTGGTGGAATCGGTGCGCGCCATCACCCAGCGCGGCGAAGGCAGCGGGCTGGGCGCGGCCGGCGGCGCCATTGTCGGCGGCCTGCTGGGCAACCAGATCGGCGGCGGCTCCGGCCGCAAGCTGGCCACCGTGGCCGGCGCGGTGGGCGGCGCCGTGGTGGGCAACCAGGTGGAAGGCAATATGAAATCCACCACCCACTACCAGGTGCGGGTGCGCATGGACGATGGCAAGGTGCGCACCATCAGCAGCAGCTCGGCCAGCTGGCAGGCCGGCGACCGCGTCAAGGTCGTGAAGGGCCACCTGCAACGCCGCTGATGTTCGGCAACGTACAGATGGCAGCCGTGGACGCGGCAATAATGCAGGCAGGATTACGGACTATGAGAGGACAACATCATGCTCTATACCATCGCCGTCGTACTCATCATCTTGTGGCTGCTCGGCCTGGTGACCTCCTACACGGTAGGCGGTTTCATCCATATTCTGCTGGTCGTGGCCATCATCATGATCCTGCTGCGCCTGATCAGCGGGCGTGGCATCTAGCGCCGGCCAAGCCGGCATTCGTTCACGGGGCGGGGACTGCGGCGCAGGCCCTGCCCCGCTTTTCTTCGCGCTAAAATTTGTCGAAGGAGAAACCCATGCCCAATAAAACCCTCGCTGCCCTGCTGGTTGCCGCGCTTGCCACAAGCGGCTGTGCCGACATGAATGCCACCCAGCGCGGTACCGCCACCGGCGCCGGTGTCGGCGCCGGCATTGGCGCCGTGCTGGGCGCGGCCACCGGCCCGGGCGGCGGCAAGCGGGCGGCCGGCGGCGCCGTGCTGGGCGCCGCCGTGGGCGCCGTGGTCGGCAATGTCTGGTCCAAGCGCATGGAAGCGCAGAAGCAGCAGATGGAACAGGCCACGCGCGGCACCGGTGTGCAGGTCAGCAAGACCGGCGATGACCGGCTGAAGCTGGAAATCCCGAGCGATATCTCGTTCGATACCAACCGCTCCGACATCAAGCCGGACTTCCGCCCCATCCTCGACCGCTTTGCGGCCACCCTCAACGAAAACCCCGGCACCACGGTCAGCATCGTCGGCCACACCGACAGCACCGGCAGTGCCAGCGTCAACCAGCCGCTGTCGGTGGAGCGCGCCGCGCATACCCGCGACTACCTGGCTTCGCGCGGCGTGTCGCCCACCCGCATCGTGATCGAGGGCCGCGGCGAACAGGAACCGATCGCCTCCAACGACGACCCGGCAGGCCGCGCACGCAACCGCCGCGTCGAAATCTTCGTGGCCGAGCCACGCCCGCCGCAAGGCTAAGGAGATACCATGAAGAAGACCGCCGTGACCCTGCTGTGCTGTGCCGCCCTGCCCGCCATGGCCCAGCAATTGAAACCGGGCCTGTGGGAGCTCAGCAACCGGATCGCTTCCGCCAGCCCGGAAACCATGGCGGTCATGGCCGCGGCCCAGCAACAGATGGCCAACATGGCGCCGGAGCAGCGCAAGTCGCTGGAAGACATGATGGCGCGCCATGGCGTCAGCATGAACCTGGGCGACAACGGCGGCGTCAAGCTGACCTATTGCCTGACCCGCGAAATGGCGGAGAAGCAGGATTTGCCGGCCGGCCAGCCCGGCCAGTGCACCACCACGCGGACCCCGGTGCCGGGCGGGCTGAACGTGACGTTCAACTGCACGCGCCCGCCCTCGCACGGCAATGGCCAGGTGATCTTCAATGGCAATACCGCTTACAGCATGCGCATGAACGTCAACAGTTCGGCCGGCGGCAAGCCGCAAACCATGCTGGTGGAAGGCTCGGGCCGCTGGCTCAGTGCCGACTGCGGCAACGTGTCAGCGCCGGCGCCGGCCGCCCCGCCCAGCAAGCCGGGGCCCGAGGTGCAGGCGCCTACGCGCCGCGCTCAATGAATTCCATGTAGAGCGCACGCGCCTTGGCGGCGACCGGACCGGCCGGCAGTTCGCGGCCGTTGTAGCGTACGCAAGGCATGACCTTGCTGAAGTTGCCGGTATTGAAGATTTCGGTCGCGCTGTCCAGTTCCGCCGGCTTGACCGTCCGCTGCTCGACCTGGATGCCGGCCCCAGCCAGCAACTGGATGACACGGGCGCGCGTGATGCCGGCCAGGAAGGTGCCGTTCAGCGCCGGTGTCACCACCTTGCCTTCCGGCGTGACGAAGAACAGGTTGGCCGTCGCGAACTCCGCCACATTGCCCTGGCTGTCGCACACCACGGCATTGTCGCAGCCGCGCTCCTTGGCCTCGCGCAGCACGCGGGTGGAATTGGCGTACAGCGCGGATGCCTTGGCATCGGTGGGCGCCATGTCCGGGTCGGGACGGCGCAGCGCCGACAGGCAGGCCGAGAAGCCGGTGAACGGCGGCAGCGGCGCATCGAACAGGGTCAGGGCGAAGGCCGACTTTTCCGCCACCGGGATCAGCAAGCCATCGGTCCCGAACACCAGCGGGCGGATATACAGCTCGGCATCGGCCGGGAAACGGGCCACGCCCTCTTTCACCAGCTTTTCCATTTCATCCACGCTGAGCGGGCATTCCAGGCCCAGGCTCCTGGCCGAGCGCACCACGCGCTCCAGGTGCGGGCGCAAGTCCGGCAGCTTGCCGCGCAAGGCGCGCGCGCCATCGAAGACGGACGAGCCGAGCCAGACGCTATGGTCCATGGCGCCAAACAGGGGCGCGTTGCCTTCGGACCAGTTCCCGTTGAAGTAAGTCAGATACATGGTGTTCCCCGCTGAAAGTTCCAGCTGAGGAATGTAGCACATCAGAAAGCGTGGCGCAGGCCGAAGGTAATGGCGCGGTTGCCCTTGCCGCGCTCGCTGGCGGTGCCAGCCGTGTACGGCGCCCCGTTGCGGTTGCGGATATGGGCGAAGGAGGCATGCAGGGCCGTGCGTTTGGACAGCGCATAGCTCATGCCGACGGCCGCCTGGTCGGCATCCTGGTTGGCCGGGCTGCGGTCGTCCTTGCGGATGAAGGAAGCCATGTAGGTGGCGCGCCCGCTGGTATACGACAAGCCGGCCAGCATGTCGTGGCTGTAGAGCGAAGGCGTGGACAGCACCAGGGCGCCGTACGGATTGGCCGGGTCCCATGGCGAACTGCCGAGGCCGCGGTTGATGCCGTAGGCCGCGAACACGGTGGTGGCGCCAAGGTTGAGGTTGGCCGCCACCAGGGTGTTGCGCGCCGACAGGTCGACCGGCTGCGTGGTGCCCACCGCCTCGATCGGGTTGCTCTTGCGCTGGTGGGCAAGGCGAATGTTGAAGGTGCCGTTGGCATAGCCGAGCGTGGCGCCATAGGCCCGGTTGCGCGCTGTGCTGAAGGCCGATTCGCCGAAACTGTAGATGGCACTGGCGCTCCAGCGCTTGCCGGCCGGGGTGCGGTACTTGACCGCATTGTCGTAGCGCTTGGTGGTGTAGCCCATCAGGTTGGTGGCGGTGCCGGCCAGCCCCCCGTGGAAAGGATCGGCCACGTCGGCCAGGGTTTCATACTGCAGGTTGTATTGCCGGCCCAGCGTCAGGGCGCCCCACGGCCCGTCGAGCCCGACCCAGGCCTGGCGCCCCAGCAGGCGGCCTTCTTCGGAGCGGCCGGTATCGTTTTCCACGCCGCCTTCCAGCGTGAAGATGGCCGCGGTGCCCTGGCTGCCGAGCGGTTCGCGGCCGGTGATGCCGATGCGCGAACCTTCCGAAATCCCCGGCGACAGTTTGGTGGTGGCGCAGCCCTCCTTGCAGCCGCGCTCAACGACCACGCCGGCGTCAAGCACGCCGTACACCTGGACGCCCTGTCCCGCTGCCGGCTCCCTGGTCTGCGCCAGCGCCAGCGCGGGCAATATGAGCAGGAAGACAAGAGCTTTCATACTTGTCAGCTTAGGGTAAGCACAGTCATGCAATCTGTGCGCACACCAACAAAACACACCATCGGAGACCCGTATGACCAGCAAGCGTTGCAGTGCGGCCGAGGCGATCGGCCTCGTGCGTGATGGCGACATGATCATTGTCCCTACCGGCGCCGGCGAGCCGCCCACCCTGTTGCACGAACTGTCGGCGCAGCGCCGCAATTTCCGCGGGGTGCAGGTGGCGCAGATCCTGGCCATGCGCAAGTACGCCTACTTCGATCCGGAAACGGCCCACCATGTGCGCCATTGCGCCCTGTTCTTCGGCGGCGCTTCGCGCCCTGCCGGGCAATGCGGCTGGGCCGATTTCATCCCCGCCTATTTCTCGGAAATCCCGGCGCTGATCGAACGGGGCCAGATGCCGGCCGACGTGGTGTTCGCGCTGGCTTCGGCCATGGACGAACACGGCAATTTCTCGCTCAGCCTGGGTGCCGACTACACCATGGCGGCGCTGCAAAAGGCGCGCGTGATCGTGCTGGAATCCAATCCCAATGTGCCGTTTGCCCATGGCCAGTGCCACATCCATATTTCGCAGGTGACGGCGGTGGTGGAAAGCAATGAGCCGGTGATCGAAGTCGGCCTGCCGCAGATCGGCCCGGTGCAGGAAGCCATCGCGGCGCACGTGGCGCCGATGATCGAGGATGGCTCGACCTTGCAGATCGGCTATGGCGGCATCCCGGACGCCGTGGTGATGCAACTGACCAGCAAGCAGGACCTGGGCATCCACACTGAAATGATCGGCGACGGCATCCTGAAGCTGGTGGAAGCCGGGGCCGTGACCAACCGCCGCAAGTCCTTCATGCCGGGCCGCATGATCGCCACCTTCGCGCTGGGTTCGCGCAAGCTCTACGATTTCATGCACCACAACCCGATGCTGGAAATGCATCCGGTCAGCTTTACCAATGATCCTTATATCGCCGGCCAGAACGACAAGCTGGTGTCGATCAATGCCAGCCTGCAGGTCGACCTGCTGGGCCAGTGCGGCTCGGAGAGCCTGGCCCACCGGCCCTACTCCGGCACCGGCGGCCAGGTCGATTTCGTGCGCGCGGCCAACCGTTCGCGCGGCGGCAAGTCCTTCATCGTGCTGCCCTCGACGGCCAAGGACGGCAGCA
>CBHWEO010000330.1:0-5055 GCA_966112955.1 uncultured Duganella sp. | reverse complement strand
CGGGCTCAGCCGCTTGCGGCTGAGCCCGTGTCCGATTGCCAGAGCTGACCCCGACTTTCAAAGGCAGCAGCAATAGAAAGAACAGGGTCATGGCCCAACAACCCGGTCTGTTTGACGACCTACCATATTCGCTGGAAGAGATCATCTGCGGCGTGGACGAGGCAGGGCGCGGCCCGCTGGCCGGCCCGGTGTTTGCCGCCGCCGTCATCCTCGACCGCGAGCGCCCGATCCCCGGCCTGCGCGACTCCAAGAAGCTCAATGAAGCCCGGCGCGACGAACTGGCGCCGCTGATCCGCGAACAGGCGATCGCCTGGGCCGTGGCGCAGGCATCCGAGGCGGAAATCGACCGCCTGAACATCCTGCAGGCCAGCCTGCTGGCCATGAAGCGCGCGGTCTATGCGCTGTCGACCGTGCCCACCCTGGCCCTGGTCGACGGCAACAAATGCCCCGTCATGCGCATCCAGAGCATCGCCATCATCGACGGCGACGACAAGATCGAGGCCATTTCCGCCGCCTCCATCCTGGCCAAGACGGCGCGCGACGCCGCCCTGGTCAAGCTGCACAAGAAGTATCCGCAATACGGCTTCGACCAGCACAAGGGCTATGGCACCGCGCTGCACCTGGAGCGCCTGCGCGAGCATGGCGCCTGCCCGATCCACCGCCGCAGCTTTGCGCCGGTGCGCGAAATCCTGGAGCGCGACCTGTGAAGCACATTACCTCGCGCGACAACGCGCAATACAAGGACCTGCTCAAGCTGGCCACCAACTCGCAGGCGCGCCGCAAGGCCGGCCGCAGCCTGCTGGACGGCGTGCACCTGTGCGAAACCTGGCTCCAGCTGCGCGGCCACCCCGAGCAGGCCGTCGTGGCCGAAGGCGCGCTGCAGAATCCCGAAGTGGCCGCCATCATCGGCCGCCTGCAAGCTGAACACGCCCACATCCTGTGCCTGAGCGACCAGCTGTACCACGCCGTGAGCCAGGTGGAGCATGGCGTTGGCCTGATGTTCCTGATCGAGACCCCGCACAAGCAGGTGCCGGCGGCGCTGACCGCCAACGCCGTCCTGCTGGACAATGTGCAGGACCCCGGCAACGTCGGCTCCATCCTGCGCAGCGCCGCTGCGGCAGGCGTCAGGGAAGTTTATTGCGCCCCCGGCACGGCCTTCTGCTGGTCGCCGAAAGTGCTGCGCGCCGCCATGGGCGCCCATTTCGTCCTCGATATCTACGAAAACGTGGACTTGCCGGCGCTCGTGAGCACCGCGCAGATTGCCATCCTCGCCACCAGCGGCTATGCCGCCGAACAGCTCTACCAGATGGACCTGAAACGCCCGGTCGCCTGGATTTTCGGCCATGAAGGGCAGGGCGTATCGGACGTCCTGCTGAGTGGCGCCAGCCACCGGGTGTTCGTGCCACACTTGGGCAAAGTGGAGTCCCTCAACGTCGCCGCCTGCGCGGCAGTATGCTTTTTCGAGCAAGTAAGGCAAAATCTGGGTTAAGAATATTATTCAGATTGGAACAGTTGTTATGGAAATTGCAAGTTTGCATTTCCTGGTTGCCGAGGGCGAACCGGTCCAGCGCGAGCTGATGGTTGGCATGCTGCGCCATTTGGGCGCGCAACACGTGACGACGGCGTCGGACGGCCTGAGTGCCCTGCGCCTGCTGGAGATCGGCCTCAAGCCCCCGGTGAATATCGCCCTGATGGACTTGTCGCTGCCCGGCATGGACGGCCTGGAAGTGATCCGCCGCCTGGCCGAAATCGGCAGCCAGGTTGGCATCATCGTGCTGGCCGCGCAAAGCGCCGACGTGCTGTTCTCGGTCGAAACCATGGCGGAAGCGTATGGCGTCAACATGCTTGGCAGCTCGGCCAAACCGCTGACCTCGACCCGCCTGCAGGAACTGATCGCCAATTACAGCGAGCCGGCCGCCGAACCCGAGCCCGAACCGCAACATCCGGAATTCAGCTTCGCCGAGGTGGGCCGCGGCCTGCAGGCGCGTGAGTTCGATCCTTTCTTCCAGCCCAAGATCGAGTTGGAAACCGGTGCCGTCAAAGGCCTGGAGATGTTTGCCCGCTGGCGCCACCCGCAGCACGGCGTGCTTGGCCCCGCCGCCTTCGTGCCGGTACTGGAAAGCGTGCGCCGCATCGATTTCCTTGACTGGAGCATGATCGAAAAGTCGGTGGCCGCCTGCCGCATCCTGCACGACCAGGACATCCCGATCTCGTTCTCGATCAACGTCGACCCGACCACGCTGGCGCATCCGCAATTCATCGCCCAGATCACGGCCTGCCTGGAGCGGCACCGCATCCTGGCCGACTACATCACGTTCGAGATCACCGAATCGGCGGTGCTGACCACCAACCCGCACTTCCTGGAGCGCTTGCTGCGGCTGCGCATGATGGGTTTCGGCCTGGCGATCGACGATTACGGCACCGGGCGCTCCAACCTGCAGCTGCTGGCGGCGATTCCCTTCTCCGAACTGAAGATCGACCGCAGCTTCGTCGACGGCGCCTCGCGCAAGCGCGCCATCAGCACGGTCCTGAAGTCCTACCTGGGCCTGGCCCGCAGCCTGTCGCGGCGCGCCTGCGCGGTGGGCGTGGAAACCAAGCAGGATTGGGACTTCCTGCAGGACCTGGGCTGCGCCTACGCCCAGGGCTATTACATCGCCAGCCCGATGCCGGTGGATGACATCCCGGCCTGGCTGGACGACTGGAAGCACTTCTTCTGATCGTCAGTACACCGAGCGGTTCGGCTTGATTTCCTGCAGGATGGTGGTGGAAATCTCTTCGATCGACTTGGTGGTGGACGACAGCCAGCGGATGCCCTCGCGGCGCATCATGGCCTCCGCCTCGTTCACCTCGTACCGGCAATTCTCCAGCGACGCGTACTTGGAGCCGGCCCGGCGCTCGTTGCGGATCTCCGACAGGCGTTGCGGCTCGATGCTCAGGCCGAAAATCTTGGATTTGAACGCATATAGGGCCGAAGGCAGCTTGCCGCGCTCGAAATCGTCCGGGATCAGCGGGTAATTCGCCGCTTTTACACCATATTGCATGGCCAGGTACAGCGATGTCGGGGTCTTGCCCGAGCGCGACACGCCGACCAGGATCACGTCCGCCGAGGACAGGTTCTTGTCCGACTGGCCGTCGTCGTGGGCCAGCGAGAAGTTGATCGCCTCGATGCGGCTCTTGTACTCCTCGCTATCCACCACATTGTGCGAGCGGCCGATGGTGTGGGTCGACTTGACCCCGAGTTCCTGCTCCAGGGGCGCCACGAAGGTCTGGATCAGGTCCATGTGCATCGCATTGGCGCGCTGGATCACTTCCGACAGCTCGGCCTTGACCAGGGTGGAAAACACGATCGGTTTGGTGCCATCTTCGGCCGCAACCTCGTTAATTTTGCGCACTGCATCATAAGCCTTGTCGCAGGTATCGATGAAGGGCAGGCGGATCTGGCGGAAGCGCAGGTCGAACTGCGTCAACACGGAATGGCCGAAGGTTTCGGCGGTGATGCCCGTGCCGTCAGAGACAAAAAAGACGGTGCGGCTCGAGGACGGCAATAAACGTTGATCTTGTGGCATCGAAAATGCTTTTCCAATGGATGAATCGTCAATTTGCTGCGCAGGCTGTAAAATGCTTGCCAACGGTAAGATTGTGCTGCACGGCGCCAAGAATGACAAGAACGATGCCACGCGCACCTGCGTAAAGATTTTTATCATCAAAAAGGTGTCTTTATGACTAACGCAGCATTGAAGGAGCAGTCCGACGGGGCGGTTTATGTCGCCTCGTTCGAGAATTTGCGCATGACGGATGTCGAATCCGTCGGCGGCAAGAACGCGTCGCTGGGGGAGATGATCTCCCAGTTGGCCGGAGCAGGGGTGCGGGTGCCGGGAGGCTTCGCCACCACCGCCGAGGCTTTCCGCGACTTCCTGTCGCACAGCGTTGACGGTGGCCCATCGCTGGCCCAGCGCATCGCTGACCGCCTTGAACACCTGGACGTCGACGACGTCCGCGCCCTGGCAGCATCGGGCGCCGAGATCCGCCAATGGATCATCGACACCCCATTCCAGCCCCGCCTGGAAGCCGAAATCCGCTCCTTCTACGACAAACTGGTCGCCGACTCCACCTCCGAGGTGTCGTTCGCGGTGCGTTCCTCCGCCACCGCGGAAGACCTGCCCGACGCTTCCTTCGCGGGCCAGCAGGAAACCTTCCTGAACGTGGTCGGCATCGACAACGTGTTGGACGCCATGAAGCACGTGTTTGCCTCCCTGTACAACGACCGCGCCATCTCCTACCGCGTGCACAAGGGCTTCACCCACGCTGAAGTGGCGCTGTCGGCCGGCGTGCAGCGCATGGTGCGTTCCGACGTGGGCGCGGCCGGCGTGATGTTCACCATCGACACCGAATCGGGCTTCAAGGACGTGGTCTTCATCACTTCCAGCTATGGTCTGGGCGAAACCGTGGTGCAGGGCGCCGTCAACCCGGACGAGTTCTACGTGCACAAGCCGATGCTGGAGCAGGGCAAGTCGCCCGTGATCCGCCGCAATATCGGCTCCAAGCTGATCAAGATGGAATTCACCAACGAAGCCAAGGCTGGCCGTTCCGTGAAGACCGTCGACGTGCCGATCGAACTGCGCAACCGCTACTCCCTGAACGACGCCGAGATCGTCGAACTGGCCAAGTACGCGGTGATCATCGAGAAGCACTACGGCCGCCCGATGGACATCGAGTGGGGCAAGGACGGCCGCGACGGCAAGCTGTACATCCTGCAGGCGCGTCCGGAAACCGTGAAGTCGCAGCAGAAATCGCACGAAGCGCAACAGCGCTTCAGGCTGAAGTCGACCGGCACCGTGCTGGCATCCGGCCGCGCCATCGGCCAGAAGATCGGCGCCGGCCCTGTGCGCGTGATCCACGACCCGAGCGAAATGGAACGCGTGCAGCCGGGCGACGTGCTGGTAGCCGACATGACCGACCCGAACTGGGAGCCGGTGATGAAGCGTGCTTCCGCCATCGTTACCAACCGTGGCGGCCGTACCTGCCACGCGGCGATCATCGCCCGTGAACTGGGCG
>CBHWEO010000329.1:0-5086 GCA_966112955.1 uncultured Duganella sp. | reverse complement strand
TCAACGCCGGGCTCCCCTCGGCCAACCCCACAGGCGCGGCCCACTTCCCCGCGCCCACCCGCTGACTCCGACTTTCAAAAAAAAACCAGCCCGAAGGCTGGTTTTCTTTTTCCCTGCGAAGGAATTACTTGGCAGCGGAAGCGGCGGAAGCAGCAGCCGAAGCAGCGGAAGCAGCAGCGGAAGCGGCGTCAGCAGCTGCGGAAGCAGCGGAAGCGGCAGCAGCAGCAGCGTCAGCGGCTGGAGCAGCAGCAGGAGCAGCTGCGTCAGCTGCTGGAGCTGCAGGAGCGGCTGCTGGAGCAGCTGCTTCTGGGGTAGCTACTGGAGCTGGAGCTTCTTCTTTCTTGGAGCAAGCAGCCAGAGCAACAGCCAGCAGGGAGGCGATCAGCAGGGATTTTTTCATTTGTTTTCCTTAATTAACTCAACAAAAATTAAACAATGTTGCGATGAATAATTACCGGTAATTATCGCTCGTACGGCGTTTCGTCGGCCTTCCCAACCTTCAGAAAAAGGTCGACCAGACACGGAAACACACCGGATATTATAGCGTTTTCTGCTGCGTCGCAATAGCAAATCGGGCGGTTTTCGCAACTATTTTGCGAAAGCGCAATATTTTTTTTCAGCGCCGTTTTGCCTGCAACTGCAGCGATTACCGTCATACCGCAAACAGCCGCATTTTACAGTTTTCCAGCCTACAATCCAGTCGTGCCCGGTCTCAGGCCCGGCTGGGTTTCAGCCCAGATAGCTTCATAACGTTCCAGGCTGGTTTGGGTTGACGAAGGATCATCAAAAACGGCCTCGCCGCGAAAATGATCGGCATGGAAACGGCGCACGATGTGCACCCCGTCGGCCACGCAGAACGAGTCGGTCAGGGTGCGGATGCTGCGGCTGGTCAGCCGGCATTCGATCTGGTGGCTGTAGTCTTCCAGCAGCTGCAGGAAGCGCGGCTCGTTGCGCTCAAGGTGGGCGTTGCTGTGGGCGACCAGCTGCAGGCGTCCCTTGTGCTGCAGGAAATGGCGCAGCACGGCGTCGGTCGACGAGTGCCCCAGCTGCCACCAGGCATAGTCGGGGTCGAACAGCTGCAAGGTCAGGCGGGCCCGGGAGAGGCAGTCCAGCAGCAGCGCCTGGAATTGGGTTCGGCTGTCAAAAAGCTGCTTCTCCATCCCATCCTCCTTTATTTGTTCAGTTCCAGCCAGCCGTCGGTGTACCAGGCGAAGAGGGCTTCCAGCACGTCCTCCGAAGCGGCAGCCACCGCCGCGCCATCAAGGGCACGGGCATTGGCCAGGGTTTCCAGCGTGGCCTTGTCGGCCTTGTTCATGGCGAACGATTCGCCATTGATGAAGACGTTCTTGCCGCGATACAGCATTTGCGTCTTGCGCGACAGCCTGACGCCCTTTTTCTCGGCAGCTTGCTGGAATTTGCCGGCCGTTAGCGGCTTTTCCACGGGCTGGAAGAAGACGTTATGTTTAGGCTCGGACAGGTATTCACCCAGGAAGATCGCGAAATCGTCTTCGGTAAAACTGACCTTGTTCAACTCATCGGCCAGTTTCGCCAGCATGGATTTGGGAATTTCCGCCGGCTTATTGGTCGGTTCCAGCTCCGGGTCGGCATATCGGCCGGGCAGGTCGATGGAATCGGCCATGAATTGCAGGAAGGCTTCGCCCAATTCCTGGTAGGAGGGCGAGCGGAATCCGATCGAATAGGTCTGGCAGTCGCCAATCGCTTCGCCGTCGTGGGCGTAATGCGGAGGCAGGTAGAGCATGTCGCCCGGTTCCAGCACGAATTCCTCGGTGGCCTTGAATTTTTTCAGGATCTTCAGCGGCAAGCCTTCGATCAGGGTCAAGTCCTTCTGCGCGCTGATCTTCCAGCGGCGCTGGCCCTGGGCTTGCAGCAGGAATACGTCGTAGGAATCGAAGTGCGGGCCCACGCCGCCGCCATCGGTGGCAAAGCTCACCATCAGGTCATCCAGCCGCGCATCGGGCAGGAAGCGGAACTGGCGCAGCAGTTCGTCGGCCTTGTCGTCCTGCAGGTTGACGCCCTGTACCAGCATGGTCCACTCGCGCTCGCTGCGCGGCGGCAGTTCCTTCAGCGGCCCGTGCTGCAAGTCCCAGTGGCCGTCTTTGCGGGTCACCAGGCGGCTTTCCACGTAATCCTTGGTGGCCAGTTCGGCCAGTTTGTCGAAAGGCAGCAGCGGCTGGAAGCCGGGCACGGCCTGGCGGATCAGCAAGGGTTTCTTATGCCAGTAATCGCGCAGGAATTGTTCGGGCGTGATGCCGCCCAGGAGTGTCAGTTTTTTCATGGCGCGATTATAGCAAGCGGTATAATCGCCCCAGCTTAGATATGAAAGGAAGCTCAATGAAGATCGCCAAAAATACCGTTGTGACAGTGGAGTACAAACTGTCCGACGCGCAGAACAACCTGATCGAAGACGGTCGCCAGCCGATGGTCTACCTGCACGGTGGCTACGAGAACACCCTGCCGAAGATCGAAGAAGAGCTGGACGGCAAGGAAGTGGGCTATGCGAACACGATCCAGATTGAGCCGGAAGACGCCTTTGGCGATTACGACCCGAACCTGCTGAAAGTGGAAGAGCGCGCCCGCCTGCCGGAGCCGCTGGAAGTCGGCATGCAGTTCGAAGGCTTGCCGGAAGGCGGCGAGGAAGAAGATGCCATGATCTTCACCGTGACCGAAATCGCGGAAGACAAGGTGGTCCTGGACGGCAACCATCCGCTGGCCGGCATGGCCCTGCGCTTCGACCTGAAAGTGGTGGACGTGCGCGCCGCCACCGAGGAGGAGATCGCCCACGAACACGTGCATGGCCCGCATGGCCATCACCACCACGACGAGGACGATGAAGGCGAAGAGGGCGACCACTTCCGTAGCCATCCGATCCACTAAGAACCAGGCCCCGCCAGCGCGGGGCTTTTTTTCACCTCAGTCGCTGCCGAGGGCGAACAGCGCGGGACTGCCCGGCGCCACGCGCAGCGCCACCCATTCGGGGCCCAGGGCCAGGTGCCCGATATTCCGGTTCCATTCGATGGCTGTCGCCGCCTTGTCCTGCTTGCGGTTATCCACCAGCAGCAGCTTGCCAGGATACTTGTCGGCCTGCGAGCGCAGCAGGCGCCGGATCTCGGTAAAGCCATCCCGCTTCTGCGCCAGGCGGGCAAAGAATCCCTGCTCGATATGGGCGCCGATGTCGCCATCCATCACCAGCACCATGCCGGGCAGCTTCTTGCGCTTGGCGGTCAGGAAGACGCGGTGCAGCCAGGCGCGGTTGGCGACCATGCGGTCTTCGTACTCGCTGTTGCGTCCCGCTTCGGTGAGATAGTGGTTGTTCCTGGCGGGGACGTTGAGGGTGACGAACAACACGTTGCCGTACTCCCAGTAGGCGTTTTCGGCGTAGTCGCGGAACTTGGGGATGGCAGACTGGCGGTTCACGGACAGCTTGCGCGCTCCCAGCGATTCCGGTTCGGGGAAGAACAGTTCGCGGATGCGGTTCAGTCGTTCCACGGCGTTTGATGTGCCGTTGGCGTTGCGGCAGTCGGCCCAGTCGCTGCCGGCCGGCAGCAGCACCAGCGGCCGTTCGGCGCCGTTCATCATGTCGCGCCGCTCTTCATACAGGCTGTCGCTGCACGCTTCGCTGGCGGACTTGATGCCGGTCGCGATGATGAACGCCGGGTCGGCGTGGCCCGCTTCAGCCAGCAGGCGCCGGAACTCGGCATCGCTGCCATCGTTGCGGAAGTTGTGGCCGAGCAGGGCGACCGTGAACTCGCCCTTGCGCTGGGCCGGCTTGTCATGGCGCGCCAGCACGGGCGGGGCGGCCAGCGACGCCGCGAGCAGCACCGACGCGGCGGCCAACAGGCGCAGCGCGCCCCGGCGCGGCACCGGTTGGGCGCCGCGCCGGGCGGTCCTGGGCTGGGCTGCCGCGCGGTTCATGCCTGCGCCAGGCGCTTCAGCTGGTACAGGCGGTCCAGCGCTTCGCGCGGGGTCATGGCGTCGGGATCGATATCCTCCAGCGCGGCCAGCAATTCCCCGGCGCGCGGGTCGGCGGCGGGCGGCGCGCTGTCGACCGCATCGTCGTTGGCATCGGCCGCCGGCGCCGCGAACAGGTCCAGCTGCGGCGTGGCGTCGAGCGCCTGCGCTTCCAGCCGCGCCAAGTGCTTGCGCGCGGCCTTGATCACCTGCTGCGGCACGCCGGCCAGTTGCGCCACCTGCAAGCCGTAGCTTTGCGAAGCGGGACCGTTCTGCACCGCGTGCAGGAAGACGATGGAATCCTTGTGCTCCACCGCCGACAGGTGCACGTTGGCGGCGGTCGGATGCGCTTCCGGCAATTGGGTCAGCTCGAAGTAGTGGGTGGCGAACAGCGTGAAGCTGCGGCTGGTCTCGATCAGGTGGCGCGCGATGGCCCAGGCGAGCGCCAGGCCGTCGAAGGTCGAGGTGCCGCGGCCGATTTCATCCATCAGCACCAGCGAATGCTCGGTGGCGCCGTTCAGGATGGTGGCCGCTTCCGTCATTTCGACCATGAAGGTGGAACGGCCGCCGGCCAGGTCGTCGGTGGCGCCGATACGGGTGAACACACGGTCGATCGGGCCGATGGTCGCGCTGGCGGCCGGCACATAGCTGCCGACATAGGCCAGCAGGGTAATCAGGGCCACCTGGCGCATGAAAGTCGATTTACCGCCCATGTTCGGGCCGGTGATCAGCAGCAGGCGGCGTTCGGCCAGCAGCTTGCAGTCGTTGGCGATGAAGCGCTCGATCTGGTTTTCCACCACCGGGTGGCGGCCTTCCACGATATGGATGCAGGGCTCGGCCACCAGCTGCGGCGCGCACCAGTTGTTGCGCAGCGCATGCTCGGCCAGTGCGCACAGGGTGTCGACCTGGGCCAGCGCCTGGGCGATCCCTTGCAGGGTGCCGATGAAGGGCGCCAGTGCGCCCAGCAGTTCGTCGTACAGCATTTTCTCGCGCGCCAGGGCGCGGTCCTGCGCCGACAGCGCCTTGTCTTCGAAGGCCTTCAGTTCCGGCGTGATGTAGCGTTCGCAGTTCTTCAGCGTCTGGCGGCGGCGGTAATCGTCCGGCACCTTGTCGGCCT
>CBHWEO010000328.1:0-5170 GCA_966112955.1 uncultured Duganella sp. | reverse complement strand
GTGATGCCGGTGCTGGGCACCTACCCCTCGCTGAAGATCTGGGTGGCCGGCTGCAGCACTGGCGAGGAAGTGTATTCCCTGGCCATCCTGCTGAAGGAGGAAGGCCTGCTGGAGCGCAGCATCATCTACGCCACCGACATCAACCCGCAATCGCTGGAAAAGGCCCGCAAGGGTGTCTTCCCGCTCGAGAACATGCGCACCTACACGGCCAACTACCAGGCCGCCGGCGGGCGCCGCGCCTTCTCCGACTACTACACGGCCGCCTACAACGCGGCCCTGTTCGACCGCTCCCTGTGCGAGAACGTCACCTTTGCCGACCATAGCCTGGCCACCGATGCGGTATTCGCCGAAACCCAGTTCATCAGCTGCCGCAATGTGATGATCTATTTCAACAGGAAGCTGCAGGAAAGGGCGCTCGGGCTGTTCCACGACTCGCTGTGCCACCGCGGTTTCCTGGGCCTGGGCACCAAGGAAAGCATCGACTTTTCCGCCTACGCCCCCAAGTTTGAGACGATCGTCAAGCGCGAGCGCCTGTTCAGGAAAAAATAATGGACCCCGACCCCGCGCTGGAACTGGCGGTACGCGGCCGCAGCACCGAGGCCGTGGTGATCGGTGCCTCCGCCGGCGGGGTGAGCGCCCTGCTGCAGATGCTGCCGGCCTTGCCGCGCGGCTACCGCTTACCGATAGTCGTCGTGCTGCATGTAAGAAGTGGTCGCCAGAACCAGCTGGTGGAAGTGTTCCAGCAGCGGGTGCAGGTGCCGGTGCGCGAAGCGGGCGACAAGGAAACTATCATTCCGGGTACTCTTTATTTCGCACCGGCCGGTTACCACCTGCTGCTGGAAAATGAGCGTAGCTTCTCATTGAGTTGCGATGCGCCCTTGCATTTTGCCCGTCCCGCCATCGACATCACCATGGAGACGGCGGCGGATGCCTATGGCCCGCGGCTGGCGGGCATCCTGCTGACGGGCGCCAATGAAGACGGCGCGGCGGGCATGGCGGCCATCGGCAGGGCAGGCGGACTGACCATCGTGCAGGACCCGCAGGAAGCGGACGTGCAAGCGATGCCGATGGAAGCGATCCGCCTGCGCCCGCCCGACATGGTGCTGCCGCTGGAACGAATCAAGCGACTATTGCTGCTGTTGGAGACGCACTGATGGAACTGACCAATGTCCTGCTGGTGGACGACCTGCCGGAAAACCTGCGGGCACTGAGCGCCCTGGTGCGTGCCGACGACCGCATGATCTACCAGGCCCGCACCGGCGAAGAAGCCCTGGCCCTGCTGCTGGAACACGATTTCGCGCTGGCCATCATCGACGTGCAGATGCCCGGCATGGACGGCTTCGAGCTGGCCGAACTGATGCGCGGCACCGGCAAGACCTGCCACATCCCCATCGTCTTCGTCAGCGCGGCGGGGCGCGAACTGAATTACGCCTTCAAGGGCTACGAGGCGGGCGCGGTGGACTTCCTCTACAAACCGCTGGATGCGGAAGCGGTGCGCAGCAAGGTCAATGTGTTCGTCGACCTGTACAAGCAGAAGCAGTCGGTGCAGAAGGTGGTCGAACAGCGCGACGCCACGGTGCGCGAACTGAACGCCGTGCAGCAGGAACTGCAGCGCGCGCTGGACATGCGCGACCAGTTCATGTCCATGGTGGCGCACGAGCTGCGCACCCCGCTCAACACCCTGTACCTGGAAGCGCAGATGCGCAAGCTGCAGCTGGAGCGCGGCAATATGGACCACTTCGCGCCCGAGCAGCTGGAGCGCATGGTGGCGCGCGACATGCGGCAGATCCACGCCATGGTGCGCCTGATCGACGACATGCTGGACGTCTCGCGCATCCGCGCCGGCAAGCTCTCGATCCGCCCGGGCCGGGTCGACCTGGAAGCGCTGCTGCAGCGCATCGTCGGCGACCTGTCGCACCAGGCGGCCGACATGGGCAGCGAACTGCGCCTGGCCATCGTGCAGCCGGTGGCCGGCTGCTGGGACGAATTCCGCGTGGAGCAGGTGATCATCAACCTGATCAACAATGCCCTGCGCTATGGCGGCGGCAAGCCGGTCGACGTGCGGCTGCACGCCGACAGCCAGAATGCCCGCATCGAAGTGATCGACCAGGGCACCGGCATCCCCGAAGAAGTGCTGCCGAAGATCTTCGAACCCTTCGAGCGCGGCAAGATGGAAGGCATGCCCGCCGGGCTCGGCCTGGGCCTCTACATTTCGCGCCAGCTGGCCGAAGCCCACGGCGGCACCCTGACCGCGCGCAGCAAGCCCGGCGAAGGCGCCACCTTCATCTTCACCCTCCCCCGTACCGAGCCGCAACTTTTGTCACCCCTGGGGTCAGGCACCAGCGTGACAAATGTGGATGCTTTGCAATTGCCCGCAAGATGTGCCTAGAATAGGCGCATGAAACGCGACTTGCTCAGGGAACGCAGGGAATGGCTGCTGCGGCGCAATTGCTCATTGTCGCCCCAGCAGATGGCCTTGGCTTATGGCCTGATGTGCCTGTTCTCGTTTGCGGTCGCAACAGGCTTCCTGATGATCGGCATGTGGCAGGTGCTGTTCTTCACCGTGCTGGAAATGACGGCCGTGGCGGCCGCCTTCCTCTACTTCGCCCGCCTTGCCACGGACTATGAACATATCGTGCTTGCCAACGGCAAGCTTCTGGTGGAAAAAGTCTCCGCCGGCAAGATGAGCGTGACGCAGCTGGAACTGTACTTCCTGCGGCTGCGCATGCCCGATCACCCCAGCGACCTGATCCACCTGGAATCGAAAGGCGTCGCCGTCGATATCGGCTATTTCGCCACCGACCCGCGCCGCCGCGCGCTGGCCCGGGAGCTGCGCGCGGAAGTGCAGGGCGGCCTGTTCGACGATTAGAAGCGGTAGCCGACGCCTACGCCGAACAGCACCGGATCCACCTTCGCCTTGCTGACCTTGGCGCCGGAAATCATCACGTCGCTGCGGATCTGCACTTTCTTGATGTCGACGTTGAGCGACCAGTTCTTGTCCAGCTTGAAGTCCGCGCCGGCTTGCACGGCCAGGCCCAGGCTGTCATGTTCCAGGCTGCCGGTGCCGTTCAGGATCTTGTTGTTGGAGAAGGTGGTCCAGTTCACGCCCACGCCAACGTAAGGGCTGAACTGCGACGATGGGGTGAAGTGGTACTGCGCCAGCAGGGTCGGCGGCAGGTGCTTGAAGGTACCGATGGCCTTGCCGTCCAGGTAGACGTCATGCTTTTGCGGATAAGTCAGCACCAGTTCGGCGGCAATATTCGGGGTCACGAAATAGGAGATGTCCACTTCCGGGATGGTCTTGTCGCTGACGCTGATGCGGTCGGAAGCGCCCACGCCGCCCACCGGGTCGGACTTGTCGGCCGGGTTGATGTGCACGGCGCGTGCGCGCACCAGCCATGGCGAATCCGCTGCCATTGCATTCATTGCCAGGCCACCCAGGATGACTGCCAAAATCGCTTTCTTCATTTCACTACCTCTTTCGTTTGGTCATTGAGATTTGGTATGTGAAAGTCTATTGATGCGTCGCAGCAAAATCTTTGACCTAGGTCAAAATTGCCATAACGAATACCGGACAGCTGAAAGCGGAGTAATATTTCGCGAGTTCACATCCCACCCATTCCCCGGAGGCAGGAAATGAAATTGCACGTCAATGGCCAGGTACGCGAATTCGAGGCCGAAGAAGACACCCCGCTGTTGTGGGTGATCCGCGAACAACTGGGCCTGACCGGCACCAAATACGGCTGCGGGGTGGCGCAATGCGGCGCCTGTACGGTGCACATTGACGGCGAACCGACGCGCAGCTGCGTGCGGCCGGTCTCCACCGTCACGGCCAGCCAGAAGATCGTCACCATCGAAGGCCTGAGCCCCGACGGCAGCCACCCCGTGCAGAAAGCCTGGGCCGCGCTCGACGTGCCGCAATGCGGCTTCTGCCAGTCCGGCATGATCATGGCCGCCGCCGCCCTGCTGAAACAGAAGAAGCACCCGACCGACGCCGACATCGACGCCGCCATGACCAATATCTGCCGCTGCGGCACTTACAACCGCGTGCGCAAGGCGATCCACGTGGTGGCCAAAGGCGGCGACATCAAGACCGCGGGACTGGACATCGTGGAAGGGAGCAAGGCATGAGCACCGTGATGACCCGCCGCGGCTTCATCGGCCGCTCGCTCGGCGCCACCGCCGGCCTGATGTTCGGCTTCCACATCCCGTTCGCTGAAGCGCAGCAGGCGCCCGCCGCCGCGCCCACAGACTCGCCCGAGATCAACGCCTGGGTCGTCGTCAAGCCGGACGACACCATCGTGGTGCGCATCGCCCGCTCCGAAATGGGCCAGGGCACGCTGACCGGCCTGGCGCAGCTGGTGGTGGAAGAACTGGATGGCGACTGGAGCAAGGTCACCACCGAATACCCTTCGCCCGCCCGCCACCTGGCGCGCAACCGCGTATGGGGCAGCTTCTCCACCGGTGGCAGCCGCGGCGTGCGCGAATCGCACGAATACGTCCGCAAGGGCGGCGCCGCGGCCCGCATGATGCTGGTGCAGGCCGCCGCCGCGCAATGGGGCGTGCCCGCCGCCGAATGCACGGCCGCGAAGAGCGTGATCACCCACACCCCGTCCGGCCGAACGACCAGCTACGGCCGCGTGGCCGATGCCGCCGGCAAACTGCAGGCGCCCGCCGCCGCCGACATCAAGCTGAAAGACCCGAAAGAGTGGAAGCTGGCCGGCAAACGCCTGGCGCGCCTGGATACGGTCGACAAGACCACCGGCAAGCAAGTCTACGGCATGGACCTGAAGCTGCCCGGCATGCTGAACGCCGCGATCAAGGATTGCCCCGTCTTCGGCGGCAAGGTGAAGAGTTTCGACGCCGCCGCCATCGCCAACAAGCCCGGCGTGAAGAAAGTGCTGCAGGTCGGCGACAGCGCCGTGGCCGTGGTGGCCGACACCTGGTGGCGCGCCCGCAGCGCCCTCGACGCGCTGCCGATCGAATGGGACAAAGGCCCCAACGCCGGCATGAACAGCAAGGACACCGCCGCCTGGATCAAGGCCGGCCTGGACGCGCCCGATGCCGCCGTCGGCAACAGCAATGGCGACGCCAAGGCCGCCCTGGCCAGCGCCCACCGCAAGATCGAAGCCGTCTACAGCTACCCGCACCAGAACCACGCCACGATGGA
>CBHWEO010000327.1:0-5201 GCA_966112955.1 uncultured Duganella sp. | reverse complement strand
CCATGATCGGCCTGATCATGCTGATGGGGATCGTGACCAAGAACTCGATCCTGCTGGTGGACTACGCCATCCTGGCGCGCGAGGAAGGCATGAGCCGCTTCGATGCCCTGGTCGACGCCTGCCACAAGCGCAGCCGCCCGATCCTGATGACCACCATCGCCATGGGCGCCGGCATGATGCCGCTGGCCCTGGGCTGGGGCGCCGACCCGAGCTTCCGCTCGCCGATGGCGATCGCCGTGATCGGCGGCCTGATTACTTCCACCCTGCTGTCGCTGCTGGTGGTGCCGGCCGTGTTCACCTACGTGGACGATGCCGAGCACCTGTTCAAGCGCCTGGTGCGCAAGGTGCGCAAGCCACACAAGCACGCGCCGGCGCCTGTTGCCGAATAGGAGGACTGCCATGCAAGTACGCGTTGTCGACATCGAACCGGTCCGCGTGGCCTGCCTGCGCCACACCGGTCCCTTCGGCCCGGCGCTGGGCGAATTCTGGCGCGATGTGGTGGCGCCATGGCTGCAGCAGCACGGCCTGATGGGCCGCGTGACCTATGGCGTGGCGTTGGATGACCCGGGCAGCGCGCCGCCCGAACAGTGCCGCTACGATGCCTGCGTCGAAGTCGGCCACGACGACGCGGCGCCTCCGCCCGCCACGCTGGGGACCATTGCCGGCGGCCGCTACGCGGTGGCCGACTACCATGGCCCCTCGGCCGGCATCGGCGACGCCTGGCAAGCCTTCTATGCCCAGGCCTTGCCCGCCGCGGGGCTGAAGGCGCGCCCCGGTCCCTGCTTCGAGCGTTACGCGGCCGACTTCCGCACCGACCCGCAGACGGGCGCCTTCGCCTGCGAACTGTTCATCCCCGTCGACCAGGACCAGCCATGAGCGCACAGCCCGGCCATGACAGCGACCACCTGCGCTTTCACCGCGAACATGAACACCTGAGCAAGACGTTCGGCGCCGACACCTTCGGCCTGAAGGCGGAAGCGTTTGCGCGCTTCTTCGGCACCCCGCTGTTCCTGGGCGCCCAGACCCTGATTGTCGCCGTCTGGATCGGCGCCAACGTCTGGGGCCTCGCGCATTTCGACCGCTATCCCTTCATCCTGCTGAACCTTGCATTCAGCCTGCAGGCGGCCTACGCGGCGCCGCTGATCCTGCTGGCGCAGACGCGCCAGGCGGAACGCGACAAGGCCCATAACGACGCCGATGCGCGCCACCGCGAAGCGCTGGCGCAGCAGGCTGCCCGCCACACGGCGCAGATGATGGAACTGCTGCGCCAGAACACGGAACTGACGGAAGCCACCAGGCAGCTGGCCGAGCGCATCGACAAGCTGACGGCGGAAGTCCACGGCCACCTGCTGCACGGCAAGTAGCCGTAGTCGCAGGCCGTCCCTCAGATGGTCGGCGGATCGGTTTCCCGTTCGAAGATGCGCGGCCCGGCCAGCGCCGTGACGAAGGCTGCCAGGGCGGCCTTCAGGTTGGCGGGCGCCGTGCCCACCAGGCCGGGATCCGGCACGCCGCCCGGCAAGGTGGCCGGCACGCCGGCCGCCGCCAGCAGGGTCGCCCCGGCGCCGATCACCATCAGCGGCTTGCAATGGCGGTACTGCAGCGTGATGAATTCCACCGCCAGCGCGTTGGCCGCCAGCGCATCGGCCGCGTCGTCGCCATCGGGCACCACCACCGCGTCGAACAGCACGGACGGCCCGGTCTCCAGCGACATGTCGGCTTCCAGCCCGCCGACCATGCCGACGTGCGGGCCGACCAGGCGCGTGACGGCGCCCTGCCCTTCCAGTTCGCTTTGCAGCAGGTCGACCATGGCCTCGTCGCAGCCGGCCGCCACCAGGATCGCCACCTTCCTGCCATGGATGCCCACCTGTCCCGGGCGCGCCATCAGCGACAGGCCCGGCGACGGCAGGTAGCTTGGCAGTTCGCGCCCGGCCGCCAATGGCTGCGGATCCGGCACCGTCGTACCGAGGCGCAGCGCCACCATATCGGCCAGCGCCGCGTCGACATTCACCAGCATCGACAGCGTGCGCTCGCGGATGGCCGGCACCTGCACCTTGCTTAACTCGAAGCTGAAGGCGTGGGCGATGTGCATCTGCTCGGCCGCCGACTGGCTTTGCCAGAACAGGCGCGCCTGCGAGTAATGGTCGGCGAACAGTTCCGGCTTGCCGCGCACCTTGTCTTCCTGCACCGGCTGCGGGAAGCTCATGAAGCCCATGCGGCCGGCCTGGAACGGGCAGCCGCCGCCCAGCGAATTCGGCTCGTAGGCCACGCGGCCGCGGTGGATGGCCTGGCGGTGCATGCCGTCGCGCTGGTTGTTGTGCACCTGGGCGACGGGGGCGTTGATCGGGATCTCGTGGAAGTTCGGCCCGCCCAGGCGGCTGATCTGCGTGTCCACGTAGGAGTGGATGCGGCCCGCCAACAGGGGATCGTTGCTGAAATCAATGCCGGGAACGATGTGCGCCGCGCAGAACGCCACCTGCTCGGTCTCGGCGAAGAAGTTGTCGGGATTGCGGTCCAGGACCATGCGCCCGACCGGCTGCAGGGGCACCAGTTCCTCCGGCACGATCTTGGTCGGATCCAGCACATCGAAGGGGAATTCCGCCGCCTCCTCTTCCGTGAAGATTTGCAGCGCCAGTTCCCACTCCGGGTATTCGCCCATCTCGATGGCTTCCCACAGGTCGCGGCGGTGGAAGTCGGGATCGGCGCCGGAAATGCGCACCGCCTCGTCCCACACCAGCGAATAGGTGCCCTGCTTCGGCAGCCAGTGGAACTTGACGAAGCGCGACTGCCCGGCCGCGTTCACCATGCGGAAGGTGTGCACGCCGAAGCCCTGCATGGTGCGGTAACTGCGCGGGATGGCGCGGTCCGACATCACCCACAGCAGCATATGCATGGATTCCGGCATCAGCGACACGAAATCCCAGAAGGTGTCGTGGGCGCTGGCCGCCTGCGGCATGGCGTTGTGCGGCTCGGGCTTGAGGGCATGCACCAGGTCGGGGAATTTCATCGCATCCTGGATGAAGAACACCGGGATGTTGTTGCCGACCAGGTCCCAGTTGCCTTCGTCGGTGTAGAACTTGACGGCGAAGCCGCGCACGTCGCGCGCCGTGTCGGTCGAGCCGCGCTCACCGGCCACGGTGGAAAAGCGCACGAACACCGGGGTACGCTTGCCCGCGGCGGCGAACGGCGCGGCGCGCGTCAGTTCGGACAGTTCGCGGTAGCACTCGAAATAGCCGTGCGCCGCCGAGCCGCGCGCATGCACCACGCGCTCAGGAATGCGCTCATGATCGAAGTGGGTGATCTTCTCACGCAGGATGAAGTCTTCCAGCAGCGCCGGGCCGCGCAGGCCGGCCTTGAGCGAATTCTGGTTGTCGGCGACGGGCACGCCCGGGTTGGTGCTCAGCGGGCGGCCGCCGGCGTCGGTGCGCACGCGGTCGAGCGGCCCGTTGTTGGGATTGTCGCCTTGCGGCGGCACGCCGGCGCCGGCCTTGGACGACGCGGCGCTTTCGCTGGCCGTGCTGGCCGTTTCCATGGGGTCGCCGGGACTGGCGCTGGCGCCAGCCGGCGGCATGCCGGCACCGTGCTCGCCCGCCTTGTTGGCATTGAAGGGAAATTGCGCGGCCAGTGCGGCGCCGCGTTTAGCCGGGTCAGGTTTCGAGGTCGGCACGGTGCGCTCCCCGGTTCAATGCTTGCGCGAACCGAGCAGCTTGGAAACGGCATAACCGGCGGCCAGGGCCACCAGCAGCGATTTGCCGGGGCTCTGGCGCACGTAATTGCGGCCGCTTTCGGCGAAACGCTTGTAAGCGGCGTTCAGCTGGTCGCCCTTGGCGCCCATGCGGTCGCTCAGGCTGCTGATGTTGTCGGCCACTTTGTCGACTGTGCTGTGCAGGCCGGCGCGCAGGTCGGTGGTTTGATTCTCGCTGCGGGTGATGTTGTTGTCCATGATCGGGTCCTCATCGCTTGGGTTGGGTTGGAAGAGTCACGATAAGGCTGCACGCCTGCTGCGACCGTGCGCCAGCTAACGATGCGCGCGGGCGATTTCTGGCAAGCTGGGGTCCGTCCCTGTTGAAAGGTGCTGCGTGATTCCTATCGACCCCGTGTCAGGCGCCGCTGCGTCGGCGCCGGCAACGCCCGGCGACCGCGTCGCGCCCGCCGCCGCCACGCCCCCGCCGCCCGCCACGACGCCAACCGTATCCTCGCTTGGCCTGTTCCTGTCCAACCTGGTGCTGGCGCAACGGCGTTTGCGCGAACTGGCCGCCAGCGGCGGCGACGCGGCGGCCTTTGCGGCCGTGGCGCAACAGGCGGTCGACAATGCCAACGCCAACGCGCCGGCCACGCTGGCGCCGGTGCTGACGTCGCAGCAGGCCGCCTTGCGGCAGGCGGGGATCAACGTTGCGAGCGGTGGCACCCTGTCGACCGACCGGGACGCGCTGGCGGCCGCGTTCAATGCTTCGCCGCGGCGCGCCGTGACGGCGCTGGGCGATGCCTTCCGGGCCATCGCCGACGCTGCGGTGGCCACGCGGCCGGAAGCTGCGGCGCAGCAGCTGTTGACCGATGAAGGTGCCGCCGCTGCGGCATCGCCCAACCTGGCCAGCCTGTCGACGCAACAGCGCATCGCGGCGGACCAGTTGGCGGAGACGCGCCGCGTTGCGGGTGAGGCGCTGGCATCCAATGGGCTCGAGGACACGCAACAGCAACGTATGGCGGAAGCGCAGGCGGCTGCCGTGCGCCAGTTGGAAAGCACGCGCGAAGAGGACCTCGCCGCGCAAGCGCTGGCTGACCGGCTCGACGCCGCGCGCCGTGCAGCCCAGCAGCAGCAAGCGGAAGCCAGCCAGCTCGGCCTGACCCGCGCCGAACGCGCCGCCGCCGAGCGTCTCGACACAGCCCGCCGCCTCGTCGCCGAGCAAGCTGAAACTGCAGAGACGGAAGAAGCCGTCGCCGCCCGCCTCGCCCTCGCCCGCCAACAGGCTGCCAGCAGCACCCTTGCCAGCCCGGCATCCCCTGCCGCCGCTGGCGCGCCCGGCGGTGCTGCGCCCACCGGCCCTGGCGGGACAGCCGCTGGCGGCCCCGCAGGCGCTTCCGGCACGCCCGGTGCAGGCCCGTTAGCGGCCGGCAACCCGGCGGGAGCGCCCGGCCCGGCCGGGACCGCAGCGCCAGGCGGCGCCACCGGCCTGGCGGGAACGGCGGGTGCCGGCGCGCCCGGG
>CBHWEO010000326.1:0-5206 GCA_966112955.1 uncultured Duganella sp. | reverse complement strand
CAGTTGTCGATCGCGGCCGGCGTGCTGCCCCAGTCCTCGTGCAGCTTGAGGCCGATGGCGCCCGCCTCCACCTGCTCTTCCAGCGGGCGCGGCATGCTGACATTGCCCTTGCCGAGGAAGCCCAGGTTCATCGGGAAGGCATCGGCCGCCGCCAGCATGGCGTGGATATGCCACGGCCCCGGCGTGCAGGTGGTCGCCGCCGTGCCGACCGCCGGGCCGGTGCCGCCGCCGATCATGGTGGTCACGCCCGATGCCAGGGCTTCCTCGATCTGCTGCGGACAGATGAAATGGATGTGCGTATCGACCCCGCCCGCCGTCACGATCATGCCTTCGCCGGCAATGATCTCGGTGGCGCCGCCGATGGCCATGGTCACGCCGGGCTGGATGTCCGGGTTGCCGGCCTTGCCGATGGCAGCGATATGGCCGTCCTTGACGCCGATATCGGCCTTCACGACGCCCCAGTGGTCCAGGATCACGGCATTGGTGATGACGGTATCCATCACGTCGCGGTGCGGCAGCTGGCTTTGGCCCATGCCGTCGCGGATCACCTTGCCGCCGCCGAACTTCACCTCTTCGCCGGGGATGGCGTAGTCGTGTTCGATTTCGATGAACAGGGCCGTATCCGCCAGGCGGATGCGGTCGCCCGTGGTGGGACCGAACATTTCCGCGTAGGCGCGGCGCGAGATGGTCGCCATTATTCGCCGCCCTCCAGCGTACCCATCACGCGCGCGTTGAAGCCATACACGCGGCGCGCCCCGGCCAGCGCCACCAGCTGCACCGTGCGGTGCTGGCCAGGCTCGAAGCGCACGGCGGTGCCGGCCGCGATATCGAGCCGCATGCCGCGCGCCAGGGTACGGTCGAACTGCAGGGCATCGTTAACTTCGAAGAAATGGAAGTGCGACCCGACCTGCACCGGGCGGTCGCCGGTGTTGGCCACCTGCACCACGCATGTCGCGCGGCCGGCGTTGAGGGTGATGTCGCCTTCGTCGAGCAGGTATTCGCCGGGAATCATGACGGCCTCATACGATAGGTTGGTGAACGGTGACCAGCTTGGTCCCGTCGGGGAAAGTGGCTTCGACCTGGATGTCGGGGATCATCTCGGGCACGCCTTCCATGACGTCCTCGCGCGTCAGCACTTGCGTGCCTTCCGACATCAGCTGCGCCACGCTCTTGCCGTCGCGCGCGCCTTCCAGGATCGCGGCGCTGATCAGGGCCACCGCTTCCGGGTAATTGAGTTTGAGGCCGCGTGCCCGGCGGCGTTCCGCCAGCAGGGCCGCCGTAAAGAGCAGCAGCTTGTCTTTTTCGCGTGGTGAGAGATCCATGTCAGGTATTCCAGATTCGGGGTTGGGTGGCGGGACGGCCCATCCAGGCGGGACGCAGGGCATGCCAAGCCTGCGCCATCAGGCTGCGCGCCTGCTCGGCATCATGTCCCAGGTAGCGCACGACCAGCAGCGACTTGAGGTGGGTGACGCCCAGCGCCGGGTCCAGTGCGCGCAATTGCGCGACCAGGCCGGCGTCCGGCGCCCTGCCGACCGCCAGCAGGGTGGCACAAACGTGCGCGCCATCCAGCACGTGCGGGCTGCGCATGGCGTTGCTGCCGCCGTGCAGCACGCCCTGGTCCCACCACAGCAGGCGGCCTTCCTGGCGCACCTGCAGTTGCTGGCGCACGCAGCCGCGCGCGAACTGCTCGCCGCTGGCACTGCGGCCGAAGCACAGGATGTCGCAGCCGATGTAGCGCGCACTGCCGGCCAGGTCGACTTCCTGCACCAGGTGGGCGTCGGTATCGTCGTAGAAAATGGTTTCCTGCGGTAGCCATTCCAGGCGCGCGTTGTCGGCCACCGCGATGCGCACGTGCTGGCGCGCCGGCCTGCCGTTGGCGCGGTACCACTTGGCCGCACCAGGCGTGGTCAGCAAGGCATGCGCGCCCTCGCCCGCCGCGATGTCGAGCGACAGCTGGTCGCCGCCCACGATGCCGCCCGGCGGATGCACCAGGATGGTGTGGCACACGGCTTCGCCCTCGGGATAGAAGGCTTTCTGCACCCGCAATGGGCCACTGTGCTCACGCCGCACCAGGCGCGTGGCCGCGCCAGTGTGGCCGTAGCCGAGCACCAGGCTGGCGCGCCACGAGGAGGATGGCAGGGATACGGCTGGAAGGTCCATGCGCATGGCGGCTACCCTATCCAGGCGACGCATCGGATGGCGCCGGTGCGCGCAGGCGCACCAGCATCATGGCCAGCAGGAAGCTGGCGGCAAGCAGCGCCACCAGCGCCATGCCGAAGCCCAGTTCCTTGCCTTCGCTCCAGGTCTCGATGGCGGGCGAGGACAGTTTCAGCAGGCCGAAACCGGCCACCAGCAAACTCGTTCCCGCCACCACCCAGCCCATGATGCGCGACGCCAGCACTGCCGCCTCGCCACTACGGTGCAGCAGGCGAGCAATCCAGAACCCGTGCACGCCATCTGCCACCAGCATCCCCAAGGTAAACAACACGCCCAGCAATAATGCGGTTTGCCAGCCGCCGGAGCGGGCGGCAGCCATCGCAAACAGGCTGGCCAGGCTGACCGTGTCGAACGACAGCGCAAACAGGGCACCCACCAGCGCGACCCCGCCCGGCCCCGATGCCGCGGCGAGACGGCCCAGGAAGCGGCCCTTCAGCCCAATCGGCGAAAGCACCTGCCCGGCAGGCGTACGGAGCAACGCTTGCACAGTCAGCAGTCCCAGGCCGGCCAGGCAGGCAATCGACACCCAGGCGCCAAACAGGGCCAGCCAGGCCGGCGGCTGCCAGAAGCCGGCCAGGGTGCTGAGCGTGACCGCAGTGGCGGCTACCACCGCGCCGTGGCCAAGCGAAAACCAGGCCCCGCACTGGCGCGCCAGGCGCGGCCGTGCCGGCAGGTTCCAGCGCGCCAGGCCATCGATCGTCGCCAGGTGGTCGGCGTCGAAACCATGCTTCAGGCCCAGGCTGAGCACCAGCATACAGAGTCCAATCAGATTGTCGGGAACGGTATCGGCCATGCCTCATCCTGCTGCGATCGATCAAGGCGGCACGGCGTGCCGCACATTCAATAAGCAAGACGCATACCAGTTACGCCAAGGGGTCGCGGCCATATCGGATGGGCATAGTAATTGCATCGATACAGTGACCTGCAAGAACCACGCGCCCCATGAATACCTACGCACCAAACTTGAAAACCCGACGCACCAAAACGGTTCAGCGCATCGGAAAGCATCGAAGACTACGCGCTGCACGTCCCGCGTTGCTTGCACAGGGAGCTTCCCATGCCACAAACGACTGAGCGTCCTCCGGGCCAGTTAGTGCTGGTGGTCGACGATATGCCCGAAAACCTGGCGGCGCTGCACGACGCGCTCGACGAATCCGGCTATTCCGTGGTGGTCGCGAGCAATGGCGCCACCGCACTGGAGCAGGCACAGGCCCTGCTGCCCGACATCGTGCTGCTCGATGCCGTGATGCCCGGCATGGACGGCTTCGAGGTCTGCCGCCGCCTGAAAGCGCAGCTGCAGACCCGCGCCATCCCGGTGATCTTCATGACGGGGCCGGTGGAGAGCGAGCATGTGACGCGGGCGTTCCAGGCCGGAGGCAGCGACTATGTGACCAAGCCCGTACGCCAGAACGAAATGCTGGCGCGCATTCGCGCCCACATGCAGAACGCGCGCATGGCGAGCCAGGCCCGCAGTGCCCTCGACGCTTTCGGCCACGCCGTGCTGGCGGTGGATCCGGACGAGTACATCATCTGGCAGACCCCGCTGGCGCGGCAATGGCTGGACATCTACTTCCCGGCCCACCCCAAGTCCACGCTGCCGCCGCAGGTCTCGCCCTGGCTGCAGCGCGCCGTGCTGGCGCGCTCCTGCGGCGAGGAAGCCGCGCCGCTGGTCATTGCCCACGGCACGCGGCGCCTTATTTTCACGCTGGGCGAGGCGGAAGAGCAGGTCCAGTGGAGCGTGGTCCTGCGCGAAGAGGCGGATGACGCGCTGGTTCAGTCGCTGATGGCGAAGCTCCGCCTGACCCAACGCGAAGCCGAAGTGCTGCACTGGGTCAGCAAGGGCAAGACCAACCGCGATATCGGCGACATCCTCGGCACCAGCACGCGCACCGTCGACAAACACCTGGCGCAGGTGTTCGCGAAACTGGGCGTGGAGACGCGCACCGCCGCCGCCGCGCTGGCCGAGTCGTCCTGGCCCACAGGCCGCGCCTGACCTCCCAACGGCCCTCACGCCAAGCGAGATCGCCGCAGACGGCGGCCACCAAGTAAAACGGCCCGGGCGCTTGCGCGGCCGGGCCGTTGGGGTGTGGCACTTGAAGGCTTATGCCAGCTTGCCGTGGCAAGCCTTGAACTTCTTGCCGCTGCCGCATGGGCATGGGTCGTTGCGGCCGACCTTGTAACCCATCGACAGGCTGCTATCGAAATCGGTGCTCGGTACTGCGGTCGGGGCCAGCAGTTCTTCCGGCGCCGCGTTCGGGTTGAAGTCGGCGTGCTGGTAGTGGACGTTTTCCACGTGCGACTGGTTCATGGCCGCTTCTGCCGCCTCGACTTCTTCGCGCGACTGGATGCGCACCATCATCACCATGCGGATCACGTCGTTCTTGATCATGTCCAGCATCTGGCCGAACAGCTCGAACGCTTCGCGCTTGTATTCCTGCTTCGGGTTCTTCTGGGCGTAGCCGCGCAGGTGGATACCCTGGCGCAGGTGGTCCAGTGCCGCCAGGTGCTCGCGCCAGTGGGTGTCCACCGACTGCAGCATGACGTTGCGCTCGAAGCCGCCAAAGGCTTCCTTGGAGACGATATCGACCTTGGCCTGGTACACGGCATCGGCTGCCGCCACCACGCGCTCGACGATGTCCTCGTCGGTGATGCTGGATTCCTTCTCCATCATCTCGACCAGCGGCACGTCGATCAGCCACTCGTTGGCCAGCACCTTCTGCAGGGCCGGCACATCCCACTGCTCTTCCACCGATTCTTCCGGCACGTACTGGCGCACCAGGTCGGTGAACACGCCGTGGCGCAGGTTCATGATGGTGTCGGAAATGTCGGTCGCTTCCAGCAGCTCGTTACGCTGCGCGTAGATCACCTTACGCTGGTCGTTGGCGACGTCGTCGTATTCCAGCAGCTGCTTACGGATGTCGAAGTTGCGCGCTTCAACCTTGCGCTGCGCGGATTCGATGGAACGGGACACGATGCCCGCTTCGATCGG
>CBHWEO010000325.1:0-5206 GCA_966112955.1 uncultured Duganella sp. | reverse complement strand
CGTTGGCAAGCAGGAAAGGTTATGTTTTCAGCAGGCCACTGTCGATATAACCAAGCAATCTCTTGCGCGCTAACAAAATACCGCTTCACCTTCACAACAACACTATCTCAAGGGGTATTAACATGAAGAAAGCGTTTCTTAGCAAGGTAGCCGGCACACTGATGCTATCCGCCGGGCTGTTCGCCAGCTCCGGCGCCATGGCGCAGACGACTTTGACCTTCGATAGCGCAGGCAATGCCATCTTTGGCGCATTGCACGCTACGCCTGGCGACTATATCGACACTTACCTGTTCTCGGTGGATACCAATGCCAGCTATGCCAGCGGTACCGTCGTGGTCGGTAAGACCTGGATCGATGCTGCACGCCTGGCAAACTATGGCATCACTGGCATCCAGTTCTTCAAGGTCGAGGACGACAGCACCCACACCAACCTGGGCACAGTGTTCGACACATCGTCCGGCATCGAGTTCTACCCAGTCGATGCCCTGATGTCCGGTAACTTCGGCTTCACGGTCACCGGCAGCACCGCCATCGCAGGCATGGGCGGTTCGTATGCAGGTAACCTGAACCTGGCTGCTCCGATTCCGGAACCAGCTACCTATGCGATGCTGCTGGTAGGCGTTGGCCTGCTGGGCCTGGCTTCCCGTCGTAAGAACGACAAGCTCGGCTAAGCCGCAACCACATCCCCCCGTGGAAACCCGCTGCGGCGGGTTTTTCCATGCCTATTTCTTTTTGCCTGCCTCGGGGACGGGCTTCGAATCGGCCACGCCAACCTCCTTGGTGGCGGCCACCTGGGCCACGAACGGCCCAGGGTCGCTGCATGGCGGCAGCGCAGCCGAAGGCTTGCCGCCGCCTCCTTTCTTCTTGAAGTAATAAGCCGCGACCCGGTCCTGGGCCAGGCAGAGTTTGTACGCCGCGACCTTGTCGCTCCAGGCGGCCTTGTCCTTGGCGGCGGCAGCGGCAAGCTTCTGTTCTTCGGTCGGCGCCGGCAGCTTGGCGTGCGCGATGCCGGCTCCTGCCAGCAGCACCAGTGCGAGTAGCGGTTTGTTCATGGCCTTGCTCCTCAAATCGTCTTGGGCGCGGGCGGCGGCACCGTATCGCCGTCATGCTCGGGGGCGCGCACGCGCGGCACCCTTCCTTCCACCACCTGCTGGTACCAGATATCGTGGTGCTCGCGCGCCCAGGCGTCGTCCACATAGCCTTCGCGCATGGCCTGGTACGCGCCTTCCATGCCGATGGTGCCAAGGTAGATGTGGCCAAGGGCGAAGCCCATCATCAGCACGGTGGCGGTGATGTGCAGCAGGTTCGCGCCCTGCATCATGAAGCGCGTGTATTCCAGATTCGGCACCAGCTTGTCGAGCACGAAGCCGGAACCGCTCGCTGCCAGGCCAAGCACGGTAACGCCGCCCCAGAACCACAGCTTTTCGCCCGCATTGAAGCGGCCGGCCGGCGGATGGTGGCGGCCCAGGCGGGCCAGCCAGGTGGCATCGGCAGCAATGGGGAAATTGTCCTTCACGAAGATGGCGAAGGTGGCCAGCAGCGAGACCGTGAACAGGGGGCCGACAAAATTGTGGAGGGTCTTCAGCGCGTAAGTGAGGTAGCCGAACAGGGCATGGCCGATGATGGGCATCAGGACGAATTTACCGAACATCATGCACAGGCCGGAGACCGCCAGCAGGACGAAGGTGATGGCAGTGGACCAGTGCACGAAGCGTTCCAGCGGCGTGAAGCGCTGGATCCTGCGGCCGGTGGGCGGCGAATGAACCTTGATCGGGCCGCCGATGAAATACATGCCGGCGATGATGGCCAGCACGGCCAGGATCAGCCAGCCGCCAATGGTCATCATGGGACCGTTGCGGAAGCGGCGCCAGGCTTCGCCGGCGGTGGTCGGCACCGGCTGGCCGGGGAGCTGGGCCTTGGCCTGGATCAGCACGCCGGACTCGGGGTAAGGCAGGCTGCTGTAATGCGCCTCCCCCGCCACCACCTTGCGCCACACGGGCGCGTTGTTGCCAGGCTGGTCGCGCGAGCGCTCGGCCTGGTTCTGCTTCAGGATGTCGACCGGTTCCACGCGCGGCGCGGCGCCCGCGGGAACGGCAGCAGGAGCAGCGGCGTCCTGCTGGCGCGGCGCGGGCGCGTCGGCGGCGAGCGATGCGCTGGCGGCAAGCGCCATGGCCAGCATTGCCAACCATCGTTTCATGGCGGCCCTCCCTAACGGTTGGTCTTCACGTACTCATTCTGCAGCTGGCCGCGTTCGCGCACCTGCCGGTCCCAGGCCGCCTTGTCGCCCGGCGTCCAGCCCTTGGCCACCTGCGCCGTGCGCGCACCCTTGTAGGCCGGCTCGTCGCCGCGGTTGACGGCACTGCCCTGCTTGGACTGCGACACCTCGCCGCAGCCCGCCAGCGCCAGCACCATCGGCAACGACAGCGCAATGGACAGGTATCTCATGATTTGGCCTCCGGTTTGCCATATGCGGTGCCCCAGCCCCACACCTCGCTGCCCTTGCCGCGCGTGACCACGCGGGTGCGGAAGATGTCCGCCACCACGTCGCCATCGCCGCCCAGCAGGGCCTTGGTCGAACACATTTCCGCGCAGGCCGGCAGCTTACCCTCGGCCAGGCGGTTGCGCCCATATTTCTCGAACTCCGCCTGCGAACCGTTTTCCTCCGGGCCGCCAGCGCAGAAGGTGCACTTGTCCATCTTGCCGCGCAGGCCGAAAGTCCCGTTGGAAGGGAATTGCGGCGCGCCGAACGGGCAGGCATAGGAGCAGTAGCCGCAGCCGATGCAGCCGTCCTTGTTATGCAGCACCACGCCTTCTTCCGTCCGATAGAACACGTCCACGGGGCACACTGCCATGCACGGCGCATCGGAGCAATGCATGCAGGCCACCGAGACCGACTTCTCCTGCCCGATGATGCCATCGTTGATGGTCACCACACGGCGCCGGTTCACGCCCCAGGGCACTTCGTGCTCGTTCTTGCACGCCGTCGCACAGGCGTTGCACTCGATGCAGCGCTCCGTGTCGCAAATGAATTTCATCCGTGCCATGGCAATCCCCTCAGCCCGCGAAGCGTTCGATATTGCAAATGGTCGTCTTGGTCTCCTGCATCATGGTGACCGAGTCATAGCCGTAGGTGGTGGCCGTGTTGACGGCCTCGCCGCGCACCACAGGCGCCGCGCCTTCCGGGTAATACTCCAGCAGGTCCTTGCCCTGCCACCAGCCGGAGAAGTGGAAGGGAATGAAGGCCGTGTCCTCGCCGACGCGCTGCGTGACCAGTGCCCTCACCTTGATGCGCGCACCCGTCGGGGTCGAAACGATCACATAGTCGCCATTGCGGATGCCGCGATCGGATGCCGCCTTCGGGTTGATCTCGACGAAGTTCTCCTGCTGCAGCTCGGCCAGCCAGGGATTGGAGCGCGTTTCCTCGCCCCCGCCTTCGTATTCCACCAGGCGCCCGGAGGTCAGGATGATCGGGAATTTCTTCGCCAGGCCATCGTCCAACGCCTTCTGCTGCACCGTCTTGTACAGCGTCGGCATGCGCCAGAAGGCCTTCTTGTCTTCGTGCGTCGGATACTTGGCCACCAGGTCCGGCCGCGTGCCGAACAACGGCTCGCGGTGCAGCGGGACGGGATCGGGGAAGTTCCACACCACCGCACGGGCCTTGGCGTTGCCGAAGGGGTGCACGCCGTGCACCTTCAGGCACACGCGCTGGATGCCGCCGGACAGGTCGGTCTTCCAGTTCTTGCCCTCGGCGGCCGCCTTTTCGGTATCGGTCAGCTCATCCCACCAGCCCAGCTTCTTCATCAGCACATGATCGAACTCGGGGTAGCCGGTCGTGATGTCGGCGTCCTTGGAGTGGGAGCCGTCCTCCGCCAGCAGGTTGACGCCGTCGCGCTCCACGCCGAAATTGGCGCGGAAGTTGCCGCCGCCATCCATCACGTGCCGGCTGTTGTCGTACAGGTTGGCCGAGCCGGGATGCTTGAGTTCCGGCGTGCCGTAGCAAGGCCACGGCAGGCCGAAATAGTCGCCGGTCAGGTCATAGCCGGTTTCCGCATCCTTGCCGCCCTTGCAGCGCAAGGTCTTCACGTCGAACATGTGCATATTGCGCATATGCGCCTTCAGGCGTTCCGGCGACTGGCCCGTGTAGCCGATGGTCCAGCTGCCGCGGTTGATTTCGCGCAGCATCGATTCCGGCTCCGGCTCCATCATGCCGCCCTTGCCGGGCACCAGTTTCAGCTTGGCGACCAGTTGCTTGCCGAAGCCCAGCTTCTCGGCCAGCTGGTACATGATCATGTGGTCGGTACGCGATTCGAACAGCGGTTCAATCACCTTTTCGCGCCACTGTATCGAGCGGTTGGACGCCGTCACCGAACCCGAAGTTTCGAACTGCGTGGCCGCCGGCAGCAGGTAGACGGCGCGGTTCGGATTGACTTCCTGCCCTTCCACCTTCATCGCGGCCATGGCGGCCGTGGCGGAGGGATAGGGGTCGATCACCACCAGCATGTCCAGCTTGTCCATCGCCTTCTTCATGTCCAGCCCGCGCGTTTGCGAGTTCGGGGCGTGGCCCCAGTAGAAGACGGCCTTGACGTTGCTGTCCTGGTCGATCAGCTCATTTTTCTCGAGCACGGCATCGACCCAGCGCGACACCGTGGTGCCGGATTTTTCCATCATGGCCTGGGAGGCGAACTGGCTCTTGACCCATTCGTAATCGACGCCCCACACGGTGCACCAATGTTTCCAGGCGCCGGTGGCCAGGCCGTAATAGGCCGGCAGCGAATCCGGATTGGGGCCGACGTCGGTCGCGCCCTGCACATTGTCGTGGCCACGGAAGATATTCGTGCCGCCGCCGCTCTTGCCGACATTGCCCAGCGCCAGCTGCAGGATGCACGATGCGCGCACGATCGCGTTGCCGATCGAGTGCTGCGTCTGTCCCATGCACCAGACCACGGTGGAGGGCCGGTTCTTCGCCATCGTTTCCGCCGCCTGCAGCACTTGCGCTTCCGGCACACCGCAGGCTTCTTCCACCTTGTCGGGCGTCCACTTGGCGACTTCCTCGCGCACCTTGTCCATGCCGTAGACGCGCGCCGCGATGTACTCCTTGTCCTCCCAGCCGTTCTTGAAGATATGCCATAGCATCCCGTACAGGAAGGGGATGTCGGAGCCGGAGCGGATGCGGATGTACTGGTCCGCCTTGGCCGCCGTGCGCGTG
>CBHWEO010000324.1:0-5218 GCA_966112955.1 uncultured Duganella sp. | reverse complement strand
CACGCCGGGGGCGATCTTGCAGCCGCAGCCGCCGCCATGGGAGAAGGAAGTCAGTTTGATTGGTTCAGTGCTCATGATGGAGTCTTTCAGTTCGTATGGAGCAGATTATCCACCAAGTCGAGCAAGGCTGCCTGCTCGGCGTCGGGGGCAAACAGCCTGGCCCGGGCCGCGCACTGGGCCTGCAGTGCCGCGTACCAGGCTGGATCGTTGATGCTCTTGTCGGCCAGGGCCGCCAGCGCCGCCGCATCGCCGAGCGGGAAGTAGCCGAGGTAGTCGTCGCCCAGCATGCCGCGGTTGCCGCTGATGTCGCTGGCCAGCACCGGCACGCCGCTGGTTACCGCTTCGATGATGACGTTGGCGCCGCCTTCCATGCGGGAGCAGATGGCCATGGCATGCGCCTGTTGCAGCCGCCGCCGCGTTTCGTCGTGGGGCAGGGCGCCCAGCCATTGGTAGCGGCCGTGCGATGCCGCTTGCATCGCGGCGGCAGCTTGGCCCAGCGCGGGATCCAGCGCGCCGCCGATGTGCAGCAGGCGCGCCGTCGGCGCGGTGAGGCGGGCGGCCGCCTGCATGAAGGTGCGCGGGTCTTTTTCTTCGCGCAGGTGGCCTACCATCACAATGTCGTGGTGCTGCGGCGCGGCGGCGCGCGCGGCTGGCTGCAGGGCTGGGGCGGACTGGTAGATGACGTGGGCCTTGGCGCGCAGTTGTGGCGGCAGTTCGGATAGTCCCGCCGGCTGCAGCAGTACCAGCGCCGTGGCACGCTCCAGCGAAGCCTGGGCGTCGGCATCGATGTGGATGTCCCGATACAGGTCGGTGCCGGTCAGCACCAGGATGGATGGCCGCTCCGGGTGGAGGCTGCTGAATCGCGCGAGGGGTGCTGCCGAGCGGCGGGCATGCAGCGCCACCAGCAGGTCCGGGGCGGCGGCGTCGGGCCAGTCGGACGCGATCTCCACCGCATGGCGCGCGCCGAGGAATTCGGCCCAGCGGCGGGCCGTCTGCCAATTGCCATTGTTGGCCTGGGCGAGCGCCGGGCTGACGATGCAGATTCTCTGCTTGCTCACTGGTCTTATTTGCTCAAATATCGCTACAATCGAAATATGAACGCCATCCACGCCTCGTTCCGGACAGCCCGTACACAGCAACTTGCCGACGCCTTGCAGGCTGCGCGCAATTATACGCTGAGCCTTTTCGATTGTTTTGCCGCCGCGGGAATGGATGCGGCGATGCGCGTGCCGCAAATGCGCATCGTGAATCCGCCCTTGTGGGAACTGGGCCATACGGCCTGGTTCGCCGAGTGGTTCATCCTGCGCGAAGCGATTTCCAGCCATCCAGCCGATGCCGTGTACGCATCCTTGCTGCGCAAGGGCGACGACTGGTTCGACTCGAATATGGTGCCGCACCGCAGCCGCTGGAGCCTCGACCTGCCGAGCACGGGCGGCGTGAAGACCTACTGTCACGAAGTGCTGGACCGCGTCCTGGACAAGCTGTCGCGCGAGCCGAACACGGACGAGGCTTTATACCCCTACCGCCTGGCGCTGGCGCATGAAGACATGCACGGCGAAGCCTTCCTCTACACCCTGCAGACGCTGGGCCTGCAGGCGCCGGCCTACCTGACCCACGACGAGCGCGCTTCCGGCGCACCGGGCGATATCGCCTTCCCCGGCGGCACGCTGCAACTGGGCAGTGCGGCCGACGCCGGCGGCTTCATCTTCGACAACGAGAAGTACGCGCATCCCTGCCACGTGGCCTCATTCCGCATGGATGCCACGCTGGTCACCAATGCCCAGTTTGCGGACTTCGTCGAGGATGGGGGCTACGAGCGCCGCGAATTCTGGAGCAATTCGGGAGCGGACTGGCTGCTGCGGCAGGAGCGTTCGGCGCCGCGCTACTGGCGGCGCGACAATGGCCAGTGGCGCACCATGCGCTTCGGCCGGCTCACCACCTTGTCCGCCCACGAACCGGTGCGCCATGTTTGCCTGTATGAGGCGCAAGCGTACTGCGCCTGGGCCAACCGCCGGCTGCCGACCGAAATCGAATGGGAATATGCGGCCCTGCATGGCCATCCCGCATTCCGCTGGGGCCAGTTGTGGGAGTGGACGGCGTCACCGTTCGAACCTTACCCCGACTTTTCGGCCGACCGTTACCGCGAGTATTCGGCACCGTGGTTCACCACGCACCAGGTGCTGCGCGGAGCATCCTTCGCCACGCCATCCCGGCTGGGCTCCGCCAAATTCCGTAATTTCTACCTGCCCGAACGCGACGATATCTTTGCCGGATTCCGTACTTGTGCGTTCGAATAACATTGCCTTGTAGAAATAGTTGTTTGCACCAATCCAACAGAAATTCGCCAATTTTATTGCGGTGAATCCACTTGTATTGCACAATGGAAGTACTGCCACACCCGTAGCAATACGGGGCCGGAAAGCCAACGGGTCTCCCTGAGACGGCCGGGTTGCGACATCAACCCCTTTCCAGGAGCAATCACATGGCAGCCAGCACCACCGTCAAAGTCGCCCAGAACACCGGCGCCGCCAAGGACGACACTTTCACTTCCCTGCAGACCGGCTTGTCCGAAGATGCCCTCAGCGCCAAGCTGAATGTGCTGGCCAACGACCCGGGTTCCGCTGCACTGTACTCGCTGCTGCAATCGACTTCCGGCCTGGCGGCGGGCAGCACCATGCCAAAAGTCCTGGGCGCGGTTTCGAAGCTCGGCGCGGCCATTACCATCAATGCCGACGGCACCGTCGGTTACGACGCCAGCGGCATCGCCGCCAGCCTGCAATCGCTGCACGCGGGTGAATCGGCCACTGACAGCTTCACCTATACCATCCGCATGGCCAACGGTGCGCTGAGCACTGCCACCGTCTCCCTGCAGATCGCCGGCGCCAACGACATCGCCACCATCGACGGCGATGACCACGGTACCGCAATCGAGAATGGCGCCGGTGCGCAGGGCAACCTGGCCGTACATGACCTGGACCACGATGAAAGCGCGTTCCAGCCTGGCGTGACCGCTACCTCCGAGTTCGGCGATTTCACGTTCAACAACGGCGCGTGGAGCTATGTGCTGCGCAATGGCGACGCCAACGTGGAAGCGCTGCGCGGCGGCGAGCAGAAGACCGAAACCATGACGGTCACCTCGCTGGACGGCACCGCCAGCAAGACCGTCACCGTGACCGTGGTTGGCACCAATGACCTGGCTTCGATTTCCGGCAGCGGCACCGGCAATGTGGCGGAAGATGGCGTGCTGTCCGCTTCCGGCACCCTGGCTGTAAGCGACGTGGACACCGGTGAAAACACTTTCGCCGGCGTGGACGCGGCGGCACTGCATGGCACGTATGGCGACTTCAGCTTCGACGCGGCGACCGGCGCGTGGAGCTACGCGCTGCGCAATGGCGATGCCAACGTCCAGGCCCTGAACACGGGCGATTCCGTCAGCGATTCGCTGGTGGTGTCGTCGTTGGACGGTACCGCGCATTCGACAATCGTGGTGAACATCGCGGGCCTGAATGAAGTGGCGGCAGGCGGCGGCGCTGGCGCCGAAGCGCCTGTGAACCCGGTGACGAATTTCCACGTCACCCGCGGTAATAACGACGTCAATGCACTGGTCTTCAACGGTTTCGACAGCAATGACATCCTGAGCTTCGCCAACAACCTGAAGGCCGGTGCGATCAGCGCCATCGACACCAATGGCGACAACGTTGCCGACACCACCCTGGTGCACTTCTCCTACAAGTCCGGCAACTTCGCGGACTTCGACGTCAAGCTGGTCGGCTTCGTCGGCCTGGATGCCAGCCAGCTGGTCGCTGGCTAATCAAGGTTCGGCCACCGGGCCGCTTTCACGGCGGCCTGGTAGGTCCGGCTCACCGGCACTTCCATGCCGCCGGGCAGGCGCAAGTTCATGCGGCCTGCTTCCTTCCCGATTTCCCTCGCTGCTTCATACGCGATCCACCAACTGCGGTGGACTTGCATGCCCAATTCCGGCGGCAGCTCGCGCATCGCGTCCGCGAGGCGCATCAGGAGTAGTGCCGACCCCAGGTCTGTTATCACGCGCAGGTAATGATCCTCGGCCTGGAGGGCAAGCAACTTGCTGCCCAGGTGGGGCGGGATCCGGGACAGGAAGCCAGCCGGCACACCCGTTGGCGACGGCGGCGCGGGTGTGGCGGCGCGCCCCGCGAAAAGCAGAGGCTCGAGGGAGAGCCGCATGCGCGTCAATAACAACAGCATCAGCGCCTGGATGGCGGCTACCGAGCCGTACACGCGCGGCATGACTTGCAGCGGCACGGCGTGATCGAGCCGCAGCAACTGTTCGACCCAGGCGACGGCAAAGGTGGTGGGTAGCGCGGAGGCGAGGGCGACCACCGCGACGGCGGACGCGCCATCCGTCCGGCCCAGTGCCCGCATGGCTTGCGCGGCCACCGCAATGCTGCCGTAGCCGAAAAAGCACAAGCCGACCCAATAGCCATAGCGTGGAACGGCCGCCAGGTCGCCGTAAGTGCCGAACGGCCCCGCCATGGCCAGGAATACGCCCAGGGCCAGCACAATGGCGGCCTGCAAGGCGAACTGCGTTTGGCGATTCGTGAACTGCATGTGCTGTGGCGTTGGCGAAATCGGCGTGAGGTTGGCGAAAAACGGCTATGAAGCGGCCGGGTTGCCGCTGCACGATGGCGATTCTCTCACAACCCACCGGAGCATAACAATGAAGCAACTCTTTGCAACCGTTGTCCTCGCACTCGCTGCCGGCGTCGCCGGCGCCGTTGAGGCGGCAGGCCTGGACCGGCCGCTGACCGAATCGCTGGAAGCGGTCGCCCGATCCGCCGACAAGGCCTGGAATGAGCGCGACGCGAAAACGATGGCCGCGCACTACAACGACACCGCCACCGCCTCGATCGGTGGCACCTTCCTGACCGGCAAGGCCGCAATCCTCGACTACTTCAGCAACTCCTTCAGCAAGCTGCCGCCCGGCCTGACCCACCGCACGGAGGTGCGCCGCATCGTGCGCATCGGCGACCTGTATGCCGCCGACACCGACGTCTACCTCGAAATGCCGGACCAGGAAAAGGGCAAGCGCGTGGTGCGCGAATTCTTTACCGTGACGCTGCTCAAGCCCGTCCCCGACGGCTGGGAGTTCGTCGCCATCCGTTCCACGCCACTGCGCAAATGAAAGTCGGGGGGGCCGGGGGGCAGACCGCCAAAAAGTGACCAGAACGCCCGGGTTTGG
>CBHWEO010000323.1:0-5252 GCA_966112955.1 uncultured Duganella sp. | reverse complement strand
GCCCATGAAATCCCGCAGGAAATCGGCGACTTCATCGTGCTGCTCAACGCCGGCTTCTCGCGCACCCGCGCCTACGTCTACAACCTGCTTTGCAGCCTGCTGGCCGTGGCCGGCGGCCTGCTCGGCTATTACACGCTGGACAAGGCCACCAACCTGATCCCCTTCGTGCTGGTGTTCGCCTCTTCCGGCTTCATCTACATCGCCGTGAGCGACCTGATGCCGCAAATGCAGCGCCGCGCCACCATGCGCGAAACCATCCCGCAAGTGCTGCTGATCGCGCTCGGTGTTGCAATCGTGCTATTCCTGACCGGCAGCGCGCACAATTCACACTAAGCAGTTTCCGTCTGGCATCATTTTTGCTACGCTTAGGGGATAGGAGACTACCCCGATGCTCGATACAGCGACCGACCCGAACAACGCCGACAACCTGATGGCCGCCTTCCAGCGCGGCGCCGGCGTGCAACCGAACTGGCAACTGACGCCGGAATTCATGGAAATGCTGGGCAAACTGGTCGCGACGTCGATCAGCGGCGCCCACCAGCTGCTGGAAGCGCGCGCTGAACTCAAGCGCGATATCCACGCCGACGCCACCGTGGTGGTGGTGCGCAACAACAATCCCCTCAAGTTCCTGCCCGACGGCCAGGCCGCCCTGACCCAGATGCTGCGCAAGAAGATGCCGGGCTTCATGGGCCCGGTGGAAGCGCTGGAAGACGCCTTTGCCGACCTGGCGGCCCACCAGCAATGCGCCATGGCCGGCATGGAAGGCGCCGTGGCCGAAGCGCTGGCGCGCCTTGCGCCGGAAGCCATCGCCGCGCGCGCACCGCGCAGCGCGCTGGGGGCGGTGCTGCCGGTGCTGCGCAAGGCAGCGCTGTGGGACCGCTATTGCAACAAGCACGCCGCCCTGGCCCAAGCCACCGCGAGCGATTTCCACGGTACGCTGGGCGACGCCTTCCTGGGCGCATACGAGCGCCGCCTGGACGAACTGGAATAAAGGATTCACCATGGCCGACCTGTCCCAGCGCCTGGCGCTCAGCGTCGCGGAGGTTTCCTCCGTCGGCGGACGCGCATCCAACCAGGATGCCATTGGCCGCGCCGAGCGCGGCGAACTGGCCTGCTTCGTCGTGTCCGACGGCGCGGGCGGCCATGAAGGCGGCGAGATCGCCGCGCGCACGGTGGTGCAGTCGGTGCTGTCCAATTTCAGCGAGCGGCCCGACTTCAGCGCCGACGCCACGCCGGCCATGGTGGCGGAAGCGGCCATCGCCGTGGCGCGCAGCAAGCGGCAGCGCCCGGCCCTGCAAGGCATGAGCGCCACGGTGGCGCTGGCGCTGGTGGACCGCGCTGGCGCGCAGGCGACCTGGGCGCACATGGGCGACACCCGCATCTACCTGTTCCGCGGCGGCCGCCTGCTGCAGGCCACGCGCGACCACAGCATGGTGCAGCAAATGATCGATGCCGGCCTGGCCGCCGGGGCCGATCCGCGCAGCCATCCCAAGCGCAACGTGCTGTACGCCGCCATCGGCACCGAGAACGAAGTGCCGCCTTCGGTGCAGCCGCCCCTGGCGCTGCAGGCCGGCGACGCCATCCTGATCTGCACCGACGGCCTGTGGGAGTGGGTGGCCGAGCCGCAGATGGAATTGCTGCTGGCGAAAGCGCGCAGCGCGCAGGAGTGGCTGGAAGCCATCTGCGCCGTGGCCGACGAGCGCGCGGGCCTGGTGCACAAGGCCCGCGACAATTACAGCGCGCAAGCCATCTTTGTCGGGGAAGCGCCATGAACTCGGTCGCCGAGCTGCCCAACAGCCTGCCGGTCGGCACGCGGCTGGCCGAATTCGAAATCCGCGACGTGATCGGGGAGGGCGGCTTCGGCATCGTTTATCTCGCCTTCGACCACTCGCTGCAGCGCACCGTCGCGGTCAAGGAATACATGCCGTCGGCGCTGGCTTCGCGCGCCACCGACCATACGGTGTCGGTGCGCTCCAAGCGCCATGCCGAAGCGTTCAGCGCCGGCTTGCGCAGCTTTATCAACGAAGCGCGCCTGCTGGCGCAGTTCGACCATCCGGCGCTGGTCAAGGTGTACCGCTTCTGGGAGCTGCATGGCACGGCCTACATGGCCATGCGCTATTACGAAGGGCGCACCTTCAAGGCCGTTGTGCGCGACAACCCGGAACTGGTGACTGAGGCCTGGCTCAAGCGCCTGCTGCAGCCGGTGCTGGGCGCGCTCGAAGTGCTGTATGCGGCGCACATCCTGCACCGCGACGTCTCGCCCGAAAACATCATGGTCCAGCCGAATGGCCAGCCGGTGCTGCTCGACTTTGGCGCGGCGCGCCAGATCGTGCAGGACATGGCGCAGTCGTTGACCGTGATCCTGAAGCCGGGCTTCGCGCCGGTGGAGCAGTATGCGGACGATGAATCGATGCGCCAGGGGCCGTGGACCGACATCTATTCGCTGTCGGCGGTAATGTACGCCGCCATCACCGGCAAGGCGCCGCCGGCCGCGGTGGCGCGCATGCTGAACGATCCGCTGGAACCGCTGGCCGTGCGCGGCTGGCCCGGTTACAGCACGCAGTTCCTGGAAGCGATCGACCGCGGCATGGCGGTGCGGCCGGAAATCCGGCCCCAGTCCATCGCCGAATTCGCGGCGCTGCTTGGCCTCGACGGCGCAAACGCCGCAGCCGCCCCCGCGCCTGCCGCTTCCGCCGCCAGTGGCAGTGCCCCGGCGGCCAGCGTTCCTGCCGCAGCGGCTGCAGCCAGCGCGGGCGATGCATCCGCAACTGGCCGCGCCACCGCAAGCGGCGGCTCCGCGGCCGACGCCCAGCGCATGCCTGCTTCCGCCGGGGCCGCCGCCGGCAAAGCGAGCGCCGCCGCCGGCAGCGCCCGCGGCAGGAGTGCCGATGCGCCAGCCGATCCCGCGCGCCAGTCCGCCAGCGGGAGTGCCACGCCGCCGGCCTCGCGTGCCGCGCGCAGCGAAAGCGCCGGCGCATCCGGTGCCGATGCTGGCAAGCGATCGTCCCGCAGCAAAACGCCGGCGCCCGCAGCAGGCAAGCCGGCCGCGCAGGCCGGCAAGCAAGCCGCCGCACCCGCAACAGGCAAGCGCGCATCGAGCACGATGATCGGTGCCGGCATCGCCGCGCTGGCACTTGTGGCAGGCGGCATCGGATGGTTCTCCAGCGGCAGCCCTGTCGCTCCCGCAGCAGCGGAACGCGCCAGCCCGACGCAACAAGGCGCGAGCGAAGCGCCGGCCAGCGCCGCCGCAACGGCTGCCGCGAACGCGCAGTCCCCCGCAAGCAGCCCGGCGGCTTCCGCCGCCAGCAGCGCGCCAGCGGCGCCGGCAGCACCGTCCGCACCGTCTGCCGCTGCAGCCGCTGCAACCGAGCCCGCCGCGCCAACCAGCGGCACGCTTGCCATCGCCGTGCAACCCTGGGCTACAATCTACGTGGACGGCGTCCAGAAAGGCATCACACCGCCTTTGAAGAGACTGACGCTGCCGCCGGGCGAACATGAAGTGCGCCTGGAGAACCCCAACTTCCCCGCCTACGTGCAGAAAGTCACGGTCGACGGCAGGAAGCCGGTCACCATCAAGCACGATTTTGGACAATGAAGAAAAAGCTTTGCCTGACCGCCGCCGCACTCCTGCTGGCCGGCTGCGAAACCACCGGCCCGCTGCAGCAAGCGCAGCCCGCGCCCGCAACGCCGTCAGCGCCCAAACCGGCTGCGGCGGCCAGCGCCAAACCGGCCGCCCCGGCTGTCCAGCCGGCGGTGCCTGAACTGCCGCCCGCGCGCAAGGCCCTGAACGCTGGCATCGAGCAGTACAAGGCCGGCAACTTCAACGGCGCCATCAAGCAGCTCAGTGCCCCCGAACTGGCCAACGCCGAAACGCCGCTGCAGGTGGAAGCACTGAAGTACCTGGCCTTCAGCTATTGCGTCACCAACCGCACGACGCTGTGCAGGCAGCAATTCGCCAAGGCCTTCAAGCTGGATAAGTCGTTCGACCTGAGCGCAGGCGAAAAAGGCCACCCGCTGTGGACACCGTCGTTCGAGCGGGCGCGCAAGGAAGCTGGAATCAAGAAGTAAGGGTCAGTGGACGAGGCGTAGTGCCGGCGTGTGGCGCAGCAGGTTCATGATCTCATCGTCGCGGAAGCCGTTCTGCTTCAGGAAGATCCATGCATGGATGCTGCCCGCTTCCACATTGATGCGCATGGCGATCTGGATGACGTCCTGCGAAGTGAACTCCGCAGCCGCCAATTCTGTTCTCGGTTTCATAAGTTTGCCCTCGCGACAAGTCCGTTATCCCAGACGAACTCCCAAGAATATAGTCACACTTTCGCCGTCAAATTTCCACGGGAAAGCGCGCTGGTGCGGCAAGCGCGCCACGTTGTCATACACTTGTCACAATTTTTCCTTAGGCTGACATCATGATTTGGACAATGTTGAATACCTGGTACGCGCAACGCCTCCTGCAGCGTTCGCGGCACGGCAAGGCCCTGAAGGAATTACCGCCTGCCTTGTACGATTACTGGAAAAGCAGCGCCCGCAACGAATATGACGGCATCCCGACGGATGCCGTTTTTTTTGCGCGCGCCGCGATCGGCCTGCTGGACTTCTTCGCATGCGCAGCCAAGGGAACGGAGCCATGCGCCTTGCCCTCCAAAGCGGCCGATTCGGTGTGGCACGCCTGGCTGCGGCTGTCGCCGCTGAAGCTGGAAGCGTTCTGCCGCAAGCATTTCGGCCGGGTGGTGCCGCACGTGGAAGGCGCGGCCATGGGCGGCAAGCTGGATGACGCGCTGGCGGTATGCCTGGTGCGGGCGCGCCAGGCGGAAGGGATTGCCAGGGAAGGGCCGCGGCTGCCGCCGCTCTTCCTGTTGGACAGGAAGCTGAAAATGCCGTTCGGCTTTGGCTATGCGTTGCAGCGCGGCCAGCCGGGCTACAGCCAGCTCGACGGCGCTGGCCGCTTCGACCCGATGATCAGTTGCCCGCCGCAACTGGCGGCGGCCGGCCTGCTGGGCGCCGGCCTGATCACGGCAGCCGAGTTCCAGGAAGCCGAATTGCGGGCCCGCCGCCAGGCAGCGGGCAACAATGACGGCAGCACGGGCAGCAGTTGTGGTTCCGGCTGCGGCAGTTCCCTCGACTGCAGCAGCTCCAGCAGTTGCGACAGCGGCGGCAGTAGTTGCGGCAGCAGCTGTGGCAGCAGTTGCGGCGGCGGAGGCGGCGACTAACGGTTTGAAAGTCGGGGTCAGCTCTGGCAATCGGACATTTTG
>CBHWEO010000322.1:0-5284 GCA_966112955.1 uncultured Duganella sp. | reverse complement strand
GAAGTCCACCCTCGCCTCGCCCGGCGCATGGAAATCCGTCCCGCGTGACGCCAGGAAGCCATAGCTGTTGGCCAGATTCGCGTATTTCGGATACTGGTCGGGCGTATGCGACCCCGTCACCACCTCGATCGCGGTGCCGCCCAGCTGCTTGAACTCGTCAAACAGCACCCCCTCCTGCAGCGGCGTGAACTTGTAGCGCCCCGGATGCGCAATGACCGCAATCCCGCCCGCGCCCAGAATCCACTGCACCGCGTGCTCAAGGGTCGCCCAGCGGTGCTCGACGTAGCCCGGTTTGCCCGGCGACAGGTATTTGCGGAACACTTCCGCCACCGAAGCGCAGATGCCCTGCTCCACCAGGTAGCGCGCAAAGTGGGTGCGCGACATCAGGGCCGGGTTGTCGACGTAATTCAGCGCCCCCTCGTAAGCGCCCGGAATCCCGGCCAGTTCGAGCTGGCGCCCGATTTCGCGGCCACGGTTGTCGCGCCCCGAGCGGGTATCCTCCAGGCCCTGCACCAGGGCCGCATTGTTCTCGTCGATCTGCAGGCCGACAATGTGCACCGTCTCACCGGCCCAGGTAATCGAAATCTCCACTCCCGCCACAAAGCGCATGCCCTGCAGCTGCGCCGCGGCGCGCGCCGTCGCGATGCCGCCCACTTCATCGTGGTCGGTCAGGGCCCAGACATCGACGCCCGCCTTGCGGGCATACTCGGCCACCGCCGCAGGGGGCAGCACACCGTCGGACACGTTCGAATGGCAATGGAGGTCTACGTTCAGCATACGCGTTGCAATGTTGCGAAGCTTTCATTGTACGCTGAAAGTTCAGGCCAGGAATTCCTCCAGCATTTCAGCCAGCAGTTCCGGCTGGTCGTGGTGCAGCATATGGCCCGCATTGGGCATCATTTTCGGCGTGACCTTGGCCAGGTGGCCCAGGCGGCGGTTGATTTCGGCCCGCGCCTCGTCTTTCGGCCCCATCCACAGCCACATATTGGTGTCTTCCGCTTCCACCCACAGCACGGGGGCCGTGATCTTCTTCCAGCACGCCAGCACTTCATCCACGCGGTACAGCATCGGGCCGGGGCGCTTGTGCACCGGGTCGCCCAGGATTTCCCAGCGCCCTTCCGCATTTTGCGCCGACCAGTGGCTGGCCAGGAAGGCCGCGCGCTCGTCGGACAGGCGCGGGTTGGTCTTCTGCAGGCGTGCCGCGACGGCGGCCTGGCTCTCGTAGGTGCGCATTTCCGGCTCCACCAGCAGTTCGTCCAGCCATTTGCGGTAGCGCGAAGGCGCTTGCTCCGGCACGGTCGCCTTCAGGCCGAAGCCTTCCAGGTTGACCAGGCGGCGGATGCGCTCGGGGCGGATGCCGGCATACAGGCCGACCACATTGCCGCCCATGCTATGCCCCAGCAGGTTGACTTCGCCCTCGGGCTGGTAGTGGCGCAGGATGGCGTCGAGGTCGGCGACGTAGTCGGGGAACCAGTAGGTGTCCGTGCCATTGCGCTCGCTCAGGCCGAAACCGCGCCAGTCGGGGGCAATCACGTGCCAGTCGCCCTTCAGGCAGTCGACCACGAACTGGAAGCTGGCGCCCACGTCCATCCAGCCATGCACCATGAAGACCTTGGGCGCGCCCTCGCGGCCCCAATGCAGCACGTGGGTGCGCTTGCCGCGCACCTGGATGAAATCGGAACGGGATGGGATCATGTCGTCTGCCTTGAAATGGGTGAAGCAAGATAATAGCACGACCGTGCGAAAATCTGCTTGGCGTACAATAGCGCCACTTCCTTTCCCTCCTGACGGGCCATCCATGACAATTTACCAGCTTGGCGAACATGCGCCGGAGATTGATGCTTCCGCTTTCGTGGCGGAGAATGCCACCCTGATCGGCAAGGTGACTTTGCTGGCGAACAGCTCCGTGTGGTTCGGCGCGACCATCCGCGGTGATAACGAGCGCATCACCATTGGCGAAAACAGTAATGTGCAGGAAGGCACGGTGATGCACACCGACATGGGCTACCCGCTGACGGTGGGCAAGGACGTGACCATCGGCCACCAGGCCATGCTGCATGGCTGCACCATCGGCGACGGTTCGCTGATCGGCATCCAGGCCGTGGTACTGAATGGCGCCCGCATCGGCAAGGGCTGCCTGGTGGGCGCGGGCGCCCTGGTCACCGAGGGCAAGGAATTCCCCGACAATTCGCTGATCGTGGGCGCCCCCGCCAAGGTGGTGCGCCAGCTGACGGCGGAAGACGTGGCGCGCCTGAAAGGCAGTGCCGACAGCTATGTCAAACGTGGCCAGCTGTTCAAGTCGCAACTGAAGAAGATTGGATAAACAATGACGAACACCCCCGACACCCTGCAGAAGTTTGTATTCGAAGACGCCGCCGTACGCGGTGAGCTGGTCGATATTTCCGCCACCTGGCGCGAAATCCTGGCCCGCCACCAGTACCCGGTCGCCGTCAAACGCCTGCTGGGACAAATGGTGTCGGCGGCCGCCCTGCTGTCGGCCAACCTCAAATTCAACGGCTCGCTGGTCATGCAGCTGCACGGCGACGGCCCGGTGCGCCTGCTGGTGGTGGAATGCGATTCGGACCTGCGCCTGCGCGCCACGGCCAAGATGAATGCCGAGTTCGCGATCGCGGAAGATGCCGGCTTGCAGGCGCTGGTCAATGCGCATGGCCAGGGCCGCTTTGTGATCACGCTGGATCCGGCGGAAAAGGTGCCGGGCCAGCAGCCTTACCAGGGCATCGTGCCGCTGGATGGGGACAATGTGGCGACCGTGATCGAGCATTACATGCTGCGTTCCGAGCAACTGGACACCAAACTGTGGCTGGCCGCAGACGACCAGGTGTCGCGCGGCCTGCTGTTGCAGAAACTGCCGCTACTGGGCGGCAAGGCCGAAGCCACGGCACAAGCGGCCGAATATTCGCTGGAGACCTGGAACCGCGTGGTGATGCTGGGCGATACGCTGAAGGAGGCGGAGATGCTGGAGCATGGCATCGATGAACTGCAGAAGCGCTTGTTCTGGGAAGAGACGCTGCGTGTGTTCGATCCGCTGCATCCGCGGTTCCACTGCTCCTGCACCCGCGAGAAGGTGGGGAATATGCTGAAGATGCTGGGGCAGCAGGAAGTCGAGGATGCGCTGGCCGAACAGGGCAAGCTGGGCATCAACTGCGATTTCTGCGGCAAGCATTATGAGTACGATGCGGTCGATTGCGCGCAGCTGTTCGTGACCGATGCGCCGGCGGAAGCGTTGATTCACGGTTCCGAAGCCAAACACTAAAACCGGTAAACCAGTGCCTGACCCGCAGGGTCCGGCACTTGGCCCGCGGCCGCCGCGTAACGGTGTCAGACCCTGCGGGTCTGACACAGGTTTGCCGGTTTTAGAGTATCCTGAGCCCCTCATCTTTACCCAGGATACCGAATGCTGCCCACCCGCCTATCGACCGCGGTCCTCGCCGCCAGCCTGCTGGCCACTCCCTTCACCCTGACCGCCGCCCACGCCGCGCCGGCCAAGCAACAGCAAGCCACGCAAGCCAGCCGCCAGCTGGCGCAGCTGGCCAGCGACTTCCACGTCGCCCGCGCCAAATTCGACCCGCTGCTGTTCGCCACCGCCAACGGCGACCCGCGCTACAACGACCAGATCGGCATGGCCATCGCCCCTGCCGTGCGCGCCAAACAGTTCGCCGCCTACCGCCAGATGCAGAAGCGCCTCGCGAAGCTCCCGCGCGCGCAACTGTCCGCCCAGGACCAGATGACGCTGGACCTGCTGGCCTACGAACTGGACGCCGCCTTGGCCCTGGCGCCCTTCCCTGAACACCTGCTGCCGCTGAACCACTTCGACAACATCCCGAGCACCCTGGCCAACTACGCCGGCGGCACCGGCTCGCAGCCGCTGGGCACGGTCAAGCAATACCAGGATTACCTGAGCCGCGTGCGCCAGCTGGCGCCGTGGATCGACCAGGCCATCGCCAATATGCGCGCAGGCATCAAGCAAGGCATCGTGCAGCCGAAGGCCATCACGCAGGCGATGCTGCCGCAGATGGCGGCCCTGCGCAGCGATACGCCGGAAGCCAGCGTGTACTACTCGCCGGTCAAGCGCATGCCAGCCGCATTCAGCGACGCCGACAAGCAGCGCCTGGCGAAAGACTACCGCGCCGCCGTGGAAAAACTGAATCCCGCGCTGGAGCGCCTGGTGGCCTTCCTGCAGAAGGAATACCTGCCGGCCAGCCGCGACAGCACCGGCTGGAGCGCCCTGCCGAACGGCGCCGCATGGTACAAGGCCCGCATCAACGACAGCACCAACCTGCCGTTGACGCCGCAGGAAGTCCATGAGCTGGGCCTGAAGGAAGTCGCCCGCATCGGCGCCCAAATGCAGACCCTGATGGGCAAGCTGGGCTACACCGGCCCGGCGCAGGCCTTCCCGCAATGGGTGCGCGACAACCAGCAATTCAAGCCCTACACCACCGAAGCCGAAGTGCTGGCCGAATACCGCCGCATCTACGACACGGTGCAAGCCAAGCTGCCGGCCTATTTCAGCCTGGTGCCGAAATCGAAACTGGTGGTCGACCTGGAACCTGAGCTGACCCGCGCCACCGCCTCCGACCACTACACGCCACCGGCTGCCGACGGTTCGCACCCCGGCGTGTTCTGGGCCGTCGTCAACGATCCGAAAGACTACAGCCGCACCGGCATGGCCAGCCTGCTGCTGCACGAAGGCGTGCCGGGCCACCACTTCCACGCCGCGCTGCTGAAGGAAATGCCGCTGCCGGACTTCCGCATGTTCAGCACCGAGAACCAGAACAACGCCGCCTACACCGAAGGCTGGGCCCTGTACGCGGAAACCCTGGGCAAGGATTTCGGCCTGTATGAAGACCCGGTCTGGTACTACGGCCACCTGAACGCCGAAATGCTGCGCGCTGTGCGCCTGGTGGTGGACACCGGCATGCACGCCCTGGGCTGGACCCGCGAACAGGCCATCGCCTACATGGTCGAGAAACAGGGCGTTTCGGAAGCGCGCGCCAAGAACCAGATCGAGCGCTACATGGTGTGGCCGGCGCAGGCCCTGAGCTACAAGGTCGGCTCGCTGAAGATCCTGGAACTGCGCGACAAGGCGCAGCGCGTCCTGGGCAGCAAGTTCAGCTACCCGGCCTTCCACGCCGTGGTGCTGGGCGACGGCACGCTGCCGCTGCCGCTGCTGGAGAAGCGCGTCAACGACTGGATCGCCGCAACAAGTATGTGATTGAAAGTCGGGGTCAGCTCTGGCAATCGGACATTTTGCTGCGCAAAATGT
>CBHWEO010000321.1:0-5311 GCA_966112955.1 uncultured Duganella sp. | reverse complement strand
CGGCCAGACCCTGGCCACCATCCAGAAGAACTATGTGTTCACGGCGCAGCAGCCCGGCGATTTCACGCTGCCGCCGGTCAAGATCGACTTCAGCTACCACGGCAACGACGACAAGACCCAGCAGGCCAGCCTGACGCTGCCGGCCACGCGCATCAGCGTGCAGGCGCCGGCCGGCGCCGCGGCATCCGGTGCGGGCGCCGCGATATTGCCGGCCACCCGGCTGGTCATTCACCAGAGCCTGGACCGCGACGCCGGGCAACTCTCGGCCGGTGATGCGCTGGTGCGCACCGTCGAGATCCAGGCCGCGGGCACGCCCGCCATGCTGATTCCGCCGCCGCATTTCGAGGCGCCGCGCGGCGTGCGCATGTATGCGGCCGACCCGGTGCTGCGCGATTCGAACGGCGAGGGCGGCAGCTTCGCCGGTGGCCGGCGCATCGAGCGCGTGACCTACGTGTTCGAGGATTCCGGCCGCTACACGCTGCCCGAGGTCAGGGTGCAGTGGCTGGACCCGCAGACGCAGAAGCCGGCCACCGCGCGCGCGCCCGCGATCACGGTGCAGGTGAAATCCGGTGAGCATGCCGGCCAGCGCATTGCGCCGGAACTGCCGGTCGGCGCAGCGCCGGCGCCGCCACGCCAGCCCGTCGACTGGTGGCGCCTGGCGACCTGGCTGGCGGTGGCGGTGCTGCTGGCGGCGCTTGCCTGGGTCGCGCGCAGGCAATGGCCGCGCTGGCGCCAGCGGCGGGCCGAGCTGCAGGCCGTGCATGCCGAATCCGATGCGGCCATGTTCGAGCAGGCCTTGGCGGCTTGCCGGGCCGGTGATGCGCCCGCCGCGCACCGCGCGCTGCTGGCATGGAGCCAGGCGCATGCGCAAGCCACGCCGCAGGCATGGGCCGCGCAACTGGACAATGCAGCGCTGTCGGCGCAGTTGGAGTCGCTGCAGCGCCACCTGTACCGGGGCGCGTCCGCGCAGTCGGCCGGATGGGCGGGCGAATCCATGGCCGCGGCCTTGCGCGAGGCGCATCGCCAGTGGCATGCGGCCTCGCAGGCGCGTGCCCCGGGCCGCACCTGGGGGCGACCGCTCGGGCCGCTCAATCCGTTCCAGGCGGATGGGTCCTGAACGGCAGTTGGTCCGATCTCCGTACGCGAAGCGCTCGATCCTGCTCGAACGGAAAATGGCAACCTAGGGAAAAGCCCCCAGTGCGTGCGCCTGTCGCGCGCATGTGATCGATGATCGAACGGATCGGCCCGGCCAGCGATTGTGGGCGGGGCGCATGCCGGCCTACATTGCCGCCATGCGCCGATCCATTGCCACCGTCTCCCTCAGCGGCACCCTCCGCCAGAAGCTCGAAGCCATTGCGGCCGCCGGCTTCGAGGGCTATGAGCTGTTCGAACCCGACTTCATCCAGTTCCGCGGCTCGGCCACCGACCTGCGGCAGATCGGCGCCGACCTCGGCCTGACGCTGGAGCTGTACCAGCCGCTGCGCGACTTCGAGGGCATGCCCCAGGCGCAGTTCGAGCGCAGCCTGGAACGCGCCGAGCGCAAGTTCGACCTGATGGAGCAGCTCGGCGCGCAACTGCTGCTGGTGTGCTCCAACACCTCGCCGCTGGTCGTGGACGATCCTTCGCTGGCGGCGGCGCAGTTGCACGAACTGGCCGAGCGGGCCGCCCGCCGCGGCCTGCGCATCGGCTTCGAGGCGCTGGCCTGGGGCCGCGCCACCTCGCGCTGGGGCCAGGCCTGGGACATCGTGCAGCGCGCGGACCATCCGGCGCTGGGCCTGATCCTGGACAGCTTCCACACCCTCTCGCTGCGCGACGACATCGCCGGCATCGCCAAGCTGCCGGGCGACCGGATCTTCTTCGTGCAGATGGCCGACGCGCCGCTGTTGTCGATGGACGTGCTGCAGTGGGCCCGCCACCACCGCTGCTTTCCGGGCCAGGGCGAGTTGCCGGTGTTCGACTTCTTCGAGCAGGTGCTGAAGGCCGGCTACCGCGGCACGCTGTCGCTGGAGATCTTCAACGACATCTTCCGCGAGACGCCCAACCGCCGCACCGCCGTGGATGCCATGCGCTCGCTCCTGTTTCTCGAAAGCGAGATGCGCCACCGCCTGCCTTCGCCCCCGGCGGAGCTGGCGCTGTTCGAGCCGCCGCCCGCGCCCGTGCTGGACGGCATCCAGTTCATCGAGTTCGCCGCCGACGAGAAGGCGGCCGGTCACCTGGACGCGCTGTTCCAGCAGATGGGCTTTGCCCATGCCGGGCGGCACCGCTCGAAGGCCGTGCGCCTGTACCGCCAGGGCGGCATCCATTTCATCGTGAACGCGCAGCCGGGCTCCTACGCCAGCGAGCGCTTCGAGCAGGCCGGCGACTGCACCGTGTGCGCCCTGGGCATCGGCAGCCCCGACCCGGTGCAGGCCGTGGGCCGCGCCACGCAGTTGCTCTCGCGCTGGCACGACAGCCCGGTGGGCCCGGGCGAGATGCGCGTGCCGGCCACGGTGATGCCCGGCGGCAACCTAGTGCATTTCGTCGACATGCGCCTGGGCACCGAAGCCCTGTTCAAGACCGATTTCGTGGCCGAACCCGGCGTGGACGCACAGCCCGAAAACACGGCGGCCGGGCTGCTGCGCGTGGACCACGTGGCCCTGGGCCTGGCGCCCGACCAGCTGCACACATGGATGCTGTTCGCACGCGCCGTCTTGGGCCTGGAAGCCGGCGAGAGCCTGGAGCTGGCGGACCCCTTCGGCCTGGTGCAAAGCCGCGGCCTGGCCAATGCCGACCGCAGCGTGCGGCTGGTGCTCAACGCCTCCACCAGCCAGAGCACGCAGATCGCGCGCGGCGTAACCCAGCGCGGCGGCGGCACGGTGCACCACATCGCCCTGGCCACGCAGGACATCTTCCAGGCGGTGGCGGCGCTGCGGGGGCGCGGCGTGCCATTCGTGCCGATCTCGGACAACTACTACGACGATCTTCCGACCCGCCTCGATCTGGCGCCGGAGCTGCTGGCGCGCCTTCGCGCGCACGGCGTGCTGCTGGACCGCGCGAGCGGCGGCGACTACCTGCATGCCTACACACCGCCCCTGGCCGGCGGCTTCTTTTTCGAGCTGGTGCAGCGCGATGCCGCCTACGACGGCTACGGCGCTGCGAACGCACCGGCGCGCCTGGCTTCCCAGGCGCAGCAGGCAAGCTGACGCTCTTCGCCTGCGCTTTCCGCCCCCGCTGCCACACACCCACACAATTTCTCAGGAGACTGACCGATGGCCCATGTGCAATCGGCGCCGCAGGCGCACACCCAGCAACAGTCGAAGAAGGCCGCCGCCAGCGGCTGGATCGGTTCGGCGCTGGAGTACTACGACTTCTTCATCTACGCCACCGCGGCGTCGCTGATCTTTCCGCAGATCTTCTTCCCTTCCGGCAACCCGAAGATCGCCATCATCGCCTCGCTGGCCACCTACGGCGTGGGCTACGTGGCGCGGCCCATCGGCGCCTTCGTGCTGGGCCACCTGGGCGACACGCACGGGCGCAAGAACGTGCTGCTGATCTGCATGTTCCTGATGGGCTTTTCGACCATGGCCGTGGGCCTGCTGCCCACCTATGCGCAAGTGGGCCTGTGGGCGCCGGCGCTGCTGGTGCTCATGCGCCTCATCCAGGGCTTTGCGGTGGCCGGCGAGATTTCGGGCGCGAGCTCGATGATCCTGGAGCATGCGCCCTTCGGGCGGCGCGGCTTCTTCGCCAGCTTCGCGCTGCAGGGCGTGCAGGCGGGGCAGATCCTGGCAGCCGCGGTGTTCCTGCCGCTGGCGCACTACATGCCCGAAGAGCAGTTCAACACCTGGGGCTGGCGCATTCCCTTCCTGCTGTCGTTCCTGGTGATCGTGGCCGGCTACATCATCCGCCGCAAAGTCGACGAGACGCCTGCCTTCACCCAGGAAACGACGCAGGGCCAGGTGCCCAGGTCGCCCGTCATCCTGGCCTTCCAGGACAGCTGGCGCGACATGATCCGCGTGGTGTGCATGGCGCTGATGAACGTGATTCCGGTGGTGGCCACCGTGTTCGGCGCGGCCTATGCAGTGCAGGCGGCCTACGGCATCGGCTTCAGGAAGGACATCTACCTGTGGATTCCGGTGCTGGGCAACATCCTGGCGGTGATCGTGATCCCCTTCGTGGGCAGCCTGTCGGACCGCATCGGCCGCAAGCCGCCGATCATCGTCGGCGCGCTGGCCTCGGGCCTCTTGTCCTTCGGCTACCTGTATGCCATCAGCATCCACAACGTGCCGCTGGCCATCGTGCTGTCGCTCTTGATGTGGGGCGTGGTCTACCAGGGCTACAACGCCGTGTTCCCGAGCTTCTATCCGGAGCTGTTCCGCACCCGCAGCCGCGTGTCGGCCATGGCCATCTCGCAGAACCTGGGCACCGCCGCCACCGCGATGCTGCCCGCCCTGTTTGCGGCCGTTGCGCCTCCGGGCTCGGCCAACATCTGGTTCACCGTGGGTGCGATCACCCTGTCGATCACGGTGCTGGCCGCGCTGGCCTGCGCCAGTGCCCGCGAAACCTACCGCCTGCGCCTGGAAGACCTGGGCGACCCGAAGGCCCAGCCGATGCCGCCGGCCGAATACGAGCGAGTGCGGCTGCAGACGCAGGGCCAGCCGGGCGTGGCCGGCTCGGCGGTCTGAGTCGCTTCGCCCAGCGCTGATCGAGCGCCCCAAAAAAAAAGAGCCCGGGTCATCCCGGGCTCTTTTTTTTGTCTCGGTTTTTCAATTGCGTGCATTTGAACCAGCGGCGCAAACCTTTCAAAAAGCTTTCAGCAACCTGTCAACAACCTTTCAATGAGCTTTCATTGACTTGCGAGTGAATGAATTGGATTGAATGAGCGGCGCGGCTCGACCAGTGACCAAAGTCATCTTTACTTTTCAGGCAGTTAAGGGCTCCCTGATTCTTGATCGCAGTCAATTTTTGGCCGGCGGCCGCATTCTCACAATGCCATCGCGCAAATGAATGCGCGGCCCGGTTGTCCATTGGATGGCAGGGCCTGAAAAGACGAGTTCACTTCCCAAATCTGGAGACCAACACAATGACTAAAGACAACACGTTGGCGACGATGGCGACACGACCCGCTTCGTACCGATGGATGCAATTGCTGATGGGCATCGTCTGCATGGCGATGATTGCGAACCTGCAATACGGATGGACGCTATTCGTCAATCCGATTCAGGAAAAACACGGGTGGTCGCGCGCCGCAATACAGGTGGCATTCACGATTTTCGTGCTGGCGGAAACCTGGCTCGTCCCGATCGAAGGCTACCTGGTGGATCGCTTCGGTCCG
>CBHWEO010000320.1:0-5335 GCA_966112955.1 uncultured Duganella sp. | reverse complement strand
CGACCTGTCGCGCTTCGACGCCAAGCTGCAGGACATGATCGCCAATGCCGAGCGCAAGACCGCCAACAATACCCGCATGACCGTCACCGTGTGCGCCAACTATGGCGGGCGCTGGGATATCATGCAGGCTATCGGCAAGATGGTGGCCGAGCACCCGGGCGTGACCGATTTCAGCGAAGAGCAGCTGGCGCCATACCTGTCGATGGCTTAAGCCCCGGAGCCGGACCTGTTCAACCGTACCGGCGGTGAGGAGCGCAACTCCAAATTCCAGCTGTGGCAGCTGGCCTATACTGAGCTGTACTTCACCGATACCTATTGGCCGGACTTCAATGCCGACCGCCTGGACGAGGCGATTGCCTCCTACCAGGGCCGTGAACGCCGCTTTGGCCGCACTGGCGACCAGGTGGCCCAGAAAAGCTAATCCGAGCCGACAACCATGCTGAAAACCCGCGTGATTACCGCCGTCCTGCTGCTGGCGGTACTGCTGCCCGTCCTGTTCTCCGGCTACCAGCCGGCGGTGGACGCGGTGGTGACCGTGTTCTTTGCCGCCGCCGTGTGGGAAGCTTTCCGCCTGTTCAAGAACCGTGCCGCCATCGTGGTGGCCGCGGCGTGGACGGCGGCCTTCGCCTATACCTTCGTGTTCAGCACGGGGCTGGAGCAGGCGAAGTTCTGGCTGGCCATCGGCGCCGCCATCTGGCTGATCCGCTTTACGCCTTCCCTGAAACTGGGCCTGGGGCCGGCCGAGGGCATGGGCAATACCATGCTGAGCATGGTGTATGCCGTGACCCTGGTGTCCTGCTTCGTCGCCATCCTGCTGCTGTTCGCGCGCGGCCCGGTCTACCTGCTGTCGGTGATGGCGGTGGTGTGGGCGGCCGACATCTTTGCCTATTTCTCCGGCAAGGCGTTCGGCAAGCACAAGCTGGCGCCCACCATCTCGCCCGGCAAGTCGTGGGAAGGTGCGGTGGGCGGCATGTTGTCCGTGCTGCTGCTGGCCGGCGTCACCGTGCTGCTGGCGCCGTCCGTGCCGCTGCTGCAGGATACCTTCGCCGTGCGCCTGGCGACCCGCATGGGCTGGGGCATCATGCTGGCCGTGCTGGTCCTGATCGTCGCCGCGTCGATTGTCGGCGACCTGTTTGAATCCATGCTCAAGCGCCGCGCCGGCATGAAGGACAGCAGCAACCTGCTGCCTGGCCACGGCGGCGTGCTTGACCGGATCGACGCGCTGGTGCCGGTGCTGCCCATCGCCGCGTTGATCACCCCAAGGCTGTTCTAAGGAATTCCATGCAACGCATTACCATTCTCGGCGCCACCGGATCCATCGGCGTCTCCACCCTCGACGTCATCGCGCGCCATCCTGACCGCTATTCCGTCTACGCGCTGACGGCCCATGGCCGCGTCGACGAACTGGCCGCCCAGTGCATCCAGTTCCGCCCGGCCCGTGCCGTGGTGGGCAGCGCCGCCGCCGCCGACCAGCTGGGCGCCTTGCTGCGCGCGGCCGGTTGCCGCACCGAGGTGGAGTGGGGCGAGGCTGCCCTGTGCGCGGTGGCTTCCGCCGCCGAAACCGACGCCGTGATGGCGGCCATCGTCGGCGCGGCCGGCCTGGCGCCAACCCTGGCGGCCGCGCGCGCCGGGAAGAAGGTCATGCTGGCCAATAAGGAAGCGCTGGTCATGTCCGGCCAGCTGTTCATGGATGCCGTGGCGGCCAGCGGCGCAGTCCTGCTGCCGATCGACTCCGAGCACAATGCGATCTTCCAGTGCCTGCCGCAAGGCTATGGCCGGGTGCCCGCCGCTGCCGGCGTGACCAAGGTCCTGCTGACCGCCTCCGGCGGTCCCTTCCTGAAGCGCGACGTGGCCACGCTGGAGAACGTGACCCCGGACGAGGCCTGCAAGCACCCGAAATGGGTCATGGGCCGCAAGATTTCGGTCGATTCCGCGACCATGATGAACAAGGGCCTGGAAGTGATCGAGGCCCACTGGCTGTTCGGCGCCCCGGCCGAACAGATCGAGGTGGTGATCCATCCGCAGTCGGTGATCCACTCCATGGTGTCCTACAACGACGGCTCCGTGCTGGCGGAACTGGGCAACCCCGACATGCGCACCCCGATCGCCCATGCCCTGGCTTACCCGGAGCGCATCGCTTCCGGCGTGGCGCAGCTGGACCTGACCCAGGTGGGCACCCTGCAATTCGAAAAGCCGGACTTCAACCGCTTCCCCTGCCTGGCGCTGGCCTTTGAAGCCCTGCGCGCCGGCGGCACCGCACCGGCCCTGCTGAACGCGGCCAACGAGGTGGCGGTGCAAGCCTTCCTCGACGAGCGCATCGGCTTCCGCCGCATCGACCGCGTGATCGCGCAAGTGATGGATGAATTGCCGCACGGCGCCGCCAGCAGCATCGAAGCCGTGATGGCGCAGGATGCGCTGGCCAGGGCGGCCGCCGAACGGATCATTGCCGGATAAATCCTCATGGACGCCTTCCGCACCATCCTCGCCACCGTCGTCTGCCTGGGCTCCCTGATCGTCTTCCATGAGCTGGGGCACTACCTGGTGGCGCGCTGGTGCGGGGTCAAGGTACTGCGCTTTTCGATCGGCATGGGCCGCATCGTCTGGATGCGCAAGTTCGGCCGCGACCAGACCGAATGGGCGATTTCCGCCATCCCGCTGGGCGGCTACGTGAAGATGCTCGACGCCCGCGAGGGCGACGTGAGCAAGGTACCGCCGGAGGAGCTGGCGCGCGAATTCACCCGCCAGAAAGTCTGGAAGCGCTTTGCCATCGTGGCCGCCGGCCCGCTGGCCAACTTCCTGCTCGCCATCGTGCTGTACGCCGGCCTGTACATGTCCGGCGTGCGCGAACCCTCCGCCCGCATCGCCGAACCGGTGCCGGCAACGGCCGCCGCCCAGGCCGGCCTGAAACGCGGCGACCTGGTGAAGTCCGTCAACGGCGACCCGGTGCAGGGCTGGTCCGAACTGCGCTGGGCCATCATCCAGGCCGCCATCCACAAGGAAGCCCTGAAGCTGGTCGCCGAGCGGCCGGGCTATGGCGAGGTGCGTGCGGCGCTGCCGGCCGAAGCCGCCGCCCGCGTCAGCCTGGAAGACGACGTGCCGGCCGCCCTCGGCCTGGAACTGATGCGCCCACCGCCTGTGATCGGCCGCATGGAGGAGGGCGGGGCCGCCCGCCGCGCCGGCATGATGAAGGGCGACGTGATCGTGGCGGTCGACGGCCAGCCGGTCAACGATGCCCGCTCCTTCCGCGACGAAATCCTGCGTTCCCCGGGCCGCAAGCTGCTGGTGACGGTGCAGCGCGGCGGGCGCCCGCTTGAGCTGGAACTGACCCCGGATGCGGTGGAGGACAAGCAGGCAAACAGCAAAGGTCTTGTAACAGTCGGTAAGATGAAGGCCGAACTGGTGGGCGCCGTTGATACGATGGTGGTGCATTACGGCCCGCTGGACGCCACCGCCAAGGCCCTGCGCCAGGTGAAGGAAATCTGTTCGATGACCTTCAAGATCCTGGGCCGCATGATCATGGGCGAAGTCTCGCTGAAGAATATTACCGGCCCGCTGACGATTGCGGAATATGCCGGGGAGACCGCGAAAATGGGCGCCGAGCCATTTATCGCCTTCGTCGCCTTTATCAGCGTGAGCCTTGGCCTGATGAATTTGCTGCCAATTCCTGTTCTGGATGGGGGGCATTTGCTGTATTATTCGCTGGAAGTTTTGACCGGGCGCCCTGTTTCAGAGCGCTTTGGCGAAATGGCGCAGCGTATTGGACTGGGTTTGCTGGTGTCTTTAATGGCGCTGGCGATATTTAACGACCTGGCCCGGCTGCTTTAATTTTTTTCGATTTGCCGATGAAATTACACACTGATCGTATCGCCCCTCAATTCCGCCGCACCCTGGTAGGCGCAGCTGTCCTGGCCATCTGTTCCGGCCCAGCATTCGCCGTCGAGCCGTTCGTCGTCAAGGATATCCGCATCGAAGGCATCCAGCGTACCGAAGTCGGTACTGTGCTTAGCTACCTGCCGGTGCAAGTGGGCGAAACGTTCAGGGAAGAGAAAAGCGTGGCCGCCATCAAGGCCCTGTATGCGACCGGCATCTTCAAGGATGTGAAGCTGGAGCGCGACGGCAATGTGCTGGTGGTAGTGGTCGAAGAACGCCCGGCCATCGCCAAGGTGGATTTCAAGGGCACCCACGAATTCGAGAAGGACATGCTGGTCAAGGCGCTGAAGGACATCGGCGTCGGCGAAGCCAAGACCTTCGACAAGGCGTCGGTCGACCGCGCCGAGCAGGAATTGAAGCGCCAGTACCTGTCGCGCGGCCTGTACGGCGTGAAGATCACCACCACCGTGACCCCGATGGAGCGCAACCGCGTCAGCATCGACTTCGACGTGGACGAAGGCGAAGTGGCGCGCATCAAGCAGATCAACATCGTCGGCAACAAGGCCTTCAGCGACAAGGAGCTGAAAGAGCAGATCGCGCTGAATACCGGCGGCTGGTTCAGCTGGTACACCAAGTCCAACCAGTATTCCAAGACCAAGCTGAATGGCGATATCGAGACCCTGAAGTCCTGGTACCTGGACCACGGTTACATCGAGATGAATGTGGATTCCACCCAGGTGTCGATCACCCCGGACAAGAAGGACATCTACATCACCATCAACATCACCGAAGGCGAGAAATACACCGTCTCCGACATCAAGTTCGAAGGCGAGATGTTCGGCCGCGAGGACGAACTGCGCCAGCTGGTGCTGCTGGAAAAGGGCAAGCTGTACTCCGGCAAGCTGCTGACCGCCACCAACAAGCTGATCACCGACCGCCTGGGCACCTTCGGCTTCGCCTTCGCCAACGTGAACGCCAACCCGGAAATCGACCAGGCCAAGCGCGAAGTGGCGTTTACCTTCTTCATCGACCCGGGCAAGCGCGCCTATGTGCGCCATATTAATATCTCGGGCAACACCACCACGCGCGACGAGGTGATCCGCCGCGAGTTCCGCCAGTTCGAGGCCAGCTGGTACGACGCCTCCAAGATCAAGGCCTCGCGCGACCGCGTCGACCGCACCGGCTACTTCAAGGACGTCACCGTCGACACGCCGGAAGCGCAGGGCACGTCCGACCAGGTGGACATCAACCTGAGCGTGGTGGAGCGCCCGACCGGCAACTTCCAGATCGGCGGCGCGTTCTCGCAGGCCGAGAAGTTCACCTTCAACGCCGCGATCCAGCAGGCCAACTTCGCCGGTTCCGGCAATACCGTGGGCCTGGAGCTGAATACGTCGAAGTACAGCCGTACCATCGCCTTCTCTCACACCAACCCGTACTTCACGCCGGACGGCATTTCGCGCAGCTA
>CBHWEO010000319.1:0-5351 GCA_966112955.1 uncultured Duganella sp. | reverse complement strand
ATCGGACATTTTGCGCGCAAAATGTCCGATTGCCAGAGCTGACCCCGACTTTCAACTTTCAATCAGCTGCCGATGCGGCCGCCGTCGTTCTTGGTGATGGCGATGGTGGCCGAGCGCGGGCGCTTGCCGGCGCCGTAGCCGGCGTTCGACGGCCACTGGCTGTTGTACTTGGCCGGGTCGGCAAGGTTGGCCTGGCTGGTGTTTTCGCCGGGGTGCTGGATGTTGACGAACAGGGTCTTGCCATCCGGCGTTTCCGTGATGCCGGTCAGTTCGCAATCGACCGGGCCGACCAGGAAACGCTTCAGCGTGTCGGCAGTCGGGGCCTTGCCGACGAAGGTGTCGACGTTGCCCGCGCCATATGCCAGCGTGACCTTCTTGCCGTCGCCCACCTGGCCCGGCAGGCCGGCCAGCATCATGCAGTTGGTGACGTCGGTGTAGGCGCCGTCGTCGGTCTGGATCCAGCAGATGCCGGTGGCGCGCGAGAAGGCCAGGCCGTCCGGGCTGGAGAAGTCCTGGTCGGCGGTCAGGCTCGACAGGTTGACCATGCCGGGGTTGGCGTCGGACTGGGCGCCGAACAGGTAGACGTCCCAGCTGAAGGCGGTGGAAGCATTGCCGTCCTTTTCCTTGAGGCGCAGGATGTGGCCGTTCACATTGCCGCTCTGCTTGCTGCTGCCCTTCATGTCTTCGTAACTGCGCGGGTTGGGGCCGTCCGGCACCGTGCGCGCGCTGTTGTTGGTCAGCGAGAAGTACACCTCGCCATTGGCCGGGTTGACCGAGCACCATTCCGGGCGGTCCATTTTGGTGGCGCCCACGGCATCGGCCGCCAGGCGGGCGTTGACCAGCACGTCGGCCTGGTCGGCGAACTTGTAGCCCGCATAGCCGGCGATGGCGGCGTTGCCGATGCTCAGCTCGATCCAGCTGCCGCTGCCGTCGGCCGCGAATTTGGCCACGAACAGCTTGCCCGCGTCCAGGTACTTGTCGCCGGTGGCCAGCAGGTCGGCCGGGTTGGCGTCGGCATCGCTCCAGGTGGCGCTGGACACAAACTTGTAAATGTATTCGTTGCGCGAATCGTCGCCCATATAGACCGCCAGCGGCTGGCCGGCCACGGTCTTGCCGAAGGCGGCGCTCTCGTGGGCGTAGCGGCCCAGCGCGGTACGCTTGCGCAGCGCCCTGGCCTTGTTGTACGGATCGGCTTCCACGATATAGCCCATGCCGTTCATTTCGTTGCGGTAGTCGTCGCTGCCGTCGGCCGAAGCGCCCAGTTTGGAAATGTTCCAGCGCGCATACTTGTCGTCCGCACCGCCGGTTTCCCAGCCGTGGCGCGAGGCGGCGCCCTGGTTGCGGCCGTAGCGCTTGAGCGCGGCCACGCTCTTGTCGTTGCGTGCCGCATCGTCGGCGGCGCCGCGGAAGAAGTAGCCGCTCCAGTTCTCTTCGCCGGAGACGAAGGAGCCCCACGGCGTGCGGCCGGTGCCGCAATTGTTCAGGGTGCCGCGGATCTTGCTGCCATCCGGCGCGTACTTGGTCTTCACCAGCGCATTGCCTTTCACCGGGCCGCTCAGCTCGCAATCGGTAAGGCAGGTCACGCGGCGGTTGAACGCGGAATCCTTGACGTATTCCCACTTGCCGGACGCGCTCTTGCGCACCTCCACCACGGAGATGCCGTGCAGGGCGGTTTCGCGGTCGATTTCCGCCGCCGGGCGCGGCAGGATATTGGTGCCGCCATTGGCGTGGATGAAGAAGGACGACAGCTTTTCGTTGGTGGTCGCTTCGTGGTTGATCGCCAGCAGGCCGCGGTCGTTGCCGTTGGCCGATGGCTTGCCGGCGCTGTCCAGGCCGAAGAATTCCATGCCGTCGTGGTGGTCGCCGGCGCGGTTCTCGAAGTCGGCGTCGGTGCCGTCATTCCTGAAGGCGGTGGCGGAGGCGGTCAGCGGGTCGCCCAGGGCATAGATGACGGTGGCGGTATAGCCGGCCGGCACGGTGACCACGTCGGCCAGGCTCTTCGGCACGGCGGCGAAGGCCAGCAGTTTTTCGCTGGGAGTCGGGGTGACCGGGCTGGTGGTGGCCGGCGCATCGTTGCTGCCGCCGCAGGCGGTCAGCGCGGCCGAGCCCATCATCACGGAAATCGCCGATGCCACCGAGCCGCGCAGCAGGTTGCGGCGGCTGATGCGCGCGTCGAGGATGTCGCTGAAGTGTTCGTTGCGGGTGTCGTTGTAGCCGATGTCGTCGTGATCGATCTTGTCTGCCATGGTGCTTTCCAGGAAGGGGGTTGGGAATGCCCGCAATTCTAGGAAGCAAAAATGACAAGGTTGTGACGCACGCGAACGCTGCGCTCAGCAGCACCACTCCATCTTCTGCACCTGGATGTGCGGGTGGCTTTCCAGCGCCTCCCACTGCGGCAGGAAGCGGAAGCCGCGCTTCTGGTAAAACGCTGCGGCGCGCGCATTGTCGGGCGCGACGTCGAGCACGAGGCGCCGGTGGCCTTGCGCCACGGCGTGCGCCTGCATCGCCTGCACCAGCCCGGCCGCGGCGCCGCTGCCGCGGTGCGCGGGCTGCACCCACATGGCGATCAGGTTGAATTCGCCCGCCGCGCTGACGACCCCGCCCACCATGCCGATGGCCGTCGCGCCATCCCAGGCCAGCAGATAACTGGCGGGCCCGCGCCCGGCGGCGCGGTCGCGCCACTGGGCCTCGGAGTCGGCGGCCGCGCTGGCGTGGCTGACACCGAAGGCGGTCGGCGCCTCGCGCAGCGCGGCCAGGCGCAGGGCTTTGAGGACAGTCCAGTCCTGTTCAATGGTCGGGCGGATCAGCATGGCCCGAGTATAGCAAGCAGGGTAAGGTGCGTGCGCGCACAGCGGCCGGGCTCGCGCCAGGCCAAGCTGGCGCAAAGGAGACCCGCCATGCCAGAAGGCCCATCGATCGTCATCCTCGCCGAACAGGTACGCAGCTTCGAAGGCCGCACCATCGCCGCCGCCAGCGGCAACAGCAAGCTGGTGCCCTTCGACGAACTGCCCGGGCAGCCCGTCCTGTCGCTGCGCAGCTGGGGCAAGCATTTCCTGATCGAACTGCCGCTGTACACGATCCGCATCCACTTCCTGATGTTCGGCAGCTACCGCATCGACGAACGCAAGGAAGGCGCCGAGCCGCGGCTGTCACTGCAATTCGAAGAAGGCGGGGAGCTGAACTTCTATTCCTGCGCCGTCAAGCTGGTGGAAGGCGAGCTGGAACAGGCCTACGACTGGCGCGCCGACGTCATGTCCGACCAGTGGAGCCCGCGCCTGGCGCTGAAGAAATTGCGCGCCGATCCCGAGCGGCTTGTCTGCGACGTCCTGCTCGACCAGAATATTTTTTCAGGAGTTGGCAATATTATTAAAAACGAAGTATTGTTCCGTTTACACATTCACCCTCTCTCTACAGTAATTAAATTGCCACAAAGAAAGTTACGGGAATTGGTGAATCAGGCACGCCAATACAGTTTTGAATTCAAAACCTGGAAACTGGCTTTTGAACTCAAACAGCATTGGCAAGTGCATAACCGCCGTGACTGCCCGCGCTGCCATATCAAGCTGCACCGGGATTATCTCGGGCTCACCCAGCGCCGCACTTTCTGGTGCGAACGCTGCCAAAAGCGGTACGGCGAGCAGTAGTGTTGTAAAGAACTAGCTTATCCAGTATTGCCTGTTGTTAATAGCAATAGGCCAGACTACAATCGGCCAGATGCGCGCAAAAAACGTCGCGCATCACCCAGCACTGTGTGTCACATTTGGAATTTGCCAATATGTCTTTCTTGTCTTCTGCTACGCCAAAGCTTGCGCCGTGGAGAATCCTGCTGGTCGATGATGAACCCGATATCCATGACATCACCAAGCTGACCCTGAGCCGCTTCCGCCTGGAAGGACGCGGCCTGACCTTCCTGCACGCCTACAGCGGCGCCGAAGCCAAGGAAGTGCTGGCGAAAGAAAAAGACATCGCCCTGGTGTTCCTCGACGTGGTGATGGAGAAGGAAGACTCCGGCCTGGAAGTGGCGCGCTGGATGCGCCAGGACCTGGACAACCAGTTCACCCGCATCGTGCTGCGCACCGGCCAGCCCGGCCAGGCGCCGGAAGAACGCGTGATCGTCGACTACGACATCAACGATTACAAGGAAAAGACCGAGCTCGACCGCACCAAGCTGTTCACCACCACCTTCGCCGCCCTGCGCGCCTACCGCGACATCATGAAGGTGGAAGAAGCGCGCCAGCAGCAGCTGCATTACCGCGAAGGCCTGGAGCGCGTCATTGCCGCCTCGGCCCACATCTTCCAGCAGCGTAACCTGAAGGACTTCGCCAACGGCTTGCTGCAGCAGGTGGTGGCCCTCTTGCGCCTGGAGCAGAGCATGCTGGTGCGCCTGCGCGGCGCCACGGCGGTGAGCGGCGAGAACAACTACGAAATCCTGGCGCAGATCGGCCAGGATGAAGGCAGCCTGTTGACGCCGGAACTGATCGCCCACCTGAAGGACGCCGAGAGCAACCGCATCTCGCGCATGCTGGGCGACACTTACGTCGGCTACTTCCCCAACAGCAGCGGCAAGGCGTCGCTGCTGGTGCTCAAAGGGGTGGACGAGATTTCCGAGATCGACCAGAAGCTGCTGCAAATCTTCTGCAGCGGCGTGGCGATCGCCTTCGACAACATCCTGCTGACACAGGAAATCACCGATACCCAGGCCGAGCTGATCATGCGCCTGGGCGACGTGGTGGAGTCGCGCTCCAACGAAGCCGGCAACCACGTGCGCCGCATGGCCGAATTCTGCCACCTGCTGGCAACGGCGGCCGGCTTGCCGGAAGAAGAAACCGCCGTGCTCAAGCATGCGGCCCCGATGCACGACATCGGCAAGATCGCCACCCCGGATTCCGTGCTGCTCAAGCCGGGCAAGCTCGATCCGGCCGAGTGGGAAATCATGAAGCAGCACCCGGCGGTCGGGCTGTCGATCCTGGACGGCTCGCAGCGCCCGATCCTGAAGGCGGCCGCCGTGATCGCGCACCAGCACCACGAGAAATTCGACGGCAGCGGCTACCCGCAAGGCCTGAAGGGCCACGACATCCACGAATACGCCCGCATCGTGGCCGTGGCCGACGTGTTCGACGCCCTGATGCACAAGCGCTGCTACAAGGAAGCCTGGCCGGTCGAGCAGGTGGTCGCGCACCTGCGCGAAGTAGCCGGCCAGCACCTCGACCCAAAGTATGTCGAGCTGATGGTGCAGCACATCGACAAGGCGCTCGCCATCAACGAACGCTTCCCTGATTAAAGTCGGGGGGACGGCGGGGGCGAGGAACCGAGATTAGCAAGGCAAGACAGGAACCCCCCAAAATAGTGGC
>CBHWEO010000318.1:0-5395 GCA_966112955.1 uncultured Duganella sp. | reverse complement strand
CCCCCTCTTGGCCCCCCCGCCCCCCCCCCCCCCGGGGGGACAATTCTTGGCTTGAGGTAAAATCTGCTCGCCTTAAAAAACGAGCAGATTGACCTTTACATGCAGCTAAGACGTTTCATCCTTGCCATCCTGGCCGCCGCCGCGCTGGCCGGATGCCAGACTACCCCTTCCACCGTCACCACCGACTTGCCGCCGCCGGTCAAGGCGACCGACGTGCCGCTGGTGTCCGTCGAGCCGCCGGCGCAGCAGCCGGTGCAGCCGCCGGTCCAGCGCAAGGTGAAGATCGGCCTCGCCCTGGGCGGGGGGGCCGCGCGCGGCTTCGCCCATATCGGTGTCATCAAGGCACTGGAGGCGCAGGGCATCGTGCCCGATATCGTGGTCGGCACCAGCGCCGGCTCGGTGGTGGGCGCTCTGTATGCTGCCGGCAATGACGCCAGGGCGCTGCAGAAAATGGCGACCGACCTCGATGAATCGGCCATCTCCGACTGGGCGCTGCCGCTGTTCAGCAAGTCTTCCGGTGTGCTGAAGGGCGAGGCGCTGCAAGCCTTCGTCAACAAGGCGGTGCATAACGCCACCATCGAAAAGCTGAAAATCCCGTTCGGCGCCGTGGCGTCGGACTTGAAGACCGGCCAGCCCATCCTGTTCCAGCGCGGGAATACCGGCATGGCGGTGCGCGCCAGTTCGGCCGTGCCGGGCGTGTTCCAGCCGGTGAAGATCGGCGACCATACTTATGTCGATGGCGGCCTGGTGGCGCCGGTACCGGTGCGCTTTGCGCGCGAAATGGGCGCGGAATTCATCATCGCGGTGAATATTTCCACCCAGGCGGAAGCCCAGGCCACCAATTCTTCGCTGGAAGTGATCATGCAGACCTTCTCGATCATGGGCCAGCGCATCAACCAGCTGGAGCTGCGCGATGCCGACATCGTGATCCAGCCGCCGCTGGGCAAGATGGCTTCCAACGATTTCAACAACCGCGCGGGCGCCATGCAGGCGGGCGAGCGGGCAACCATGGCAGTCATGGCGCAACTCAAACAAAAATTGAAGGCGCGCCGCGAGATGCCGGCACCTTAAAAAGGAAAGAGAGAGAAATGATCACCAAGCCAGTGCTGTCCCTGGACGATGTCAAGAAGATCGCTGCCGCTGCCGAAGCGGAAGCCGTCAAGAACAAATGGGCAGTATGCATCGCCATCGTCGATGACGGCGGCCACCTGTTGTGGCTGCAGCGCCTGGATGGCGCGGCGCCGCTGTCGTCCCACATTGCTCCGGCCAAGGCGCGCCTGTCGGCGCTGGGCCGCCGCGAATCCAAGGTCTACGAAGACATGATCAATGGCGGCCGCACCTCCTTCGTCGGCGTGCCGATGGTGGAAGCCCCGCTGGAAGGCGGCGTGAACATCGTGGTCGATGGCCACACCGTGGGCGCCGTCGGCGTCTCGGGCGTCAAGTCCAGCGAGGACGCGCAAGTCGCCAAGGCCGGTATCGCGGCCCTGGCTTGAGCGCTTCAGTGGCCCGACATATTGCCCCGGTACAGTGAGCTGAACATGGAGTGGCCGTTGGCGCTGGCTGACGGCACGCCTTGGCCCACATCCCAGTGCTCGACCATTTCCAGGTTCACCATCCGGTACAAGTCGCATACGGCCCAGCCGCTGAATTCGTCGGCGATATTGGTACCGGGGTCGTTGCCGTGGGCGCACACCAGGGCCAGGTCGCCCTCCGCCAGGGCATGCACGATGCGGTAGCCGGCGCCCGGGGGCGCGATGTAGGGCAAGGCATCCTGCAGGGCCGCCCGGCCGTTTGCCACCCAGGGATTGTGCTGCAGGTAGCCGGCGTTCCAGAACCGGTCGACCAGCCCGAAATTGCGTTTGCTGAATACTTCGGTGGACAGGGTACTGGCAAGCTGGCGGTGCAATTGCACCCGTTCGGCGGGAACGGCCGGGGCGGGACCGTTGTACTGGTAGGCGTTGTTGAAGGCTGAATTGCCATTGGCCGAGCGCGTCGGCGCCGGCGCGGCATACGCCCAGTGCTCCACCACCACGCCATGGTCGAGGCGATAGATGTCGTAGCGGTTCTGGCCGGACATTTCATCGCCCGGCGTGGCGCTCAACTGGGCGTGCACGAACACCAGGTCCTTGTCCGCCACCACATGCTTCACCGTCAGCGCGCGGGCCGGCGCCTGCGCGCGCTGGGTGGCGATCCACGACAGCATGGCTTCGCGCCCGTCGGCCACTTGCGGGTCGTGCTGGATCAGGTTGTGTGCGAAGTAGCGGCCCAGGGTTTCCAGCGGCGCGCTGCCAAGCATGGCCTGGCTCAGTTCCAGCGCGATGGCCTTGTTGCTGCCGTCATGGGCAAGGGCGGGAAGCGCCAGGGGCAGGGCGAGCAGCGCTGCCAGCAAATGTCGTTTCATTCGTGATTCCTTTTCATCGAGTCCGCCATCCCGGCGTATGGACGCAGCTTGCCGCGGCGGCCCGGCCGGTGTGGGGAAAATGGGACGAGCCGTGCGCCGGCAGGGATGGAGCGTGAGCTTGGGTGTTGTTTTTCATGCCATACTGCGCTCCATGAAAAACTTGCGAGAATCGCCACGCCTGGTCTATGCCGGCGCCTGGGCGCTGGCCGGCGCCTATAACTTCCTGCGCGACGTGCCGTATGTGGACTGGAAGTTCCTGCTGTTCTTTAATGCCGCCCATTTCGGCATCTGGGCCGTGCTTGGCTTGCTGGCGATGCCCGTCATGCGGCGCTACCCGCTGGCCTGGTCCTGGCGCCCGTGGCTGCTGCATTTGCTGCTGGGAGCAGTCCTGGTGCAGCTGGACATCACCCTGGGCCACCTGGTCGTCTACCGGCTGTGGCACCTGCACGCGGAGCTTGATTTGCTCGGCATCGCCCGCCTGGCCTTTGCCAATTGCTTCCACCTTGGCCTGCTGACGTATTGGGCTTTTCTCGGCACGGTACAACTGGTGGATACCCAGCGCATGGCGCGCCGGCGCGAACGCGAGGCGGCCGAAGCGCGCCATGCGGCGCTGCTGGCCCAACTGCAAACCCTGCGCGCCCAGTTGCAGCCGCACTTCCTGTTCAACACCTTGAACGGCATCGCTTCGGTCATGCATGACGACGTACCGACCGCCGACCGCATGCTGAACCGCCTGTCCGACCTGCTGCGCATGACGCTGGCCGACGGCGGGCAGCCCGAAGTCGTGCTGCGGCAGGAACTGGCTTTCGTGCAGGCCTACATCGAGCTGGAGAAATTGCGCTTTGGCCGCCGCCTGGCTGTCGATTGCGAGGTGCCGGAGGGCTTGTTGCATTGGCCAGTCCCGCCGTTCATCCTGCAGCCGCTGGTGGAAAACGCCATCAAGCATGGCGTCAGTACGCGCGCCGCCGGCGGCACCATCGCGATCCGCGCGGTGCAGGGGCAGGCCTGCCTGGTGCTGGAGGTGGAGAACGAGGCGCCGCCGCAGGCGGGCGGCGTGGACGGCTTTGGGATCGGCTTGCGCAATACGCGCGAGCGGCTGCAAGTGCTGTACGGCTCGGCCCAGCATTTCGAGCTGCAGGAAGCGGGGAGCCGCACCGTGGCGCGCATCCGTTTGCCGCTGATGCGCAAGGCGGCTTGAGTGCGCGTCCTGGTCGCAGACGATGAAGAGCTGGCCCGGCGCCGCCTGCGCCAGCTGCTGGCCCGGCACACGGATGTGGCGGTGGTGGCCGAATGCGCGGATGGCCGCGTGGCCTGCGACCTGATCGCGGACATCCGGCCGGAACTGGTTTTCCTGGATGTCGATATGCCGGAACGGAACGGGCTTGAGGTGGTGGCGGCAGTCGGGCTGGCGCAGATGCCGGCGACTGTCTTTGCCACCGCTTACGACCATTTTGCCGTGGCGGCGTTCGACGCCAATGCGGTCGACTACCTGCTCAAGCCCTTCGACCAGGAGCGCCTGGACCGTGCGCTGGCCAGGGTGCGCCGCTTCGGCCGCGCGGGGCAAGCGGCCAGCGTGGGCGCGGCGCTGGACACCCTGCAAACGCGGCAGCGCTGGGGTGAGCATATTCTGCTGCCTTGCGGCGCCAGCCAGCAAATGGTGGCGCTGGCGGATGTCCAGTGCATCGCGGCGGAAGGCAACTATGTGCGGCTGCATGCGGATGGCGCCAGCTGGCTGCTGCGCGGCAGCCTGTCGGCTGTACTGGACAAGCTGGACCCGCAGCGCTTCCGTCGCATCCACCGTTCCCATATCGTCAATATTGCCCATGTGGCGAAAGTGCTGCCGTGGCTGGGCGGCGACGCCCTGGTGATGATGCGCGACGGGCGCCGCTGGCGCATGAGCCGCAATTTCCGCCACGCCCTGGCGGAAGAAGATATATAGAAGAGCATTGTGCTTGTGATTTGGGCAAGGTCTTCTTAGAATGCAAGTATGAAACTTTCCCTGGCCTCCCTGTTGCTCGTGCTGCCGTGCCTGGCGGTGCCGGTGCGCGCGGCGGAACTGCAGCTGTCCGTCATCGCCCGCAGCACGACCCACGGCGACGTGTGGAAGGCGGCGGAAGTGGCCTTCCAGCGGGCCGGCGTGCGCGCCGTGGTGCGCGAAGTGTCGCCCGAGCGGTCGGCCGTGCTGGCCAACGAAGGCAAGACGGACGGCGACGTCGGCCGCTCGTCCGGCCTGGAAAAGACATACCCCAACCTGGTGCAGGTGCCGGAGCCGATCTTCCTGTACGCGCCGACGGCGTTCTCCTACCAGCGTTTCGACGTCTCGGCCGGCTGGGATTCCCTGCGTGCGCATACGGTTTGCATCCGGCGCGGCCTGCGCCAGACCGAACAGCGCACCCGCGACATGCGGCGCCACGTGCTGGCCGACGAAGCCACCATGCTGCGCATGCTGGCGGCAGGCGGTTGCGATGTCGCCGTCATGGAGCGCAACAATGGCCTGGCGCGCGCCGCCATGGCGGCCGAACCGCCCTTGCTGCGCCTGTTGCCGCCGATGGAAGTGATGCCGCTGTATATCTACCTGCACAAGAGCCACGCCAGCCTGGTGCCGCGCGTGGCTGCGGCGTTGAAGCAGATGCGGGCCGACGGCACCATGCAGCGTTTGCTGGGCGAAGGCGAGTAGGGAAGGCGCGCCCCGGCTTGCCGGTCTCGGTACTTTGGGTTATAATTCAAAGGTTTAGCCAATTACCATTCGACCGTAGCGCCTACCTCTCACATCCATCATCATCTGACCTGCGAGCCCGGCGTTGCGCCCGGTCGCCCGTGGGTTGTCTGAGTGGCGTCGCTACGGTAACTTAATCAGGAGTTGCCCTTGCCGCCATTTTTTTCTGGCCCAGCCGTTCCAGCCATCCTGGCACTAGCCGACGGAACAATCTTTAAAGGTATTTCCATTGGCGCTGCCGGTCATACGACGGGCGAAGTCGTTTTCAATACCTCCAT
>CBHWEO010000317.1:0-5414 GCA_966112955.1 uncultured Duganella sp. | reverse complement strand
GCTTGACTTCGAATTCAGCGATGGCGCTTTGCGTGGCGCGGCGGGCCTTCTTGCCCGGGATCAGGAAGTTACGGGCGTAACCGTCCTTCACCTTGACGATGTCACCCAGGTTGCCCAGGTTGACGACTTTTTCCAGCAGAATGATTTGCATCGTGTTCTCTCCTTACGGACCTAGGGCCTGATCAGTTCTTGTGCAGGTCGGTGTACGGCATCAGCGCGAGGAAACGCGCGCGCTTGATGGCCGTATCGAGCTGACGCTGATAGTGAGCCTTGGTACCGGTCAGGCGGGCCGGCGTGATCTTGCCGTTGTCGCCGATGAAGTCCTTCAGGGTGTCCAGATCCTTGTAGTCGATCTGTTCGACGCCAGCCACGGTGAAGCGGCAGAAGCGCTTGCGCTTGAACAGCGGGTTCTGTTGCTGGAAGCGCTTCTTGTTCTTGTTGTCACGTTTGACGAATGCCATGATTCAATCCTTTTCGAATGCTTTACATCCAGTGATGTGAAAGACGAGAGCCTTGCTGTTGCGGTGCTTGCGGGCCAGGAATCCTTCGCAGTCGAGCAGCGTGCCGAGCGGTAGCCGCTCCAGACGCTGGCCAACCTGGCCGATCCCCATCGCAGCGATTGCAAACTCCACCTGTCGCGGCGTCTGCGCCTCGACGGCCTCGCCGCTGTACTGCAGGATGCAGTTCACGACGGGGACCCCGGCCGGGGTATAGCGCAGGGCATCGCGTTCCGCCAGGGTGGCGGCAAGCCGAAGCTGGTTCAACGCGGGGCCTCTTGCCGGTTGCAATCGTTGCGGTTTCCGCTGGTGCCGTGGCCGACGCTGTCAGCCATGGCGCGCACCGCAGTCCGCACTCAGGCGGCCTGGCCTTCGGTGGTCGTTTGCGCGGCCTTGCGGGCTTCTTCGCGCTGCACTTCCTTCATCATCGGCGAAGGTGCGGTCTCGGCCTTCTTGGTCTGCACGATCAGGTGGCGCAGGACGGCGTCGTTGAACTTGAACGCGTGTTCCAGTTCAGCCAGGGTTTCCTTGCCGCATTCGATGTTGAGGCAAACGTAGTGGGCCTTGGCCAGCTTCTGGATCATGTAAGCCATCTGGCGACGGCCCCAGTCTTCCACGCGGTGAACGTTGCCGTTCTGCGAGGTCACGAGCTGCTTGTAGCGCTCGATCATGGCCGGCACTTGTTCGCTCTGGTCCGGGTGGACGATGAAGACGATTTCGTAATGACGCATTGACGCTCCTTTTGGGATTAGCCACCCGGGCGTCACGAGTCCGGTGTGGCAAGGTTGAATAGCCTTAAATTATAGCCCGCCGCGCCGCAACAACGCAAGCCGCTGATTTCACGGACAAATCAGGCGCTGGCGAAAACTGCCTGCAACCGCGCCGGAGCGCGCGCCAGCCCGGCATCCGCCGCCAGGGCCAGTGCCAGCAAGACGCGCGCCTTGTAAGGATTGAGGTCCGCGGCCGACACGAACACACCGTCGGCAGGACTTGACTGCGGCGGGATCGCCACATGCCCGGCACCGGTACGCGAACTGCGCACTACCGCCACTCCGGCGGCCGCGGCGTCGGCAAGCGCCGCCGCCAGCACCTCGTGGACCGAGCCATTGCCGGCTGCAGCGACGACCAGCCCGGCGACTCCTGCCTGCACCAGCGCATCCACCGCCACCCTGCCCGGCTGGGCGTAGCTGGCTACGATCTCCACCAGCGGCCACGCCGCCGGCATCGGCCCGATCGGCGTTGCCGCCCGGGGCGCACGGGCGAAGCGCACGTAGTCGTCCTGCACGAACCCCAGCGGCCCGCACGCAGAGACAAAGGCATCGACCGCCGACGTATGCACCTTGGCCACGTCCCGCGCCGCGTGGATCTGCTGGTTCAGTACCACCAGCACACCCTTGCCGCGCGCATCCGGATGGGCGGCGACCCGCACCGCATCGAGCAGGTTCAGCGGCCCGTCCGCCGACAGCGACGTCGACGGACGCATCGCCGCGGTCATCACCACCGGCACCGGGCACGCTTGCGTCAGGTGCAGCGCCATCGCGGTTTCTTCCAGCGTGTCGGTGCCGTGCGTGATCACGATGCCAGCCACGCCGGGCTGCGCCGACCAGTGCCCGACCCGCGCCGCCAGTGCCTGCCACAGCGCGAAGGTCATGTCCTTGCTGTCGACCTGCGCCACCTGCTCGGCCTCGATGCGGGCCAGCGACTGCAACGGCGGCACCGCCGCCAGCAATGAGGCCACCGGCACGGTCGCCGCCTGGTAGCGGGCACTGCTGGCGGCGCTGCCGGCCGCACCGGCGATGGTGCCGCCGGTGGCCAATACGACGATGCGAGGCAATTGGGTCATGGGAGCGCGCGAGGATGTTGTTCTGGATAGAGGAAACGCGATTGTAGCGGGCGCATGCACCCTGCCGCAGCCAGGACCAGGCGCCTCGACCTGCGTCCATGCGACACGCCTCAAAATTCTGCTTGCACTGACGCCGATACTGTATAAAATCACAGCATACTGTTTAAACATACAGTGCCCGGCCCGCCGGATGCTGGATAACGGACCAGAGCCTCCGTCATCCAGCCCAGCGGCCCTGCACGGAACGGCGATCCCATGGCGACCCTGACACCCCGGCAGCAGCAGATTTTCGATCTGATCCGCAACACGATCCGCCGTACCGGCTTCCCCCCTACCCGCGCCGAGATCGCAGCGGAATTCGGTTTCTCCTCGCCCAACGCCGCCGAAGAACACCTGCGCGCGCTGGCTCGCAAAGGCGTCATCGAACTGACGCCGGGCGCGTCGCGCGGCATCCGGCTGAAGGTGTCGCGCAGCGATTCGGAGCTGCCGGACCAGTTCTCGTTGCCGATGGCCGGCGTATTGCAGCTGACGCTTCCTTTGGTCGGCCGCGTTGCGGCGGGCAGTCCCATCCTGGCCGCCGAGCATATCGACCGCCAGTACCAGGTCGATGCCTCGGTCTTCGATGAGCGTCCGGATTACCTGCTGCGCGTGCGCGGCCTGAGCATGCGCGACGCCGGCATCCTCGACGGCGACCTGCTCGCCGTGCGCCGCGCCAGCGAGGCCGCCAACGGCAAGATCGTAGTGGCGCGACTGGGCGACGACGTTACCGTCAAGCGCCTGCAGCGGCGCGGCGGCCATATCGAACTGATTGCCGAGAACCCGGACTTCACCAACATCATCGTCGAGCCCGGTGAAGAGTTCTCGCTGGAAGGCATCGCCGTCGGGCTGATCCGCTCTTCCGGCTTCTAGCCGGGCACCATCGCAGGCGCTTTCCCTGCGCGGGCCCACCCACTTCCCTTGCTTTGCAGACGCCGCCCGGCTTGCCGGGTGTTGACCCCGCTTTGCCTAAAAAGAGGTGCCACCATGCCGCAAATCCACCACGTCGCCGCCCGCCGTCCGGTCAAGCCCGTGCCGTTTCGTCAGAGCAAGGGCGTACGCGTCTACCAGGGTACGCAACGCCGCACCATGGTCGGCAGCATGGCGGCCATCTGCCGCATGCTGGAACTTGAAACCACCGAAAAGCTCGCTGCCTGACTGAGATTCGCGGGCGCTCGCCGCGTCGCCAGGCCTCGGTCCTGCTCAGCTACGCGCGCACGCCTTGGCTTCGGCCTCAAGTTCCGTCGGCGTCAGCTGGGGAAACCAGGTATCGGTCTTGCGCAATTCCAGCGCCGTGCCGTCGGCCTGTGCCGTCAGGGAGATCAGGTAGGCGTATTGATATTCACCGCCTGCGGTACTCTGGCCGATACGGATTTCGGTCTGGTTCTTCGCCGGCAGCTGGACCAGCGTCGCCTCATCGCCGAGATTGTTGCGCAGGCATTTTGCGACCTCGGCCATTTTCACCGGCGTAAATAGCCGCATCGGCGGGCGAGCGCGGACGTCCTTCTCGGAAGTACCCGTGGCACACCCTGCCACCATGGTTGCCATCGCTGCGCCAATCAGTGCCGTTCGAACCAACATACCGCCCCCGGGGAATGAAAAACGGCGCCCTTGGACTTGCAGGTATTGTGGGCGCCGGGTGCGGATTTTAACCTGCGCGCGGGCCAGGCGCCATCTCGAGCTTTGCCATTAGCCGGCAACGGCGTCTGGCATGGCAAGGCGCTTACCCGTTACCAGCGCTTGCACTCGATCTTCTCTTCGAATTCCCCGTCGCGCTTCCATTCGCGCTGGATCAGGCAAGGGCCGTCTTGGTATTTCTGCTTTTGCTCGTAACCGCGCGGCCCACCCTTGCACTTGCGCTCTTCCTTGTATTCGCCATCGCGCTTCTGCTCACGCTCCACCTGGCAGCCGCCGCTACGGAACTTCTCCTTGTATTCGCCGCCGCCATGGCGATAGCCACCGGGATAATCGCGATCATCGGCCTGCGCCAGCGATGGCGCCATCAAGCACAGTAACAACGAGACAGCGGCGGGCGTGCGAAGCATGGAGAAACAGCAGGATCGAAATTGCGGCCAGCATAGCAACCCGCGTCACTGGCCGCTGTATCAAAGCGTTACGCCGCGGCGATCGGCGCAATTCCGCGGCCAGGAGCCGCGCCATGCTTATATCGTGGCGCAGCAAACCTTGGCGCGGTACCCTATACTCACGTCTTCTCGCTGGCCCGCCCCGCGCCTGGCCCTGCCAGGGTGCAGTGACTTGCATATGCCACCGCGCCAGCCTCAGGAGCCTGCCGACGCCGCCGCGTCCGGCCCGCACCCAATTGCCGTATTCCATGAACGTAAATCCCCGCCGCATTTCGGTTGCGCCGATGATGGACTGGACCGACCGTCATTGCCGCATGTTCCATCGCCAGCTCAGCCGCCACACCTGGCTGTATACCGAGATGGTGACCACCGGCGCGCTGCTGCATGGCGACGTGCCGCGCCACCTCGACTTCGACGCGGCCGAGCATCCGGTCGCGCTGCAGCTGGGCGGCAGCGAGCCGGCCGACCTCGCCATGGCGGCGAAGCTGGGCCAGCAGTGGGGCTATGCGGAAATCAACCTGAACTGCGGTTGCCCGTCCGAGCGCGTGCAGCGCGGCGCCTTCGGTGCCTGCCTGATGGCGGAGCCGGAACTGGTGGCGGACTGCGTGAAGGCGATGCGCGATGCGGTGGGGATTCCGGTGACCGTGAAGCATCGCATCGGCATCGACAAGATCGAGCACTACGACTTCGTTCGCGATTTTGTCGGCAAGGTGGCGCAGGCGGGTTGCGGCACGTTTATCGTGCACGCGCGCAATGCAATCCTGAAGGGCCTGAGCCCGAAGGAAAACCGCGAGATTCCACCGCTGCGCTACGAGGTCGCATACCAGCTCAAGCGCGAATTCCCGGAGCTCGAGATCCTGATCAACGGCGGCATCGCCAGCCATGATGAAATCGCCGCCCACCTGCAGCACGTCGATGGCGTCATGATCGGACGCGAGGCGTCTCACCAGCCGT
>CBHWEO010000316.1:0-5501 GCA_966112955.1 uncultured Duganella sp. | reverse complement strand
GGCCTGCGCTGCGCCAACGTGTTCCATGCCGGCGACGGCAACCTGCATCCGCTGATCCTGTTCGATGCCAACCAGCCGGACGAGCTGCAGCGCGCGGAAGCCTTCGGCGCCGAGATCCTGGCGCTGTGCGTGGAAGTGGGCGGTACCATCACCGGCGAGCATGGCGTGGGCATGGAGAAGATCGATTCGATGTGCGTGCAGTTCAGCGATGACGAGCTGGCGGCCTTCCATGCCGTCAAGCGGGCCTTCGACCCCTTGCTGCTGCTGAACCCCAACAAGGCCATCCCGACGCTGAACCGCTGCGCGGAATTCGGCAAGATGCACGTACGGGCAGGGCGCCTGCCGCACGCCGGCTTGCCGAGGTTCTGAGATGGATGCGATCCTCGACCAGTTCCGGGCCCGCATCCAGGCCGCCAGCGCGGACGGCACCCCATTGCTGCTGCGCGGCGGCGGCACCAAGGATTGGTATGGCCAGCACGTCGTGGGCGACGTGCTCGATACCCGTGCCTTTGCCGGTGTGGTCGACTATGAGCCGACGGAACTGGTGATCACGGCGCGCTGCGGCACGCCGCTGGCGGAGATCGAGGCCTTGCTGGCGCGGAACCGGCAGATGCTGGCGTTCGAGCCGCCGCGCTTCGGTGCGGCATCGACCATTGGCGGCGTGGTGGCCAGCGGGCTGTCCGGGCCGCGCCGGGCGGCGGCAGGGGCCTTGCGCGATTTCGTGCTGGGCGCGCAGCTGATGGATGGGCGTGGCGAGCTGCTGTCCTTCGGCGGGCAGGTCATGAAGAACGTGGCCGGCTATGACGTGTCGCGCCTGCTGGCGGGCTCGCTGGGCACGCTGGGACTGATCACGCAGGTGTCGCTGAAGGTGCTGCCGCTGCCGGTGTGCGAAGCTTCGATCCGCTTCGAGGCCGATGAGGTGGCGGCGCTGCGCATGATGAATACCTGGGCGGGAAGGCCGCTGCCGGTGTCGGCGACATGCTGGCACGCCGGGGTGCTGACGGTGCGCCTGTCGGGCGCCCAGGCTGCGGTGAACGCGGCTTTGTCCAGCATGGGCGGCGAGGCGATGCAGGATGGCGACGCGTTCTGGGCGGCCTTGCGCGACCAGCGGGACGCGTTCTTCGCGGCCGGCGCCGGTGCCGTTGCGGCGCAGCTGTGGCGCTTGTCGCTGCCGTCCACCGCCAGCGCGCTGGTGATGCGCGGCGAACAGCTGATCGAATGGGGCGGGGCGCAGCGCTGGCTGCGCGTCAAGGACGGCGTTGCCGGCGACATCCGGCGCGTTGCCGCGGCGGCCGGCGGCCATGCCACGCGCTACCGCGCCGGCAGCGCTGCGGGGCGCACCGGCCTTGGCGCCGGCGACGGCGCATTCCATCCGCTGGCGCCCGCGGTGGCACGCATCCATGAACGCCTGAAGGCCGCCTTCGATCCGGCGGGTATTTTCAACCGCGGCCGCATGTACTGATATGCAGACCAATCTCGCAGACTTCATCAAGGGCACGCCGGAAGGCGACGAGGCGGAAGCGATCCTGCGCGCCTGTGTGCATTGCGGCTTCTGCACCGCCACCTGCCCGACCTACCAGTTGCTTGGCGACGAGCTGGATGGCCCGCGCGGCCGCATCTACCTGATCAAGCAAGTGCTGGAGGGCGCGCCGGTGACCCACAGCACGCAGCTGCACCTGGACCGCTGCCTGACCTGCCGCAACTGCGAGAGCACTTGCCCGTCCGGCGTGAAGTATGGCCGCCTGGCCGACATCGGCCGCAAGGTGGTGGAGCAGCGCGTGCCGCGCAAGCTGCCGGACCGCATCAAGCGTTATGTGCTGAAGGAAGCCCTGCCGCGCCGCTGGCTGTTCGAGCCGGCCTTGCGCGCCGGCCAGCTGCTGAAGCCTTTGCTGGGCAAGGTCCTGCAGGACAAGTTGCCCGCGCGGCAGCCGGCCGGCGCCTGGCCGGCGCGCCAGCATGCCCGCAAGATGCTGGTGCTGGAAGGCTGCGTGCAGCCCGGCCTGTCGCCCAACATCAATGCCGCGGCTGCGCGCGTACTGGACACGCTGGGCGTGCAGCTGCTCGCCGCTCCCGGCGCCGGCTGCTGCGGCGCGCTGCGCTTCCACCTCAACGACCAGGACGCGGCGCTGGACGATATGCGGCGCAATATCGACGCCTGGTGGCCCCACGTTGAACAAGTGGAAGCCATCGTCATGACCGCTTCCGGTTGCGGTGTCACCGTCAAGGAATACGGCCACCTGCTGGCGCATGACCGCGCCTATGCCGAAAAGGCCGCGCGCATCTCCGCCATGACGCGCGACTTGTCCGAAATCCTGCCGGCATTCGAAGCGGAGCTGGCGCAGCGCGTGCGCGCGCGGCAGGCCGGGCCGGTGGCATGGCACCCGCCGTGCACCCTGCAGCATGGCCAGCAGGTGCGCGGCAAGGTGGAAGCGCTGCTGCGCGCGATCGGCGTCGAGGTCAGGATGTGCCGCGATGCCCACCTGTGCTGCGGCTCGGCCGGCACCTACTCGCTGCTGCAGCCGGCACTGTCGCAACAGCTGCGCGAGCGCAAGCTGGCGGCCCTGGCGGAGACGGGCGCCGAACGCATCGTGTCGGCCAACATCGGCTGCATCGGCCACCTGCAGGCGGGCACCGCGACGCCGGTGGAGCACTGGATCGAATTGGTCGACCGCGCCTTACACGGCTAGGGCGGCGCGCTCGTCGCCTTCCTTCTCGGCCCATTTTTCCTTCACCTGCAGCACCTCCGGCATCAGGTCCATGAACAGGTCCACCAGGCGCGGTTCGAAATGGCTGCCGCGCTGCGCCCGCATCCAGGCGCAGGCATCCTCGAGCGACCAGGCCGGCTTATAGGGCCGCACCGAAGTCAGCGCATCGAACACGTCGGCCACGGCCACGATGCGGCCGGCCAGCGGGATATCTTCGCCGCGCCGGCGGTTCGGGTAGCCGCTGCCATCCCACTTTTCATGGTGGGCCAGGGCGACATCGTGGGCCACCGCCAGCATGCCGCCGGCATGCTCGCCGATGATGTGCGCGCCGATATTGGGGTGGGTCTGCATCACCTGCCATTCGTCCGCGGTGAGGCGGCCGGGCTTTTGCAGGATGCGGTCGGGGATGCCGATCTTGCCGATATCGTGCATCGGCGCCGCAATGAACAAGTCTTCGGCGGCCTGCTCGTCGAGGCCGGCGGCAATGCCGAGCAGGCGGGCGTAATGGCTCATGCGGATCACGTGCAAGCCCGTTTCGTTGTCCTTGTACTCGGCGGCCAGGCCCAGGCGCTGCACGATCGCCAGGCGGCTGGCGCGCAGCTCCTCCATGCGCACCAGGGACAGGTGCAGCTTGACGCGCGCCTTGACCACGGCCGGGCTGACCGGCTTGCTGATGAAGTCCACAGCGCCCACGTTGAAGCCATCCACTTCGTCGGTGGCATCGGTCAGCGCCGTGACGAAGATGATGGGAATCGCGCTGGTCGCCGGGTTGGCTTTCAGCACCCGGCACACGTCGTAGCCCGTCATTTCCGGCATCATCACGTCGAGCAGGATCAGGTCCGGCTGTTCGTTGACGGCCAGTTCGATGGCGCGCGCGCCGTCCTTGGCGAACAGCAGGCGGTAATGGTCCTGCAGGATCTGGCGCAGCAGCTGCAGGTTGGTCGATTCGTCATCGACGGCCAGCACCGTGGCTTGTCGGTTCATGGCGTAGTCCTTTGCGTCTCCAGGCATTCGTCAAGCAAGGCTTGCAGGGCGTCGCGCGCTGCGGTGAAGTCGAAGTCGTCCAGGGCGCGCTGCAGGGCGGCCAGGCTGTCCCCGGCGACACAGCCGCGCAAGGCCGCGGCCAGCTCGGCCAGCGCCTTGTCGTCGAAGCTGCCGTGTTCCAGCGAATCCATCATCGACAGGCCGAGGGCGTGCACCTGTGCCAGGTCGGGCGCGGCCGCATCGGCTGCGCCGGTGGCGGGGGCGGGAGCGGTGGGCGCCGTCGCTGGAGCAGCGTCCAGCGCCTGCACGGCCGCTACCGTGTCGGCCAGGCACTGCACGGCCTGTTCCAGCATGGCCGGCACCTTTTCGCGTCCGTCCGGCGCCTGCAGCGCATACTCCAGCCGCCACAGCGCATCGGCCAGCTGTTCCATGCCCAGGTTGGCGGCGGCGCCGCGCAAGCGGTGCGCCAGCGTGCCGCAGGCGGCATGCTGGCCGGCGGCCACCGCGGCCCGCAACTCCCTGCCCGCGCCCGCATGGTCCTGGGCGAAACGGCGCACGGCACGCAGGTAGGCCGGCTGCTGGCCCGCCCAGCGGTACAGCCCTTTCTCCGTATCGAGCAGCTTGGCGTGGCTGGGCGCGGGATCGGGCGCCAGGCGCGGCGCCCCTACCGGCATGCCCAGCACGCGCGCCAGCTCCTGCGTCAACGCCGCGACATCGACCGGCTTGGTGGTGAAGCCGTCCATCCCCGCTTCGCGCGTGGCGTCGCGGTCGCGTTCCAGCACGCTGGCCGTCATGGCAATGATCGGCGTGCGCTGGCGGCCGGCGGCCGCTTCGGCGGCGCGGATGCGGCGGGTGGCTTCCAGTCCGTCCATGCCGGGCATCTGCACGTCCATCAGGATGGCGTCGAACCGCGCTTCCGCCGCCAGTTGCATGGCCATGGCGCCATCGCTGGCGCCGGTCACCGTGTGCCCCAGTTTGGTCAGCAGCAGCATCAGCACTTCCAGGTTTTGCGGCACGTCGTCCGCGGCCAGCAGATGCAGCGGCGGCAGCAGGGTGGGCCTGGAGCCGCCGCGCACCACCTCGTCGCGCGCTGCCAGCAGCGGCAGCAGGACGTGGAAGGTGCTGCCCTGGCCCGGCGTGCTCTCGGCCCACAGGCTGCCGCCCATCAATTCCACCAGCTGCTTGCAGATCGTGGTGCCCAGGCCGGTGCCGCCGAAGCGCCGGTTCATCGAAGCGTCGGCTTGCACGAAGGGTTCGAAGATGGCCGACATGCGGTCGGGGGGGATGCCGATGCCGGTGTCGCTGACGGCGAAGTGCACCATGCGCCGCTCGCCCTGCCGCTCGGCCCTGGCCGACAGTGTGACGCTGCCCTGGCTGGTGAACTTGACGGCGTTGTCCAGCAGGTTGGTCAGCACCTGGCGCACCCGCAGTTCGTCGCCGTGGATCCAGTTGGGCAGGGCGGGATCGTAGTGCAGCAGCATCGACAGGCCCTTGGCCTTGGCGGCGTTGCCCAGGGTGGAGGACAGTTCGTCGGCCAGGGCCAGCAGGCTGTAATCGTGCAGCTCCAGTTCCACCGCCCCCTTGTCCAGCTTGGCCGTGTCGAGGATGGCGTTCAGCAGCCGCAGCAGCGAACGGCCCGCGTTGCGCACCGTGTCCAGGTGGCGCCGCTGCAGCGGCGTCAGCTCGCCGTGCAGCAGCACGTCGGTGAAGCCGAGGATGGAATTCATCGGCGTGCGGATTTCGTGGCTCATATTGGCCAGGAAGGCGGCGCGCGCCGCCGCGGCCTGCTCGGCGCGCTCCTTGGCGATGCGC
>CBHWEO010000315.1:0-5519 GCA_966112955.1 uncultured Duganella sp. | reverse complement strand
GTCGCTGGCGTTCGCCGCGCCGCTGCTATGGCTGTCATTGGGGATTTCGATCGGCGCGACGCTGCTGTTCTACCGCCTGATCCATGCCGGCAACCTGGTCAACGTGACCAGCCTGTTCTACCTGGTGCCGGCGGGCACCGCGGCGCTCGACTATCTGCTGCTGGGCAACCGCATGGCGCCGCTGGCGCTGGCGGGGATGGGAGCGGTGCTGGCGGGGTTGGGGGTGGTGTTCCGGGGAGGACGAAATCCGATGCGCGACTGATCTGAAGTTTCGCCGGCATCGTCCAGCAAGTTCCGAAATGCAGCGCGGAAAGGTCGGGATCTCGCGCATGCGGCGGCCGGGGCAGCGATCGCGCCCTATGCTGACCCGTTTCGACCACGCGTTCTTTCGTACCCATGCAAAGGATGGCCGCCGTCCCCGGATACAAGCCGCTGTTCGCCGCCAGGACTGTCAGCGCCCTGATGGTGTGGCTCGACGCCACCGTGATCTTTTCGCTGCTTGCCTTCCACTGGGGCGCGGATGCGACCGCGGCGGGCATCGCTGCCTCGCTGTTCGTCTTGCCGGTCCTGCTCGGTGGGCCCTTGTTCGGCTGGCTGGCCGACCGGGGCAACCCTGCGGCGATGCTGTTTGCCAGTTACAGCGCGCGCGGGATCACATCGTTGCGGCTGCTGATGGCGCCAGACCGGGGCGTGTTCGTGCTCCTGGTCATGCTCAAGGCGCGGGCCAATGCCAGCGCCTTGCCGCCTGAACAGGTCATGGTCCGGTCCATGCTCAGCCATGCACAGCTTGCCGCCAATGCCGGCCTGATGACGGCGGCCGACCAGGTCACCAAGGTGTGCGCGCCGCTGATCGCGGCCGGCGCGACCGCGCTGTACGGGCCCATGTCGGGACTCTGGCTTTCGGCCGGCCTGTCGTTGCTGGCAATCGGGTGCCTGGTGCCGCTGCGCGACCGGGCGCGCCCGGTGGCAGCGCAAGGCACGCCGGCACGCAGCGTGTTGCGGCTGGGGCCACTGATGGCGCTGCTGCGCGGCAGTCATGAGGTGCGGGTGTCGTTCGGCTGCGTCTTCATGCTGACTGCGACATTCGGACTCTACGATCCGCTGCTGGCGCTGTTCATCAAGTCGCAGGGTTTGCCGGCATCGACGTTTGGCATGGTGGTGAGCGGCACTGCCGCGGGCGCCGTGTGTGGCGCGCTGGCGTTCCCGCGCCTGTACCGGCGGTATGGCATCGGCCTGGCGCCGCCCGGTCTTGCTGTGGTTGGGCTGACCGTGCTGGCCCCCGGCGTGCTGGCCGGCAGCGGCGTCGGCATGCCCCAGATGCTGTGGCTCGGGTTATGGGTGGTGAACGGGTGCGCGTATTGCCTGGCGTGCCTGAGCCAGGCAGTGGCGATCCAGCAGCAATGCCCGCGCCATTGTCTGGGCAGCGTCAGCGCCACCGCCAGGAGCGTGCAACTGCTGGCGCTGGTGCTTGCGCCGCTGCTGGGCGGGGTGCTGGGGCGCAAGATCGGGATTCCGCTGGTGTTCGCTATAAGCGGGGGGCTTGCCATTGCCGGTGGCTGGTTCTGGGCCCGGCGTGCGCAACGCGCCCACGCCGTGCGGCAGGCTGAACCATCAGCGAAGCCGGAGCAGGGCGGCCCATAGCCTACCGCTGCTTCACCTCCACCCGCACCTCATCCTTGCCGACCGTAATCGCCCCCGGCTCCACCTCCTTGCCCCCCACGCGCAGCTCCTCCGGCTTGAAGGTATAGATCGGATAGTCCTTCAGCAGCTGCTGTGCGACCACGGCACCGATGGCGTTGAGCTGTTCGCGATAGAGCGCCATGCCGGTGACTTCGACCTGCTGCACGGTGGGGTTGTCGAGCAGCACCGCGCGCCGGGCCGGGTCATAGCGGATGCCGCTGTTCAGGGCAAGCTTGCCATCAACCGGCGGCGAAGGCAGCAGCGCATTGGTCAGGCGTGCGTCGACATGGGTGGTGATGCGGTTGCTGGCTTCATCCAGCACCAGCCGCGGATGGCTGAGCTGGACGCTGACGACTTCGGCGTAGCGCAGCGTCGCGGGAAAGCGCTTGTCGAGTTCGGTCTGCAGTTCCTGGCGGGTCAGGGAATATTCGCCGGTCCAGATGTTGTAGCCGGCCAGGGCCGGCGCGGCGCCGGCGATGCAGGCGGCGACAAGGAGCAGGGAGGGCGTCAGGCGCATGTGGCGAAGCGGGCGCGCCATGGCACGGCGCGGCAAGTGGGATCAGCCTGTCAGACCGCGTGGCCGGGGGTCGCGTTCCGTCACATCGGCCAGGGGTGCGGGTCAGTAGTGCGGCGGGATTTCCTGCAGGGGGTCGGTTTCGGCCGCGGTGGTGGCGGCGCTGCGCACCTGCTGGTACAGCGCGCGGAACTGCTCCTGCAGCAGGTCGATCTGCTGCTGCTGGCGCGCCACGGTGCTGTTCAGGGTATCGAGCAGGTCTTCCTGGAAGGCGAGCTTGATTTCGAGTTCGTTGATGCGATCGTCCATGGCTAGGTTTCTCCGGCGGGCGGCGCGCATTGTAAACCCATCGCCGGGCTGTGGCCCGAAGCGCGCGCCGCTGGCCGGGAACCTGCGGACTGACTTACTTGGGCGCGGTCAGCAGCATCCACATGATGCCGAAACGGTCGGCGACCATGCCGAACTGCTCGGCGAAGAAGGTCTTGTCCAGCGGCATCAGCACCTGGCCGCCTTCCTTCAGGCCGTTGAAGGCCTTCTCGACCCCGGCCTTGTCGGGAAAGGTGATGGCCAGGCCGAAGCCCTGGAACGCGGGCTGGTTCGAGCACTGCCCGTCGGAGGCCAGGATGATGCTGTCGCCGACCTGGAATTCCAGGTGCATGACCTTGTCCTGCGCGCCCGCGCCGGGCTGGCAGCCTTCGCCGCCCTTGCCGGCGTCGGGGTTGTCGGCAAAGGTCATGCGGGCGTTGACCTTGGCGCCAAGAGTCTGCTTGTAGAACTCGACCGCTTCATCGCAACGGCCTTCGAAAAACAGATAGGGCTGGACTTGCATGACAACTCCTTTGAAGGGGCGGCCTGTGGGGATGTCGGGCCGCGCGGAATTCGGCATGGCGCTCACGCTTTGTGTACGCCGTCCACAATACCTTAGCAAAGAAAATGGACGGCGTCCACATCGATTGCGCGATCGAAAGCACGATCGGCGCGGGAGTGCGGCCGGCGCGGTGCACTAGAATGGCCCGCTAGACCCGTTTCGACTACCGCGGCCCGAATGGAGTTGCCTTGCGTTACGAATTGACCGACCTGCGCCTGTTCCAGGCCATTGCCGATGCGCAAAGCCTGTCGGGGGGCGCTTCGGCCACCCACATCACCGCGTCGGCGGCGAGCTACCGGCTGAAGAACCTCGAGCACGCCATGGGCACGCCGTTGTTCGTGCGCAGCGCGCGCGGCATGGAGTTGACGCCGGCCGGCGAAACCCTGCTGGTCCATGTGCGCGAACTGCTGCTGGGCGTGGAGCGCATGCATGGCGAAGTCGGGCGCTTCTCCGCCGGGCTGAAGGGCAATATCCGGCTGCTGGCCAACAGCAGCTCGCTCAACGGCTTCATCATTCCCAGCGTCAGCCGCTTCCTGCTGGCCAATCCGGACGTGAACATCGACCTGGAGGAGCGCGCCAGCCAGGCGATCCTGGCCGCGGTGGCGGCGCATGAAGCCGATGTCGGCATCCTGGCGGGAGATTTCCATACCGGCGACGAGGCCGCCGGCGTGCGCTCGGTGCGCTACGCGCGCGACGAACTGATCCTGGTGATGGCAGCGGACCATCCGCTCGCGCGCGAGCCCGAGGTGCGCTTCGGCGCGGCGCTGGCGTTCGACTTTGTCTGCATGAGCCGCACCAGCAGCAATTTCCTGTTCCTGCGCGAGATGGCGCAGCGCGCCGGCAAGGGCGCGAACGTGCGCCTGCATGCGCACAGCTTCGATGCGGTGCTGTCGCTGGCCGAGGCCGGCGTCGGCGTGGCGCTCGTGCCGCGCAGCGTGGCGGCGCAGGCGCTGCGCGAGGCGCGCGTGGCCGGGGTGCGGCTGGCAGAACCGTGGGCCTTGCGCGAACTGAATTTGATCGTGCGCGCCGACGGCAAGCTGCCGGCATTTGCCGAGGCCTTCGCGCAGTTTTTGCTCAACGATCCGCGTGTGGTGGCCACGCGCGAAGGCGGCGCCGTGGCGGCCACGGCGCCGTAGCCTTCCGTTCCTGCTTCAGCGCTTGCGGTTCAGGAAGGTGGCCATGTGCTGCTGCGGCTCGCCGGTGTCGAAAGCGCTGCCGAACTCGGCCACGCTGTTGCCGATCGAGATTTCCAGCGGCGCGTCTTCCCACTCGCGCAGCAGGCGCTTCTGCTGGCGCACCGCGACCGGGCCGAAGCCGGCCAGCAGCGCGGCCACGCGCTCGACTTCCTGGTCCAGTTCGGCCAGCGGCACCACGCGGTTGACCAGGCCCCACTGCAGCGCTTCGGCGGCGTCGGAGATCTCGCCGGTCAGCAACATCCATGCGGTGCGCGCATTGCCGATCAGGCGCGGCATCAGCGCGGCGTGGATCACCGACGGGATGCCGACCTTCACCTCGGGCATGCCCAGCTGCGCGGTGTCGGCGGCGATGCGCAGGTCGCACGCCAGCGCCAGTTCCAGCCCGCCGCCCAGGCACCAGCCCGGCATGCGCGCGATCACCGGCACCGGCAGGTGGCGCACCGCATCGCACAGGCGGCGCAGGCCGCTGATAAAGGCCTCGGCGCTGGCGCGGTCGAGCGCGGCCATCTCCTTGATGTCGGCACCGCCGATAAAGCCCTTGTCGCCGGTGCCGCGCAGCACCAGCACGCGCAGCGCGTCGTGGGCGGCCAGCGCCTCGATCGCACGCGTGAGCGAGGCGATCACCGGCGTGCTCAGGATATTGAGCGAGCCCGCCTCGCGGATGGTGACGGTGGCAATGCCGCGCGCGTCGATCTCGACGCCGGCGTGCGGTTCCTGCTGAAGTGCGCTCATGTCGGTCCTCGTGTCTTACTGGAGCTTGGTGAAGTGGATGGCCTCGACCACCTGCTTCCAGTGCGCATTCTGCCCACGGATCAGGTCGCCAAAGGCCTTGCGCGAAGTCGGTGCCGGGATCGCGCCCTGTTTCTCGATCGCGGCGATCACCTCGGGCTCGGCCAGCACCTTGCGCACGGCGTCGTTGAGCTGGTCGAGGATGGCGGCGGGCGTGCCCGCCGGCGCGCCCAGGCCGAACCACGACGGGTTGTTCATCGCCGGCAGCCCGGCCTCGGCATAGGTAGGCACATTGGGCAGCACCGTCAGGCGCTGTTTGGCGGCCACCGCCAGCGGCTTGAGACGTCCGCCCTGGATCAGCCCGGATGACGACGGGATATTGTCGAACACCACCTGGATCTGCCCGGCCACCGCATCGTTGAGCGCCGGGCCCAGCCCCTTGTATGGCACGTGCAGCATGCGTGTGCCGGTGGCGTTCATGAACAGTTCGCCATTCATGTGGCTGAGGCCGCCGTTGCCGGACGAGCCGAAC
>CBHWEO010000314.1:0-5521 GCA_966112955.1 uncultured Duganella sp. | reverse complement strand
TCGGCACCCTTGTTGTAGTGGATGCCCATGCTCTGCTCCTGCAGCACGGCGTTGTACGACACGAAATCGACCTGCAGGCAGGCCGCCAGCGCCACCGGCCCCAATGGGCAGTGCGGCGCCAGCGTGGCATCGTACGCTTCGGCCATGGCTGCGATGCGCAGGCATTCGCTGATGCCGCCGGCGTGCGACAGGTCCGGCTGCAGGATGGCCAGGCCGCCCTGCTCCAGCACCCGCTTGAACTCGAAGCGCGAGAACATGCGCTCGCCCGCCGCCAGCGGAATGCTGGTCATGTCGGCCAGGCGGCGGTAATACTCGGACTGCTCCGCCAGCACCGGTTCCTCCACGAACAGGGGCCGGAACGGTTCCAGCGCCCGCAGCAGCGGCTTGGCCATGGGCCAGGCCACGCGGCCATGGAAGTCGATGCCGAATTCGATGTCGTAACCGAAGGCTTCGCGGATGCTGGCGATGCGCTCCACGGCCTGGTCGACGGCCTTGGCGCAATCGAGCATGGCCATTTCCTCGGTACCGTTCATCTTGAAGGTGTTCAGGCCGATGGCGCGCAGAGTCTTGATTCCCGCCACCACGTCGGCCGGGCGGTCGCCGCCCACCCAGCTGTAGATCTTCATGCGGTCGCGCACCCGCCCGCCCAGCAGCTCGTAGACCGGCACGCCCAGCGCCTTGCCCTTGATGTCCCACAGCGCCTGGTCGATGCCGGCGATGGCACTCATGAAGACCGCGCCGCCGCGGTAGAAGCCGCCGCGGTACATGGCTTGCCACAAGTCGTTGATGCGCGACGGGTCGTTGCCGACCAACAGTTCGCCCAGCTCGTGCACGGCCGCTTCCACGGTCCGTGCCCGGCCCTCGATCACCGGTTCGCCCCAGCCGCTGATGCCCTCGTCGGTGTCGATGCGAAGGAACATCCAGCGCGGCGGCACACGGTAGGTGCTGAGTTGCGTGATCTTCATGGCAGCCTCACGAAGCCCTTGGCGCCGCGCGCTCGCGCGGGCGGGCGACCTGCTCCGCGGCCCGCTTGCCGGCCAAGAAAGCGTGGTCGGAGTTGTAGTACTCCCACTCGCTGTAGCGGCCGGCCAGCAGGATGTCGTGCTGCGCCAGCCAGTCGCGCACGATGCCCACGTTGCGGGCGCGCTGGTGGTCGTACACCACGTAAGCCACCGGCATGTCGACCTGGTTGGCCACCAGCACTTCGTCGTCGGCCCGGATGAAACCGACCTTGATGGCATCCTCGATGCAGCGCGCGATCAGGGCGTCGCCCTCCAGCGGCAGCGGCTTCCAGGGCGAATAGGAGATCTCGCAGGTGAAGCCGAAGCCTCCCGGCGGATTGCATTCGCGGCTGGCATTGCCCTGCACAAAGATGCGGTGGAAGATGCTGTCCTCGGGATAGTAGATCCAGTGCTTGTCGGTGACGTTTTCGCGCGCCACACCAATGTTCACGCAGCGGATCGAGATATGCCGCAAGCCGCGCGCCGCTTCGCGCACTTCCGGCGGCGCCGCACCGCCCAGCACCTTGACCAATTCCGGCAGGGGCATGGTGCTCACCAGCTTGCCGTACTTGAAGCGGCGCCCGTCGGCCAGCGCCACGATGTGTTCTTCCGGCAGCACTTGCGCCACCTCGGCATTGAGCTCGATCTTGCCGCGGATGAGCGGCAGGAAGCCATTCATCAGGGCCTGGAAGCCGCCGCGCTTCGGATAGCCGAAGCGGGCATTCGGACCCATCGGGCGCGGCACCGGCTGCAGCGCGCCGTCGATGATGCCGGCCAGGTCGGGCAGCGGCACCCGGCCGCCCAGCCAGGAGGTTTCCATTTCATGCAGCGGCACCGTCCACAGCTTGCGGTTGTAGGGGATGGCAAAGTGCTTGGCGATGCCCTTGCCCCACACCTTGTAGATGAAGTCTTCGAAGCTCTGGGTTTCGGCCGCGCGGGCTTGCGGGCCGGCTTTGGCCGCTTCCGCGCTGCCGTCGGCGCAGCAATCCTCCACTTCCGGGCTGGCGCACGATGGCGCGCCGTCCTCCACCCCGTAGCGGGCTTCGATGGCGCCCAGGATGCACTCCTTGATCACGTCCGGCGGCAAGCCGTACAGCGCACCCTGGAAGGGGTAGCGGGTGTAGACCTGCTTGCTGTACACCCAGGCTTCGCGCATCTGCCAGTGCTGGTTGTCGCCCAACAGTTTGTCGTACAGGTCCAGCACGTACGGGTCGTTGGAGAACATGATGTGGCCCGCATGGTCAAAGGTGAAACCTCGGTCCTGGATCGAGCGGCACCAGCCGCCCACCGTGGCATTGCGCTCCAGCAGCAGGCAGTCCGGCCCAATGTGGTAGGAGGCCGACAGCCCGGTCGGGCCGCCGCCGATCACGACGCTGCCGTACGATTGCGCGCCGGCCGAGGCCCGCAGTGGGTTGACCTTGGCGCCGCTGGCGGCATCCGCCGGTTCCGGCCCTGCACCGGCCCCCTTCCCTGCCAGGCGCGCCGCCTTGCCGCCAGGTGGGGTCTGGTCGATCAGTTCATGCATGCGGTCGGCCGTGGCGTCCCACGAGGTGCGCGCCACGACATCGCGCATGGCGGCCGCCATGGCAGCCGTCTGTTCCGGCGTCTGCGCCAGCGCGGCTTCGCAATGGGCGATGAATTCGTTGTGGTCGTGGCCGATCGCCACGATGCCGCCGTATGGCTGCTCCACGTCGCGGATGGCGGTGCTGACGATGGGCAGTTCGGCCGCCATGTATTCCAGCACCTTGGTCGGGCTGATGAAGCGCGTGGCTTCATTCAGGGCGAACGGCAGGAGGCAGACGTCCCAGCCGGCCAGGAACTGCGGCAGCGCCTTGTACGAATGCTGCCCGAGGTAGTGCACGTTTTGCCGCTGCGGCAGGGTGGCGGGATCGATCTTGACCACGGGCCCGACCAGCACCACCTGCCAGTCCGGATGGGCGTCGGCGATGTCGGCAATCAGCCCGGCGTCGAAACGTTCGTCGATCACGCCATAGAAGCCCAGGCGCGGGCGCGGGATGGCCGTGTGCAGCGGATGGCCGTTGTTGCGGTCCAGGGCCTGCTCGAAGTGCACGGCGTCGACGCTGCTGGGGAAGCAATGGGCGTTTTCATGGCGCGAGCGCTTGGCTTCGTACAGGCTGGGCCCACCCGTGAACACCAGGTCGGCGATGCTGAGCAAGGCCGTTTCGCGCTGCAGCAGCTGTTTCGGCGGGTTCTTGAAGGCGCTCAGCTCGTCCATGCAATCGTAGACCACCAGCGAGGGATGGAGGCCCTGCAGCAGCGGCAGCGCCATCGGGGTGTAGAACCAGACCAGCACTTCCTCCCCGGCCGGTGCCAGGGCCGACACCAGCGGCTGCAGCACGGGGATCTGGTCGTCATGGAAGCCCAGCGCCTGCACCGGCGTGTGCGGCTGGCACACGGTCAGGTTCGGCGCTGGATGGGAGAGCACCATGTGTGCCTCCCCTTCCTCAAACACCGGCTCCTCGACAAACACCACCTTGTAATACTTGGCCAGGCGGGTGAGCAGGTGCTGGGGACGCTGGAATACGAAATCCCAGCGCAGGTGGCAAAACACGATCAAGGTCTGCATGGCGTTCTCCTTGTTTTCATAAAGGCTGTCAGTCAGCCGGATGGATTGCTTGAGTGCAGTGGCGTAAGGCAGGACCAGGCGCCGCGCCAGCGGGTCGGGCCCGTCGCGGTCGAGGTCCCACAGGCCGCTGTGGTGCCAGTGGTCGGCGTTTTCCCAGTCGGGGCGGTCGATGGCGGGATACAGGCAGATGCCGCACACTTGGGCGCCGCGTTCATGTGCCATGACGGCCTGCTCGGCCATCTCGCGTATCCAGGTGCCGCGCCCGCTGCCCACGTGGCTGGTTTCCGCCAGCAGGACCGGCCTGCCGTAGCGCTGGTGCAGTTCGACCAGGATGTCGGCCAGCGGGCGCCGGCGCGGATCGTCGAGGTGCCACCACAAGCGCATATTGGTGCCGCTTTCCCACTGGTTGCTGTGGTAGTAGTTGCCGCCGATAAGGTCCAGGTAACGCGGGTCGCCGCCCAGTTCGGGCTCGACGCGGCCACACAGCATGTCGAGCGCTTCGAACTGCGACGCGGTCCAGCCGGCAGCCTGCGGCGCCCAGTCGGGGCGGTCCTTGGGCGCAATCACGTGGATCAGCGGGTCGCACTGGAAGAAGCGCGCACCGGGCGAAATCTCGCGGATGGCGTCGATGGCGGCGATCGAGGCGCGCACCAGTTGCCGCTTGCCCAGTTCGCCGGCCCGTTCGTGGTACATGTTGAGGCAGTGGAACATGTGCACCGACAGGCCCCAGGCCGTGAACGACAGCTCATTCATCGGCGAATAGATCGGCTGCTCGCCCAGCCACGGGGCCAGAAAGCGCGCGCTGGCCTGGCAGAAGCGCACGAAGCGCGGCACGAAATCGTCGCCGTAGATGTCGACGTCTTCCGGCCAGCCGTAGTGGCAGAAGGTCCAGCAGCTTTGCAGGCCCAGGTCGCGCGCCGCTTCCAGGCGCGGCAGCAAGGGCGAGAAATCGAACTGGCCATTGCGTTCGACCAGGCGCCAGCCAATCGATTCGCGCACGGTGCGGAACCCGAACTGGGCCAGCAGCTCATAGTCGGCGCGGGCGCGCTGCAGGTGCCCGGTCACCAGGTTCATGTCCTGCGGCTGGCCGTGGTGGTTGACGTGGTCCGCGCCTTCATAGCCTGCTTGCCAGAAGGTTGCGAACGGGTGGCATGGCGGTTTCAGCACGGCGCACCTACTGCACGTTGCGCGTCGCGGCGCTGATCAGTTCGAGCGGGATCTTGGGCGTGCGGTCGGCATTGAGCAGGCCGTTCGTTTCCTGGAAGGTGTCGGCGAACTGGGTGTAGCAGAAACCGCTGAACATCGACGTTTCATTGACCACCTTGAGCATGGCGCGGTAGTGCTCGAGGAAGGCTTCGGCCGTGTTCTGGCGCGAGTAGCCCCAGGTGTGGTGGGCCGGCGCTTTCGGATCGTAGGCGATGCCGCCGAATTCGGTCAGCACGATGGGCTGGCCGCGGTGCGGGAAGCCATCGAGCGTCAGGATGCGGCCGCCGGGGCGGCGCTGGTCGAACAGGGTGCGCACCGGATCGGTGACTTCGTAGCGCTGGCGTATCCGTTCGGGTTCAGCGTCGTAGTCATGGATGCCGAGGATGTCGGTGGCCGAGGCTTCCCAGCCGTCGTTGCCGATCACCGGCCGGGTCGGGTCCAGCATGCGCGTCAGGTGGTACAGCGCTTCGACCGCGTTGCGGTGGGCCTGGATGGCGGTCAGGTTCGGCACACCCCACGATTCATTGAACGGCACCCAGACGATCAGGCTGGGGTGGCTGTAATCGCGTTCGATGGCTTCGGTCCATTCGTGCACCAGGCGCGTCATGGCGCGCGCCGTGAAGGCGTAGGCGGAGGGCATTTCCTCCCAGACCAGCAGGCCCAGGCGGTCGGCCCAGTACAGGTAGCGCGGGTCTTCGATCTTCTGGTGCTTGCGCACGCCGTTGAA
>CBHWEO010000313.1:0-5573 GCA_966112955.1 uncultured Duganella sp. | reverse complement strand
GGTGGCCAGCGGCATCGGCCTGACCGTGCTGCCGCGCGCCTCGGTGCCGGACATGGAAGGCCGCGACGGCATGTTGGCATTCCGCTATTTCGAGCAGCCGGAGCCCAGCCGGCGCGTGGTGATCGTCTGGCGCAAGAGTTTCACCCGCAAGGCCGCCATCGACGCCATAGTCGGCGCCGTGGGCGAGTGCCAGCTGCCCGGCGTGACCATGCTGAACGGCCATGCCGAGTAAAATAACGGGATGCATGCGACTACCCCTCCCCTGAGCAAACTCCAACTGTATTTCCGCCTGGTCCGGCTGGACAAGCCGATCGGCACCGTGCTGCTGCTGTGGCCGACCCTGTCCGCCCTGTGGCTGGCCGCCGGCGGCGTGCCGGATTGGCGGTTGCTGCTGATCTTTTCGCTGGGCACCTTCCTGATGCGCTCGGCCGGCTGCGCCGTCAACGACTATGCCGACCAGGACTTCGACAGATTCGTCAAGCGCACCGCCGACCGCCCGATCACCAGCGGCCGCGTCAGCGGCAAGGAAGCGCTGGCCATCGCCGCCGGCCTGTCGCTGCTGGCCTTCCTGCTGATCCAGCCGCTGAACGCGCTGGTCAAGCAGCTCAGCGTGGCGGCCCTGCTCATTGCCGCCACCTATCCCTACTTCAAGCGCTTTTTCGCCATCCCGCAAGCCTACCTGGGCATCGCCTTCGGTTTCGGCATGCCGATGGCCTTTGCCGCCGTGCAGGGCACGGTGCCGCCGGTGGCCTGGCTGCTGCTGGCGGGGAACGTGTTCTGGGCGGTGGCCTACGACACCGAATATGCCATGGTCGACCGTGACGACGACCTGAAGATCGGCATCAAGACATCGGCCATCACGTTTGGGGCATGTACGTGGAAATAGAAGAGAACAAATGCGAGGGCATGGTGCGGCTGCTCTGGGGCCGCTACGACGTGGCGGCCATCATGGTCTGCTATGGCGTGCACCTGGCCATCCTGCTGGCGGTGGGCCGCCACTTCGGCCTGGGCCTGCCCTTCCTGGCCGGCATGGCGGTGGCGGCCGGCTGCGCCGTCTACCATTACTTCCTGATCCGCGGGCGCGAGCGTGCGCCTTGCTTTGCCGCCTTCCGCCACAATAACTACCTCGGCGCCGCAATCTTCGCGGGCATTGCGCTCGACTACGCGTTGCGCTGACCTATACTGGTGTTACCCGAGTGCTGTTCACTGAGGCGAGGCGATCATGGACCAGACACAACCAACGACGGTGAAACCCAATGGCGGCGGCGTTGCCAATGGCAAGAGCCACAGCCCGAATGAAAACGCGGAAGCGCGCGAGCGCCTGATGAACGACCTGAAACAGGCCGTGCAGGAAGCGGAAACCTGGCTGCGCAATGCCGCCAGCGCCAATTCCGAAGACCTTGGCATGGTCAAGGCCAAGTTCGAGGATGCGCTGCGCACCGCCAAGCGCGACCTGCTGAAACTGGAAGACAGCATGCTGGCGCGCGGCAAGATGGCGGCCCAGGCCACCGACCACTACGTGCATGACAACCCGTGGAAGGCGGTCGCCACCGGCGCCGCCATCGGCGTGATTGTCGGCCTGCTGGTCGCGCGCCGTTGACGGCGCTGACCGCAGCAGGACCGCCTGTGCACCTGTAGCAACAGGTCCCCGGATGGTGTGAATTGGCAGTTTGGCACGGTGATAGAATCGGCGCTTTGTCGTTGAACTTTCATTGCATGCCTGATAACACCACCGTTTCCCCGGGGACGCTGCGCGAGGCGCTCGACGCCTGGCGCCTGAGCCTGTTGAACGGGCTGTGCGCCGTCTCCTGCTACCTGGGATTGCTGGTCGGTTTTCCCAGCGTCTGGTTCAGCGTGCAGTGCGGGCTGTGGGCGCTGGCGGGGGCCGACTTCCTGGCGATGGCCATCGTCGTCCTGCTGCATGTGCGGCGCGACATCGCCTATCGCCATCGTGCGGCCCTGTTCCTGGCCACGGTCTACCTGGTCGCGGTCGCCTTGCTGTTTTCGATCGGCGCCATGACGCAGATTTACCTGCTGGCGGTACCGGTCCTGTGCACCGTCCTGATGCGCCGGCGCACCGCCGTGCTGGCCATTGCGGGCTGCAGTGCCACCCTGTTCCTGGCCGGCTATTTTGGCGGCATCCCGCAAGGGACACCGACCGATACCGCCGCGCCGCTGCTGCACTGGGGCGTCCTGTCCCTGAATTTCCTGCTGGTGGCGGCCTTGCTGGCCGCGTCCTGCGCCTACCTGCTGCATGGCCTGCAGTCGCAGATCGTCAACCTGCAGGCGCGCGAACTGGCGCTGCGCCAATCGGTGGCAGCCCAGCGCGCGGCGGAAGCCTCCAACGAACAGAAGAGCGAATTCCTGGCGATGATCAGCCATGAAGTGCGCACCCCGCTGGGCGGCGTGATCGGCATGCTGCGTTCGGCCAAGAAGGATCCCGCGCTGTCGCCCGACACGCGCAACAAGCTGCGCATCAGCCTGGGCAACGCGGAAGTCCTGCTGCACATCATTAACGACATCCTCGACTTCTCCCGGCTGGAAGCGGGCAAGATGCCGTTCGAGACCATCGATTTCGACCTGCCCGCCCTGCTCAACGACGTGGTGGCGCTGCTGGCGGACCGCGCCGAGACCAAGGGCATTTCCCTGGTGGCCGACCTGCCGGACGACCTGCCGCAGTGGTGGCTGGGCGACCCGGTGCGCCTGCGGCAGGTGGTCATGAACCTGGTGGGCAATGGCGTCAAGTTCACCGAGCAGGGCGAAGTCCGCCTGTCGGCAGCGGCGGCGCCGGGCGGCGGCATCCTGCTGGCCGTGCGCGATACGGGCATCGGCATCGGCAGCGATGAGCTGCGCCGCCTGTTCCAGCGCTTCGAGCAGGCCAGCACGGCCACCTCGCGCAAGTACGGCGGTGCCGGGCTGGGCCTGGCAATCTGCAAGAAAATCGTGGAAACCCTGGGCGGCAGCATCGCCGTGCACAGCGAACCCGGCACGGGCAGCGAATTCCGGGTGGCGCTGCCGCTGCGCCCTGGCCAGCCGGCGCCGCAGCACCCGGCCGGCATGCGCGCGCCGCACGCGGCCAGCCTGGCGATCCTGTGCGCGGAAGACGGCAGTACCAACCAGATCATCCTGCGCGAACTGCTGGGGGACATGGGCCACCGCGTGGCCATCGCCGAAGATGGCGCCGCGGCGCTGGCACGCCTGGCGCAGCAGGATTTCGACCTGGTGATCATGGACAGCCGCATGCCGCGCATGGATGGCATTGCGGCCCTGCGCCGGCTGCGCGCCGGGGCGGACGGGGTGCGCAACCCGCAAGTGCCGGTGATCGCGCTGACGGCCAATGCGGCGGAGGATGAACGGCAGCGTTTCATGGCGGCCGGCGCCAACGGCTTCCTGCCCAAGCCGATCGACGAGGCCAGCCTGCATGCGGAAATCGCGCGGCAGATCGGCTTGCTGCCGGGGGCGGTTGCGGCAGGCATGGCTGCGGAACCACCGTCGCTGGCGGCACTCGACGCAATGTTCGGCCTGGACAGCGCGCCCGCGCGCGGCGCGACCGCCAGCGCCGTGGCGCGCGCCGCCTTCCTGCGCGAGGGACCGCGCCTGCTGTCCGCCATCCGCGACAGCCTGGCGGCGGGCGACGCTGCCGCGGTCAGCCTGCACGCCCACACCCTGCTGGGCGGGGCCGGCTATGTCGGCGCGCAGGGCCTGCGGACACTGTGCGGGCGCATCGAAGCGCTGGCCGAGGCCCGCCAGCTGGCCGGCCTCGCGCCGCTGGTCGATGCCCTCGGCACCGAACTGGCCGCCGCGCTGGCCGAACTGGCCGAACCGGCGCTACCGGCCTAGCCCGCCGCGCCCAGTTGCTCGCCCAATTCCTTGCCGCGCGCCGCGGCAGCCTTGACGGCGGCCACGATGGCGGCCTTGACGCCGCTCGCCTCCATGCTGGTCAGCGCCGCATAGGTGGTGCCGCCTTTCGAGGTCACCTTGTCGCGCAGCACCGGCACCGGATCGGGCGACTGCACGGCCAGCTGGGCCGCGCCGGTGAAGGTCGCCATGGCCAGCTGCTTGCCCTGCTCCGCCGTCAGGCCCAGCTCCTCGGCCGCCTGCTGCATGGCCTCGATGAAATAGAACACATAGGCCGGCCCGCTGCCGGACACCGCCGTCACCGCATCGATCTGCGCTTCCTCGTCAAGCCACACCGTGCTCCCCACCGCGCGCAGGATCTGGTCGGCCGCCGCGCGCTGGGCAGCGCTGACGCCGGCGGAAGCCACCATGCCGGTCACGCCCATCCCGATCAGCGCCGGCGTGTTCGGCATGCAGCGCACGATGGCCTGGTAGCCGCCCAGCCAGCGCGCCAGGTCCGCCGCGCGGATGCCGGCCGCGATCGACAGCACCAGCGGTGCACGCCCGCCGGCCTGCGCCGCCTGCAAGGGCGGCAGCAGCTGCTGCGTCACTTCATGCATGACTTGCGGCTTGACCGCCAGCACCAGCACTTCCGCGCCGGCCACCGCGCTGCCGTCGGCCACCGAAGCGGCCACCGTCACGCCGTACTGGCGCTGCAAGGCTTCCAGCGAGGCCGGGTTGGGGTCCACCACATGGATGTTGGCGCCCGGGGTCAGCTTGCCGGCCAGGCCGGCGATCAGGGCGGCGGCCATATTGCCGCCGCCGATGAATGCAATCTTCATGGTGATCCTTGTTGGTAATGGCGGGCGCCGAAGATGGCGCTGCCGACGCGCACGATGGTCGCGCCCTCGTGGATGGCGGCGCGCATATCGGCCGACATGCCCATCGACAGCGTGTCGAGTGCAATGCCCTCGGCGCGCAACTGTTGGTAAAGTTCGCGCAGCACGCGGAACGCCGCGCGCTGCCGCTCGAAATCGTCTTCCGGCTCGGGGATGGACATCAGGCCGCGCAAGACCAGGCGCGGCAGCGCAGCCACGGTACGGGCCAGCGCTGCGGCGTCGGCGGGCAGCACGCCACTTTTGCTGGCCTCCCCGCTGGTATTGACCTGGATGCACACTTGCAGCGGATGCAGGCCCGCAGGCCGTTGCTCGCTGAGGCGTTGCGCAATCTTCTCGCGCTCAATCGTGTGCACCCAATCGAAGTTTTCCGCTATAAGACGCGTCTTGTTGCTCTGGATGGGGCCGATGAAATGCCACTCCAGCGGCGTGCAGCCGCGCAGCTTCGCCACTTCATGGATCTTATCCACGCCTTCCTGCACATAGTTCTCGCCGAAAGCGCGCTGCCCCGCCAGCACCGCCTCCAGCACGGCCTGGGCCGGGAAGGTCTTGGACACGGCCAGCAGCTGGACTTCGTTGGGCGCGCGCCGCGCTTCGCGTGCGGCAACGTTAATTGCTTCAGTAACAACTTGCAAGTTGTGGGCTATTGTGGACATAATCGAACGAGACAGGGCCAAGCTTTTTGGCTGGTAAAAAAGCACAGGGATTATAAATGGACATTTCCGAACTTCTCGCATTCTCCGTCAAGAACAAGGCATCCGACCTGCACCTGTCTGCAGGCTTGCCACCGATGATCCGCGTGCACGGCGACGTGCGCCGCATCAATCTGCCGCCGCTGGA
>CBHWEO010000312.1:0-5584 GCA_966112955.1 uncultured Duganella sp. | reverse complement strand
CCAGTCGGCCGTGCTGTACGACGGCGACGTGTGCCTGGGCGGCGGCATCATCGACGGCTCAAGCTTCGTCTGACCCCGCGGCCGGGCTGGCGCCCTGCGCGCCGGACTGCGCCTTCTGCTGCCGCTTCACCGTCGCGATGACGGTGTTGCGGATCGTTTTCAGCACCGTGCCCGCGTTGAAGGGCTTCACGATATAGCCGTTGATGCCCATGGCGTGGGCTTTCTGGATCGTGGCCTGGTCGAATTCCGACGACACCATGAAGATCATGGCCTTGGGCCATTCCTTGCGCATGGCCAGCATGGCCGGCTCGTCGGCCTCGATGCAGTCGCGCGAAATGCAGATGATCTGGGGCTGGTGCTTGATCAGCAGGGCATTGCCCGCCACGCAGGTGTGCGCCTGGCCGACCACGTCGTAGCCGCCGTCGATCAGCACGGTGTTCAGCAGGCCGCGCGCAATGGCGCTGCTGTCGATAAGTACTGCTTTTAACATCAGGTGGTATTAACGGTGGTCCCAGGCCAGCATGTTCCAGCTCACGCCGATCCGGACATCCGTCTTCAGTTGTACTAATTGACGAGAAAGATACAGCATATCGCGCTCTTTTCGTAGGCTTTCGCCCACTTTGTCCTTCAGGATGCCCGCGCCGGCCATGATTGCGTCCAGAGTGCCGTATGTTCGCAACAGTTTGGCGGCCGTCTTCACCCCAACGTTGGAGACGCCGGGGATGGAATCGGTCTCGTCGCCCATCAGCGCCAGCAGGTCCGGCAGCATGCCGGGCGTGACGCCCCACTTCTGCTCGACCCAGGCGCGGTCGTGCCATTCGGACTTGAAATGGTCCCAGATGCGGGCCCCTTCGGCGATCAGGCAGTGCAGGTCCTTGTCGGTGGTCGCCACCACCGCCTCGCCGCGGTTTTCGTTGAGCCAGCGGGTGACCACGGTGCCGATCACGTCGTCGGCTTCCACCTCGGGGATGGAAATCGGGCACATGCCGATATTGGTCAGCTGCATGTAGAACTGGGGCAGCGCCTCGCGCAGCACTTCCGGCATCGGCTGGCGGCCTTCGCGGTACCCCTTGTACAGGGTGTGGCGCCAGGTGTTGCCGCCGTAGTCGAAGGCGGGCAGGATGTGGGTCGGTTCGTGGCCGTTGACCAGGCGCTGGAAGGCGCTGAAGGCGTGGCGCAGCGCGATCTCGGCTTTGAGGTCGGAATCCGGCTCCGGACTCGCCTCATACACACGCCGCACGATATTCAATCCGTCAATGGCCAGCAATCTTCCCGTCATGCCGCCATTTTACCGTACAGCTACCTGCGCCCGGCCCGGGCGCCGGCTGTTGCGTCAGCGCAGCAGTTCGTAGGGGCCGCCGCGCTCGAGGGCGCGCTGGTAGGCGGGGCGGGCGTGGATGCGCTGCAGGAAGGCTTGCAGGCGCGGATGGGAGGCGCCGAGCCCGGCGCGGGCGGCGGCCGCTTCGAGCGGGAAGCTCATCTGGATGTCGGCCGCGCTGAATTCGCTGCCGGCGAACCAGTCGCGCGTGGCCAGCTCGGACTCCAGGTAAGCCAGGTGGCGGTCGATGTTGGGCTGCACGAAGCTCGCCATCACCTTCTGCACGATGGCGCGCTTGATCGGCTTGACGAAGAATGGCGCCGGCGACGCCTCCACCTTGTCGAACACCAGCTTCATCAGCAGCGGCGACATCAGCGAGCCTTCCGCGTAATGCATGAAGTAGCGCCAGCGCAGCTTGTCGGGCGTGCCGGCCGGCGGCACCAGGCGGTCGTTGCCGTGCTGCTCGACCAGGTATTCGAGGATGGCGCCCGATTCGGCGATGATCCTGCCCTCGTGTTCGATGACGGGCGACTTGCCCAGCGGGTGCACCCGCATCAGTTCCGGCGGCGCCAGCATGGTCTTCGGGTCGCGCTGGTAATGCTTGATCTCATAGGCCAGCCCAAGCTCTTCCAGCAACCACAGCACGCGCTGCGAACGGGAGTTATTGAGGTGGTGGACGATGATCATGGGCGCGCTCCGAAGGGATAAAATGGAGCCATGACTTTACCACTGACCAGCGAATCCATCTCGACCCTCGTCCACGCGTTCTACGACGGCGTGCGCGCCGACCCGGAACTGGGGCCGGTGTTCGAGGCCGCCATCGAGGACTGGGAGCCGCACCTGGCGCGCATGGTGGAGTTCTGGAGCACGACCATGCTGGGCACGAAAAGCTTCCAGGGCAACGTCTACGGCAAGCACATGGCGCTGCCGGGCGTGCAGCCGCAGCACTTCCAGCGCTGGCTGGCCCTGTTCGAGGCGACGGCCGACCGCCTGTTCGAGCCGGCCGTGGCGGCGGAATTCCGCCTGGTAGCCAGCCGTATCGCGCAAAGCCTGCAATACGGCTTTTTCGGCCAGGTGCATTTCAGCTGAAGGCTTCCGCCGCGCTCATCACGGAGTAACTGGCTTGCCAGCGCCGCAGGGTGGCCGGCAGCACGTGTACCGGTTGCGGCGTGGCGATGAACTCGCCCGCCGCCTGTGCGCATCCCGCATCGCGCGCATGCAGCCAGTCGAGCAGGTCGGACACTTCACAGCATGGCGCCACCGCGCGCGCCGCGCCGGTCACACCATCCCCGCCGCCGGCGGCAGCGCACAGCGCCAGGCGCGCAGGCGGCATGCCCGCCTGCTCCAGCAAGCCGTCCACCGCGCGGCGCATGGCGGCATCGGCCAGCAGCGCCTGCGGCACGGGCAGCGCCAGCACCAGGTCCAGCGCGAAGCCTTCCGCGCGCCACATGCGCAGCGCGGCCAGCGCGTCGCACACCATGTGCAGCACGAACAGTTCCCGCGCCGCCCGGCTGTCCAGGGCGGCTGCGATGGCGCGCGGCGCAGCCAGGCTGCCGTCCTGGCGGCGCCAGCGTACTTCGGCCTGCACGCAGGCGATGCTGCCGTCGCGCGCCGCCACATGCGGGTGGCACCACAATTCGAACTCGCCGAGCTCGAGCGCATTACCAATCAAATTTCACCTCCGCAGTGTAGGAGCGCTGTGGGTAGGGATGGAAGTTCCAGTACTTGTAGTTGTTGGCATTGTCGATGCCGACGGCGGCACTCCAGTGCTTGTCGATGCGGTAGCGCAGGCGCGCGTCGACGGTGAAGTACTTGCTGGCGCCCTGGTAGGCGAAGCCGTTGATGTCGCTGTTGTCCAGCGTCGAATACTGCCGGCCGCTGTAGCGCGCCGCCAGCGTGGCGGCCAGCTTGTCGTTGACGCGGTACGTCGCCACGGCGCTGGCCCGCCATTCCGGAATGCGCGGCTGCCATTTGCCCACGCTGGCCGGGAACTTTTCGTTGCACCGGATCTTCGAATCGGTCCAGGTCAGGCTGGCCTGCATGTCGAGGCCTTCCACCAGGACGTTCTCGTCCGACCAGGCGGTTTCCAGGCCGTGGGTGCGGATCAGGTCCACGTTCTGCACATTGGTCACGTTGGGCGTCACCAGCACATTGGTCTGCGAGTACAGCGCGTCGCTGTTGCGTTCGAAGAAGGCGGTCAGGCGCAGGGCGGCATTGCCCACCAGGCGTTCCGCGCTCAATTCCGTGGTCCAGGAACGCTCGGCCTTCAGGTTGGGGTCGTTGTTGACCAGCGTGCCGGTGTTGTTGATGCCGCCCTGGTACAGCTCCGACACGGTCGGCATGCGCACGGCGCGGCCGGTCGACGCTTTCAGGGTCCAGTCTTCTCCGGCCTGGAAGGCTAGCGCCGCTTTCGGCGAAATGAAGTTGTCGCTGCGGCCGGCGTGGCGCACCACGGTGGTGGCGTTGGCCGTTTCGCCGTCGCGCCCTTCCCAGTGCTCGAAGCGCGCGCCCAGCACGGTCTTCCAGTCCGGCGCCAGCTTCCAGGTGTCCTGCACGTACAGGCTGTCGATGCTGGTGCGGCCCGAGAAGGCCTGGTTGCGCGCCCCCGGCTCGCCATGCAGCCAGTCGCTGGTGGCGCGCTCGATGGTGGACAGCTTGTACGCCGCGCGCTGGTAGCCGAAGTCGAGGATATGCGCGCCGCGCATGCCGCCCGGGCGCCAGACGCCCTTCAGCGCCAGCGTGTTCCATCCGGTCCCGCCCTGGTCGACGATGCGGCCGGCGCCGCCGCCCGCCGCTGCCGGGCGCGCAACGGTCGGCGCCCGCAGGATGTCGCGGCTGTAATCGTACAGGCTGGCGGCCAGCTCCCAGTCGAATACGCCCTTGGTATTGCTCTTCACGGTCAGGCCATGCATCAGGTGGCGCAGTTCTTCCTTGGTCGAAGTGAAGTCGGAAGCGGACAGGGTGAAGCTGCGGCCGTCGACCAGCACCGGGCCGCTGTAGACCGGCTGGCCGGCAGCGTCGCGCAGGTAAGTGTCCGGCGTGCCGCTGGAGTCGTTCTGCCACCAGCCGAGCGAATAGCTGGCGCGGACGGTCGGCGAAACGTCGTAGGCGAGCTTGATCTTGGCGTGGTCCTGCACGGTGCTGTACTGGGTCGCGGTACCGAGGATGAAAATGTCGCGGTCCGTGCGGTCCTTGGCGGCTACCGCGCCGGTCACCGCCACGCCCTTGCCGCCCGTCGTGGCGGCTGACAGGGCGCGCGTGGTGTAAGTCTGCGGCTGGCCGTCGCTGTCGGTGCGGTTCACGCTGACGAACCACGACCAGGCGCCGTGGCGGCTGCCCAGCGACATGCTGGACTGGCGCGCGGTGGACGTCATATCCGTGTGGTACAGCTCAAAGGGCTGGCGCACATAGGCCACGCGGGCGTGGGCTTCGAACTGCTTCGGCATGCGCGTCTGGTAATCGACCACGGCGCCCACCGAGTTGCCGCCATAGGCCGCCGAGAACGGACCGTATAGCACGTCCACCCGTTCGATTTCCTCCGGCGCCACCATGCCCCAGCGCGGCGCGAACGTGGCGCCGTTGCCCAGGTAGTTCGACAGCAGTACGCCGTCGGCGAAGACGGCCGAACGCGCGCTGTTGCCGGTGCCCGAGGCGCGGGTGGACAGCACGGCGTGGTTGTAGTCGCCGATGTAGCGCTTGCGCACCAGCAGGCTTGGCAGGTATTTCAGGGCGTCTTCCGCATCGCTGGCATTGACCTGGTCTTCGATCTGGGCGCGGGTAATGCCTTCGATGGTGGTGGGAATCTGGGTCGGCAGCGAAGTCGGGTTGCTGCCCGCGATCACCACGGTGCCCACCAGCTTGAGCGGCGATTCCCCTTCGTGCTCGGCCAGCGCCGGCGCGGAAAACACGGCCAGCAACGCGGCGGCCAGGGGAACGAGACGGGTATTCATGATGCTTCCTTTCTTGTTTTGCAAGCGGGGGCCTTGCGACCGCGCCGACACAGGGCGCGTGCAATGCAAAGCCGGGAGATACTGCGAGGAAGGATCAGGCGGAAGGCGGGGCGCGCGAGGGCGGGGCCAGGCGTTCCTGCAGCGGCAGGGGCGCCGTTGCCGCCGGCGCCGGCGCGCTGCCCACAGGCAGCAGCAGGGCCAGCGCAAGCCCGGCTGGCGGCGGGGGCACGGCAGGCAAATCCGCCTGCACCATGCAGTAGCCGCATTTCTGGATTACGTGGTGGGCCTTGGGCTGGGCGTGGCACTGCGCCACGTC
>CBHWEO010000311.1:0-5596 GCA_966112955.1 uncultured Duganella sp. | reverse complement strand
GGTGGCCGCTGACCACCTCGCTGGGCGGGGGCCTGGGAGTGGCCGTGATGGGTCTGTGGGTCTGGACGCGGCGGTCGGGCCGCGGCCGCGACTGGGAACAGCGCAAGATCCAGGAATTCATGGACCGGCACTAGCCACACCCCTTGGCCGCCGGCGCACGGCGCCGGCCGGCCTACATCTGCCGGAACCGATGCATATACGCGCGCGACACTGGCAGTTCGGCATCGCTGCCGCGCATCCGGACAAAGAGCCGGCCCGACTCGTCGCGCCGCGTGCCGGCCACGTATTCCATATTGACGATGGAGGAGCGGTGGATCTGCCAGAACACCTCCGGGTCCAGGCCGGCCATCAGTTCCGCCAGCGGCGTGCGGATCAGGTGCTCGCCATCGCGGGTATGGACCACCACGTACTTGTCGTCGCTCTGGAAGTACATCACCTCCTGGATCGGCACGTGGCTGGTGGTATTGCCGCGGCTGGCGCGGACCCACCGCAACTGGCCGCCGCCTTCCGCGCGCGGCTGGGCGCGGGTCAGCTGGTTCAGCAGTTGCGCCAGTTCGGGCAGGGGCGCGGCTTCCTGCAGCGCCTTGCGCAAACGCTCGATGGTGCGGCCGAGCCGCTCCTCGCTGACCGGCTTGACCAGGTAGTCCACCGCTGCGCGCTCGAAGGCATCGAGCGCAAATTCGTCATAGGCGGTGACGAACACCAGCCGCGTATCGGTTTCGATGCCCTGCGCCACTTCCAACCCGGACAGGCCCGGCATCTTGATATCGAGGAAGGCCACGCTCGGCGACCACCGTGCGATGGCCTCGGCGGCCTCGATGCCGTTGGTCGCTTCGGCAACGATCTGCAACTCCGGCCACAGGCGCTGCAGCTTGCCACGCAGGTACGCGCGCAGGTGCTCTTCGTCATCGGCGATCAGGGCGGTGGGCGTCATCGGGTGTCTCCGGTTCAGGATTCAGGCGACAGCGGAAGATCGATCAGCACCGCGGTGCCCGGCGAGCGCTCTTCGATCCGGACGTGGGCATCGCCGTCATACAACACCGCCAGCCGTTCGCGCAGGTTCGACAGCCCGACACCCGCGCCGGCCGACGGCCGGAATCCCATGCCATCGTCCTCGATCGTCGCCAGCATGCGCGCGCCGCGCCGCTCCAGCCGGACCAGCAGCCGCCCGCCTTCGATCTTCGGCTCCAGGCCATGCTTGATCGCATTCTCGACCACCGGCTGCAGCAGCATCGGCGCCAGCGGCATCGTTTCGAGCTCGGGATCGACATCGACCGTGTAGTGCAGGCGCTCGCCCATGCGGATACGGATGAGCGCCAGATAATCGCGCAGCAGCTTCGCCTCCTGCGCCACCGTGCCTTGCGTCGCGCGGCTGGCGGCGAGCGACGCGCGCAGATAGGCGATGAAATGCTCCAGCATCATCGTCGCCTTCTGCGGCGCGGGCTCGATCAGGCTGACCACGTTGGCCAGCGTATTGAACAGGAAGTGCGGCTCGATCTGCGCCTGCAGCAGCTTCATGCGGGCCTCGACCAGCTGCTTCTCCGTCGACAGCGTGCGCACCTGTTCCTGCGCCATGTACTCGGCAATCTTGCGCTCTTCCCACCGCCGTCCCAGCAAGCCCACACGGCCCCAGGTCATGATGCCGTGCACCGCCAGGCCGATGCCCCATCCCATCAGCGGGCCCCCCGCCCAGGGCCGGTGCGACGATCCCATCAGATGGAAGCCGATCAGCATCGCGTTCACTACCACGTAGACCATGGCGTGCAGATAGAAGAAGCGCAACGCGCGCACGCGGTGGCGGGCTTCTTCATAGGCACGCTGCTCGGGGGCGGCGCGCCAGAGGCGGGAATGGGGAAAAGGCACGGGCGGTGGTTGGGGCGGCAATTGGGCGCAGATTACCACCAGGCCAAGGGGGCTGATATGCGGGTGCCGGGAATCGACAGGATGGCGGCGTGAAACGACGGGAATCAGGCGTCGATGCCCGGGGTGCGGGCCGGCTACCGCTGTGACAACGCCTCGGACACCCCAAAAACAAAACGGGCCACGCAATGCGTAGCCCGTCTTTCAATTCTGGTGCCGGCTGCAGGACTCGAACCCGCCACCTGATGATTACAAATCAACTGCTCTACCTGATGAGCTAAGCCGGCATGTCTGGTGCAGACCGCGATTCTACTGCATTGCGGTCGGCTTTGGGATGGCTTACTTCACCACTTTCAGTGCGGGCTTCTTGCCGCCGATGCGGGGCACCGGAGGCGGCGTGTCGTCGTCGCCGGGGCCGGAGTCGCTGGGGGTTGCCGGGGTTTCGGCTTCGACCGGGGCGAGCTTGGGCGGCGGATTGTTTTCACGCTCGGTGGCGGCCTGGGTTTCCGGCAGGCTGCGTTCGACCGGGAAGGCCATGCCCTGTCCGTTCTCGCGCGCGTAGATCGCCAGCACGTTCTCGACGGGCACGTCGATCTTGCGCGAAACGCCGCCGAAGCGCGCGCTGAAGGTGATCCACTCGTTGCCCATGTCCAGGCCGCTGGTGGCGTCGAAGCTGACGTTCAGCACGATCTCGTTGTTCTTGACGAACTCGCGCGGCACGTTGGTGTTGGCGTCGACGAAGACGGCGATGTACGGCGTGAAGCCGTTGTCCGTGCACCATTCGTAGATGGCGCGGATCAGGTAGGGCTTGGTGGAGGTTTCAGGCATTGTGCTTCCAATGGCGCCGCGATGGCCCGAGGGCGGTTGCCGTCGGGCCGGTGCCGGTTAGCGGCGCATCACCTTTTCGGACGGGGTCAGCGCTTCGATGTACGCGGGACGGCTGAAAATGCGTTCAGCATACTTCAGCAGCGGCGCGGCGTTCTTCGACAGCTCGATGCCGTAGTGGTCCAGGCGCCACAGCAACGGCGCGATGGCGACGTCGAGCATCGAGAACTCTTCGCCCAGCATGTACTTGTTCTTGACGAAGATCGGTGCCAGCTGCGTCAGGCGGTCGCGGATCGCGGCGCGGGCGCGTTCGTGGTTCTTTTCCGCAGCCTTGCCTTTTTCGTTCTCCAGCGTGTAGACGTGGGTGAACAGTTCCTTTTCGAAGTTGAACAGGAACAGGCGGGCGCGGGCGCGCTGCACCGGGTCGGCCGGCATCAGCTGCGGGTGCGGGAAGCGCTCGTCGATATACTCGTTGATGATGTTTGACTCATACAGGATGAGGTCGCGCTCGACCAGGATGGGCACCTGGCCGTACGGGTTCATCACCGAAATATCTTCGGGCTTGTTGAACAGGTCGACGTCGCGGATTTCAAAATCCATGCCCTTTTCGAACAGGACAAGGCGGCAACGTTGGGAAAACGGGCAAGTCGTACCCGAATACAACACCATCATGGTTGGATTCCTTGGGCTTAGCCGGAGCTGGGTCGGACAGTAAGGTCTGCCATTCTGCCAAAGTCGGCTACCGAAAAGCAAATAAGTGACAAATAAGGCACTTTTTGGCATTCGCAACATAGAAAAGGCCAGGGGCGGCGCTGCCTTGTCGCAGCGACCGCCCCTGGCCTTTTTGGATCAGGGCCCGATCGGGCCCTGTCACGGTCTTACTTCACGTCTTTCCAGTACGCCGCGTTCAGGCGCCAGGCGAACACGGTGAACACGCCCAGGAACAGCAGCACCCAGACGCCCAGGCGCTTGCGGTGGTTCTGCGCGGGCTCGGCCATCCAGTCGAGGAAGCTGACGAGGTCGGCGGTCATCTGGTCGTACTCGACCTTGCTCAGCTTGCCCGGGCTCAGTTGCTCGAAGCCGGCGAACTTGTGCACCTTCTCGCCATGCTCTTCCACTTCGGTGAACTTGGCGGCGCGCTGGCCCTGCAGTTCCCACAGCACGTGCGGCATGCCGACGCTCGGGAACACCAGGTTGTTCCAGCCGGTGGCGCGGCTGTCGTCACGATAGAACGTGCGCAGGTAGGTGTAGAGCCAGTCGTCGCCACGGGCGCGCGCGATCACCGACAGGTCCGGCGGCTGCGCACCGAAGAAGGCCTTGGCTTCCTTCGGCTGCATGGCGATGTTCATGGTCTCGCCCACCTTGTCCGCGGTGAACAGCAGGTTCTCGCGGATCTGGTCGTCGGTCAGGCCGATGTCCTTGAGCCGGTTGTAGCGCATCATCGATGCGCCGTGGCAGTTCAGGCAGTAGTTGACGAACACCTTGGCGCCGCGCTGCAGCGACGACAGGTCGGCGGTGTTCACCGGCGCCGGCTCGAGGGGGAAGCCCCCCTCGGCAGCCATGGCGGGCGCGCCGGCAATGCAGGCGCCGGCCAGCGCGAGGATCGAAAGCAGCTTTTTCATCTTGTGTCCTTGTGCTCTTGTCGGGGTTCGCTTCGCTCAGTGCGGGTGGAACGTGACACGCTCCGGGACCGGCTTGAACTCGCCGACACGGCTCCACAGCGGCATGGTCAGGAAGAAGGCGAAGTACAGCAGCGTACCGAGCTGCGACACCTTCTCACCCACCGGCGACGGCGGTTGCACGCCGAGATAGCCGAGCACCAGGAACACCACCACGAAGACGATCAGGATGGTCTTGTGGAAAGCGGGACGATAGCGGATGGACTTGACCGGCGAGCAGTCGAGCCACGGCAGGAAGAACAGGATCACCACCGAGCCGCCCATCACCAGCACGCCCCAGAACTTGGCGTCGATGAAGTAGAAGCCCACGGCCAGGATCACCGCGACGGCGATGGCACCGATCTTGACGCGCGCATCCTTGCTGCGCAGGAACACCATGCCGAGCAGCAGCGCGAAGAAGACCCACAGGATCGGCAGGAAGTTCGACGTGGTGGCGCGCAGCATCGAGTAGAACGGCGTGAAGTACCAGACCGGCGCGATATGCGGCGGGGTCTTCAGCGGATCGGCCGGGAAGAAGTTGTTGGCTTCCAGGAAATAGCCGCCCACTTCGGGGAAGAAGAAGATCACGGCCGAAAACGCGATCAGGAAGCCGCCCACGCCGAGCAGGTCATGCACCGAGTAGTACGGATGGAACGGGATGCCGTCCAGCGGGATGCCGTTTTCGTCCTTCTTGGCCTTGATCTCGACGCCGTCCGGGTTGTTCGAACCCACTTCGTGCAGCGCGATGATGTGGGCGACCACCAGGCCCAGCAGCACCAGCGGCACCGCGATGACGTGGAACGAGAAGAAGCGGTTCAGGGTCGCGTCGCTGACCACGTAGTCACCGCGGATAAACAGCGACAGGTCCTGGCCGATCACCGGAATGGCCGAGAACAGGTTCACGATCACCTGGGCGCCCCAGTACGACATCTGGCCCCACGGCAGCAGGTAGCCCATGAAGGCTTCGGCCATCAGGCACAGGAAGATCAGGCAGCCGAAGATCCAGACCAGCTCGCGCGGCTTGCGGTACGAACCGTACAGCAGGCCCCGGAACATATGCAGGTAGACCACGACGAAGAAGGCCGAGGCGCCGGTCGAATGCATGTAGCGCACCAGCCAGCCCCACGGGACTTCGCGCATGATGTATTCCACGCTGGCAAAGGCCACCGGAATGCCGGCGGCGTTCAGCGTGCCGTCCGGCTTGTAGTTCATCACCAGGAAGATGCCGGTGACGATCTGGATCACCAGCACCA
>CBHWEO010000310.1:0-5597 GCA_966112955.1 uncultured Duganella sp. | reverse complement strand
ATTGAAGCCGGTGGACAGAAGTCGGCCAACTTGCTGTCGCTGGTCGACGGCATGCGGTCGCGTGGCGTCCCCATTACCGGGGTCGGCTTCCAGATGCACGTGACGATCGATTGGCCGAGCATCACAGCCATCGAATCGTCCCTGAAAGCGATTGCGGACCGTGGCCTGAAGGTGAAGATCTCCGAGATGGACGTGAGCATGAAAAGCGCCTACAGCAGCTTCACCGCTGACGCCGCGACGCGCCAGAAACAGCGTTATCACGACATCATTGCGGCCTATTTGCGCGCCGTGCCGCCAGCGCAGCGGGCCGGGATCACGGTCTGGGGCGTGTGGGATGCCGACAGCTGGATCAACCAGCCCGGCTCGCCGGATTGGCCATTGCTGTTCGACGGTAACTTCCAGCCGAAGCCCGCGCTGCAAGGCTTCAAGGACGCATTGCTGGGCAACTGACCGCCGTGGGTGCGGCGGAGCCCGATGCCGGAATCAGGTGCCGGCAAACTCCTCGCACTCCGCAGCCCGGTACCACACCCATGTGTTGCGGCCGGCACTCTTGGCCCGATACAGGGCCAGGTCGGCCTGCTTGTAGAGCGCTTCGTCGCTGGCCTGGGTGCCCCGGAAAGCGGCGGCCCCGATGCTGGCCCCGACCCGCATCTGGTGCTCGCCGAAAGGTACCGGTTCGGCGACGCTCTCGACGATGCGGCGCGCCACCTGGTCGACGTCTTGCTCGCTGTTCGTGCTGCTCAATAAGACGGCAAATTCGTCGCCGCCCAGGCGCGCCAGCCGGTCCGACTCCCTCACGCACTGGCGCAGGCGGCGCGCCACTTCCACCAGCAATGCATCGCCGGCGTCGTGGCCGAGCGTGTCATTGATTTGCTTGAAGTGGTCGAGGTCGATCAGCAGCAAGGTGAACGCAGTCCTGTCGCGCGCCGCCTGGGCGCGCATCCTGCGCAATTCATCAGTGAAAAGCCGCCGGTTCGGGAGGCCGGTCAGCGGGTCGGCGTAGGCAAGCTGCTCCAGCATTGCCTGGCTGGCCCGCAGTTCGGCGGTCCGCTGTGCGACCACCGATTCCAGCTCGGCTTGGCGGCGCCGGTACGAAGCGATGCGCAGGCGCACCAGCCAGCTGATCGCCCCCAGCGCAAGCAGCACGGCCAGCGCGCGCACCCACGCCAGCTGGTGCCACGCCGGCAGGGCGTGCACGGGCAGATTGAGCGGCTCAGTCCATTCGCCGGCACGGGTTGCCGCGCGCAGTTGCAGGGTGTAGCGCCCAGGGGGCAGGTTGGTATAGGCGAGACGCCGCGAGCCCGGCGCGGTCGGGATCCAGCCGCTATCGAAACCCACCAGCCGGTAAGCGTACTGGGCGCGCTCGGACGCCGCGTAGTCGAGCGCGGCGAACTCCAGGGTGAAACCGCGCTCTTTCCCTGCGGGCGATATTTCCAACGCGGCAGTTGCAGGGGCGCTGGGATCGCCAAGGTAGCGGCCCGGGGCCAGTTGCCGGTCGCCGACGGCCAGGTCGGTCACCACGACCGGAGCGCGGTAATCGATGGCGGCCAGCTTATCGGGACGCACGACGGTCAATCCGGTCAATCCGCCAAACAGCACTTCGCCCTCGGCGGTCAGCGCCGCCGAATTGGTCCAGTACTGGGTGATGTGCACGCCGTCTCCAACGCCGAGCGCCTTCACGGACAGCGTGGCGCTATCGATGCGGGCCAGGCCCATGTCGGTGCTGACCCACATCGCCCCCTGGCGGTCCGCCAGCACGGCATTGACGCTGTTGTCCGGCAAGCCATGCGATGTTTCGATACGATGGAAGCGGCGCCGGCCATCGGGGTCGGTGCGCTCCAGGACCTGCACGCCCCGCCCGAAGGTGGAAATCCAGAGCCGGCCGCGCTGGTCCAGCGCAAGCGAGGACGTAAAACCTGGCAGCAACCGGTCGCTTGCAGCCGCGTCGGTAGGAACGACCTCGAGGCTGCCCTCGATCGACGGCAGGAAGGCCAGCCCGGCACGCGTGCCAATCCACAGGCCACCGCCTGGTAGCGCAAGCAGGGAAGTGACGCGGCTGTCGCCGAGGCCGGCGTCCTCGTGGCGCAGTACCGCCGCTGTCGTTTCGGTGCCGTCGAGCTTGAGCGCCCACAGCCCGTCAAGCCCGCCCAGCCACATCGTGCCTTCCTGGAACGCCAACGCCCACGATGCCGCGCTGGCGTTGCGGCCAGCGATCTGTATCCGCTCAACGCGTTTTCCCTGGGCGTCGATACGATACAGCCCCTGCTGGGTTCCAGCGTAGACATTGCCGTCCGGACCGTTGGCCATGGACAGGACCCGGCCGGTCGGAAGGCCGCCGGGCTTGCCGGCCACGACCTGGCCAACGCCGCCGGCCACAGGGTCGATGATGTCGATGCCGCCGCCGCCCACGCCGGCCCAAACGGTCCCGTCCGGGCGTACCAGCACGCTGGGCACCGTGAATTTGCCGTCCACCGGCAAGCCCGTGTCGCGGATGGTGATCATGGCCCTTGGGCGGGGATCGTGGACGCTGTTGGTGTCCGTGGAGGCAACCATGATCAGGCCGCTGCGCTCGCGAAACAGCGCATAAGTGTCGTTGTCGCTCAGGCTGTCCGGCGCATCAGGCTTGTGGCGGATGCGGCGCGTGACGCCGCTGTCGGGGTTGAGGGAGACGATACCGTCGCCTTCGGTGCCGAACCAGATTTCCCGCGGCGACACTTCGGCGATGGAAAACACCCGTTGTTTTTGCAGAGACGGATTCGGACCGCTTTCCGCGACGGGAACGGCAGTGCGTTCGCCCGGCTTGATCTGGAACGCCCCCTGGTTGCGCGTGCCGACCCAGATGCGGCCGCTCGAATCCTGAAGCAGGGCGTTGATGGGGGCATCCAGGCCGAAAGGCGTAGCCGCTGCCGTTGCCGTTGGACGGTAGAGCAAACCCTCCCGCGTACCGATCCACAGGCCGCCAGCACGGTCGCGCAGCAATGCCTCAATGGTGCGCACGGCCGATCCCCGCGCCGAAGCGGGCAGCACGGTGCTCGACGCGGCGCTCAGTTTGCCGGAGGCATCCCTATGGTCGAGCCCATTGGCAGTGCCGATCCACAGGCCGCCGGCGCCATCGTCCGCGAATGCGGCCACGTGGGCGTCGCTGACGCCGTTGGGACCGGCACTGGTCACCGAAAAATCGTCGCTGGCCGGGTCGTAGCGGGCCAGGCCACCCGAGCTGGTGCCAATCCACAAATTGCCGCGACTGTCCACGTGCACGGCGCGCACGAAATTATCCGGCAGGGCGCGCGGACGCTTGCTGTCGGCCGTGTACAGGCGCGAAGTATAGCCATCCCAGCGGATCAAGCCGGATTGCGTGCCCATCCACATGAAGCCGCGGCGATCCTGCGCCATGGAATTGGTCAGTGGAGCGGGCATGTGCTTGAAGACCGTCGCGCCCATCTGCGTCCATCGCGCCGGCGCTGGATCGGCCAACGCGGGCGCAAGCGGTCCAAGTGTGATCAAACACAGCAGGAATGCACGAAAATGTCGTGTCAGGAAGCGGAAAGTCATCTCAATTTCGCAACAAGCATTGCTTAGAAGCACCAGTCCACTATAGCCTAATCGCCGGGGGAAAACAGCGGTTTTTCATCGGAACCCCGACGTGGTGTAAATCAGGGTAGCACCGCGTTGCTTTTCGTGACGCGCCCGATTGATGCTGGCCGGCTTCTGCAGACATTACTTCGCATAATCTATATTATGTCAAATCCAAGATGCGGGAATCGCCATATAGATAACGGCATGCAAGCGTAAAACGATCGAATGGCCCATCGATTGCACATCGAAACGCGATTGATTTCAGAAGGAAATTCCGTGCTCCGGGGTCCGTGAGACTACTGAAAACTTGTCAGCTTGACCTCCTTTGAGCGCCAAGTCCATCATAGCCTCTCACCAACCGAGGGAGCCTGATTATGTGCTACAACCATGTCACCAGCCATCTCACGAAAACCCGCATCAACGAGCTAATGAAGCGGAACAATCTCAGTTTCGAGGAAGTCGCGCGCCGGATTCAGGCCACGCCTGAAACCTTGAAAGCCATTGAAGACGGCCGTTATGACCCGCCGCTTTCTGTCGCACACAAACTTGCAGCGGCATTGCATGTCCCGGTCGAAAAGCTATTCCACGATGAGGATGGCCGCCTCTTCAACTGTTAGCGGCCTGTCGCAGTCCATTGGCTAAGTCGGGCGCTCCTGGGGGCCGTCGGAATCCAGGAGCGTCGCTGCAACTCACTACGTGTGCGGACATTCGAATGAACGACATTATCTTTGACGGCGCGGCGCTGTATCAGCCACTGGACCCTGAAACCATCGCAAATCCTTTCCCGACCTATCATCGTCTCCTGCGAGAGACCCCCATTTTCTGGCACGACAGCCTGTATGCCTGGGTGCTGAGCAAGTATCACGACTGCCGGCAGGTCCTGCAGGATACGGAGCGCTTTACCCGCGACCGCAGGAAGCTTGGCCGGCACGTTCCCGTCGAAGGCATGACGATCCAATCGATCGATCCACCGGAACTGATGCCGCTACGGCAGGCTGTCCTGCACGCCGTGTGGCGGACCGATATGGCTGGTGCAAGCGGCGCAGCATGCGAGGCGCTCGAAAGCTGCCTTCGTCGCCTTTCCGTAGGCCGGGCGTTCGACTTCATGTCCGAGCTGGCCGCTCCGGTGGCCGTGCGCTTCGCCTCCAGGCTGGTGGGCATACCCGACATGCCACCCGAATCCTATCGATCCACGTTTCTGCGCCTGACGCGGGCCATGGATCGTTCAATGTACGCCGAGCATCATGAGAGTGGCGTCGAAGCCACGCGCGAATTGAACGCTGTGATCGATTCGGCCCAGGCATCGGCGCCTCCGGGAAGCATGCTCCACGAACTGCATACGGTGCCGGGGATAGCCGCGATACATCCGGCATTCGTCCGGAACACAGTGTCCGCAGCGTTCAACGCAGCCTACAGCACGGCTTATAGTTCGATGGCCAGCTTCCTGGTGCTTTGCCTGGAGCGCCCTGGACTGGCCGGGCGGATCGTGGCAACCGGGAACGTAGCTGCGGGTGTCAAGGAGCTGCTCCGTTACACGAGTCCGGCCCAGATGACGTCGCGCACTGCCACTTGCGATACAGTCATCGGTGGCGTGAACATCCGCGAGAATGACCCAGTGATCACGCTGATTGCGGCCGCCAACCGGGATCCGGAAGTCTTTGATCGCCCCGATGAACTGGTGCTTGACCGGAACCCGAACCCGCATCTTTCGTTCGGCTATGGTTCGCATCGGTGCATCGGCACCAAGCCTGCCGAGGACTTCCTTTCGCACTACATCGAGCATCTGGCGGGCTGGGAATCGCGCCTGAAGCTTGTGGGAAGCCCGACCTGGCTCGATACCGCCACGCTGCGCTGCATCGACGAGCTGCCATGCGCATTCTGCTGACTGGCGCGACAGGATATATCGGCCTGCACACGGTGCGCGACCTGCTGGCCGGCGGCCACGAGGTCACCGTGCTGGCGCGGAATCCTGGGAAGCTCGGACCATTCGCGCAGGCGCCAAAGCTGCGCATCGTCACAGG
>CBHWEO010000309.1:0-5621 GCA_966112955.1 uncultured Duganella sp. | reverse complement strand
GGCCGCGACCTGGTGCTGCTGAACATGGCGCGCCTGGACGAGATCGACCGCGACCTGCTGCTGGAACTGGACGAGCTGGTCAACCGCTGCCTGTCTTCCTTCGATTCGCAGTCGACCAGCGTGGAAGGGGTGCGCCAGGTGGCCGAGATCCTGAACCGCCTGCCGGGCAACCGCGCCCAGATCGTGGAACTGCTGCGCGCCCATGATCCGGAAGTGGTGGCGCAGATCGAGATGTCGATGTACGACTTCCTCATCCTGTCGACCCAGACCGAAGTCACGCTCACCCGCATCATCGAGGAAGTGCCGCTGGAGCAGTGGGCCATCGCGCTCAAGGGCGCCGAGCCGGCCATCCGCGACGCGGTGCTGAAGACCATGCCGAAGCGCCAGGCGCAAGCGTTCGAAGACATGATGCGGCGCGCCGGCCCGGTGCCGATGTCGCGCATCGAGGCTACGCGCCAGGAAATCATGGCCACCGTCAAGGCGCTGGCCGATGCCGGCGAAGTCGAAGTGCAGCTGTTCGCCGAAACGGTGGTCGAATAATGAAACAGTTCCGCCCCTACCGCTTCCCGCCCTTGCAGCAGTACGTGCACACGCATGGCCTGAATGGCAAGGCGCAGGGCCAGATGGCTGATGCCGCCCAGTGGCAAGCCTCGGTCAGCGAAGGCTTCGAGCAGGGCCAGCGCGACGGTTACGAGATCGGCTTGCAGCGCGGCCAGGAAGACGGCTTCGAAGCGGGCCGCCAGCAAGGCATCGAGCTGGGCCGCGAGGAAGGCCGCCAGGAAACCCTGGTCGGCTTCGACCAGCTGGCGCGCCCGGTGGACGGCATGCTCAAGTCGCTCAAGAAGCTGCGCGCCGATTACCGCGCGGCCCAGCGCAAGGAAGTGGTGGACCTGGTGGCCAAGGTGGCGCGCAATGTGATCCGCGCCGAACTGGCCCTGCAGCCGGTGCAGATCATGGCGCTCGTGGATGAAACCCTGGCCTCGATGCCGCCCACCCGCGACGAAATCGACGTCTACCTGAACCCGGAAGAAGTCAAACGCATCCTGGAAGTCGATCCCAAGCGCGCCAAGCGCTGGAACCTGATCGGCGATGCCCGCCTCGACGTGGGCGAATGCCGCATCCGCGCCGGCGACAACGAAGTCGACGCCGGCTGCCACCAGCGTCTTGCCGCTGTCATGGAACAGGTCGATAATCAATTGCAGGCTGCCGATGGCGGCGACGACGCTGAGAGCGAAGAATGATTGCGGACGCACTGCGCAAGCTGGAACTCGACGATGTTCCGCTGGCGACCCCGACCGGGCGCCTGGTGGGCGCCTCCGGCCTGCTGCTGGAAGCCACCGGCTGCAAGCTGCACACCGGCCAGCGCTGCCAGATCGAGACGGTCGACGGCGAATGGCTCGATGCGCAAGTGGTGGGCTTCCGCGAAAAGCTGACCTTCCTGATGCCGTTCAAGAAAGCCACCGGCCTGACCACGGGCGCGCGCGTGCTGCCTTCCAATGAAAAGGTCAGCCTGCAGATCGGCAAATCCTGGCTGGGCCGCATGGTCAACGGCATCGGCGAACCGATCGACGGCCTGGGCAAGCTGGAGGGCGAATACCCGCTCGAGGTGCAGCCGCCGCGCATCAACCCGCTCAAGAAAAAGCCCGTCACCGAAGCGCTGGACGTGGGCGTGCGCGCCATCAATTCCATGCTGACCCTGGGCAAGGGCCAGCGCGTAGGCCTGATGGCCGGTTCCGGCGTCGGCAAGTCCGTGCTGCTGGGCCTGATCACACGGCAGACCGTCGCCGATGTGGTGGTGGTGGGCCTGATCGGCGAGCGCTCGCGCGAAGTGCGCGAGTTCGTGGAAATGTCGCTCGGTCCCGATGGCCTGAAGAAAGCCGTGCTGGTGATCGCCCCGGCCGACGAATCGCCGCTGATGCGCATCATGGCGACCGAACTGTGCCATTCGATCGCGGCCCATTACCGCGACCAGGGCAAGAACGTGCTGCTGCTGGTCGACTCGCTGACGCGCTATGCCATGGCGCTGCGCGAAGTGGCGCTGGCGCTGGGCGAGCCGCCCGCCACCAAGGGTTACCCGCCGTCCGTGTTCTCCGCCCTGCCGCAGCTGGTCGAATCGGCCGGCAACGGCGAAAACCCGTACGGCAGCATGAGCGCCATCTACACCGTGCTGGCCGAGGGCGACGACCAGCAGGACCCGGTGGTCGACACCGCGCGCGCCATCCTGGACGGCCACATCGTGCTGACGCGCGAACTGGCCGAGCGCGGCCATTACCCGGCCATCAATATTGCCGCCTCGATCAGCCGCTGCATGAACCACGTGATCACGCGCGAACACATGCTGGCCGCGCGCGCTTTGAAAGCCTCGATGGCGCGCCATGAACGGGTGCGCGACCTGATCCCGCTGGGCGCCTACGTGCCGGGCGCCGACCCGGTCACCGACAAGGCGGTCAACCTGCATCCGCATATCGAAGAATTCCTGTGCCAGGGGACCAAGGAACCGGCCCCTTACGCCAATTGCGTTGAACAACTTGAAAGGCTCATGGCATGACCACCCAGCACACCATCCGCAACCTGTCGACCCTGGTCGAGTTGCGCAGCAATGAAGTCGAGAAGCTGCAATCGGAAATGGCCGCCAAGGAAAGCTTGCGCGACCGCTACCAGAAGACCCTCGACAAGCTGACCAGCCTGTACGAAAGCAGCGGCCCGTCCGGCAAGCTGCCGATGGCGCTGGCCCTCAATTGCGGCGACTACAAGCAGGGTGTGATGGCCATGGCCGACAGCCAGCGCGTCAACCTGACCATGCACGAGGCCGACATGGCCGTGTCGCAGCGCGCCCTGACCGCCGCCTACGTCAAGCGCGAAGTGCTGGGCCAGGTGCTGGAGCGCCACCAGCACGCCGCCGTGACGGCGCAGCGCTCGCAGGAACGCAAGCAGCATGACGAATTGGCAACCCAATTGTGGTACCGCGGGCATAAATGAAAGGCTGAACCGAATATTTCATGAAGTCACTACTTCGGTCGCCTGATACCTTGGTACACTTCATTTAATTTCTTCGGAGCACGAGAAATGGCAACGACGACCGCCCCCACCTACGATCCCAAGTCCACGGCCACCCAGCTGGCCCAGATGTATGTGCAGGGTCGCCAGCAGATGCTGGATATCCAGACGCAGAATGCGACCGCGATCGGATCGGCGCTGACCAAGCTCAGCTCCGCGATGAGTGCCTTCCGCAGCACCATCACTTCGATGTCGACGGCCAGCTCGGTGCTGGCCAACAAGGCCACTTTCAGCACCGACGTCGGCACGGCGACCGCCACCGCCTCGGCCACCGCCGGCAATTACCAGTTTTATGTGGAACAGCTGGCCACGGCCGGCCAGGTCTCGTTCAATGGCGTCAGCGACGCGCCCACCGCGGCCGCCGGCAACCTGGTGGTGACCCTGGCCGACGGCAGCAACTTCACGGTGACCCTGGCCAACGGCGACGCCAACCTGGACGGCCAGTTGACGGCCAAGGAGATCGCGGCCGCCATCAACCAGGAAGCGACCAATAATTCGCGCGTGACCGCCTCGACCATGACCGTCAACGGCCAGACCCGCCTGGTGCTGACCTCGGCGCAGACCGGCCTGGACGAAGGCGTGGTGGGTGTCGACACCAGCGGCATCGGCGACGCCACCCTGGCGGCGGAACTGGATGCCGCCAACATGACGGTCTTGCAGACCGGCCAGGATGCCATCGTCTGGATCGGCGCCCAGGGCGGCGACCCGGCCAACAAGCTGGAGCAGGCATCCAACACCTTTACCGTGGTCGATGGCGTGTCGATGACCTTCACCAAGGCGCAGGGCGCCGGCGATAGCCCGGTGACCCTGGCCGTCGCGCGCGACAGCAGCGGCACCGCCGCCAATGTGCAAGCCTTCGTCGACGGCTGGAACAAGCTGCTGGCCACGCTGGGCGACCTGACCGCCGCCGGCGACCCGGCCAGCGGCAAGGCGGCCGGCATTTACGCCGCCGACGCCGGCGTGGCCGCCCTCAAGACCCGCATGCAGGCCCTGCTGCGCACCGCCGTGGGCGGCGTCAGCCTGGCCAATTACGGCGTTACGGCCCAGCGCGACGGCACCCTGGCGCTGGACAAGACGCGCCTGGAAAAGGCGCTGACCGCCAATCCGACCGGACTGGACGCCGTGTTCGGCAAGGCCAGCCTGGCGGCGCCGACCGGCGTGCTGGGCGGCCTGGACACCCTGCTGAACAGCTGGACCAAGGCCGGCACCGGCCAGCTGGCCAGCCGCACCGATGCCAACAGCCGCCTGCAGGCACAGCTGGCCACCCGCCAGGCCGTGCTGCAGACCCAATATGACAACGCCTACAAACGCTACCTCGCCCAGTTCACCCAGCTGCAAAGCCTGCAGTCGCAGATGAACGGCACGACCAGCATGTTTGACGCGATGTTCAGCAAATCGAATTCCTGAGAGTTTTAAAACATGGATCACGACGCTTATAGCAGCTATCACGCCACCAACCTGGATGCCCAGACGGCCCGCGCCACGCCAGTCGAACTGGTGCTGGTGCTGACCGACGGCCTGCTGGAAGAGCTGGCACGTGCCCGCGGCCATATCGTCGGCAAGCGTTACGAACAGAAGGCGCTCAGCCTGGACAAGTGCACGCAAATCATCAACGGCCTGGCCAGTTCGCTCGACTTCGAGCAGGGCGGCGAGGTGGTGGCCAACCTGGGCCGCCTGTACGACTACTGCGCGGCACGCCTGTACCGGGCCGGCGTGGACATGGATCCGGCCGTCATCGACGAGGTGGTGGGCCTGCTGACCACGATCCGCACCGGCTGGCAGGGAGTGCACGACAAGCATGGATAGGCATAAAACGCTGCTGCAACTGGCGCAGCAGCTGAGTGCCGCCACCACCGCCAGTGACTGGGCGGCGCTGGCGGCGGTGAATACTTTGATGGCCTCCACCCTGCCCAGGCTGGCAGCGCAGGGTGCGTGGACGCCGGCCGAGCGCGCTGCGCTGGCGGCGCTGCGGGAATTGCACCTCGCGGCAGTGGCAAAGGTCAACGGCGCCACCGCCGAGTTGGGCCAGCACTTACAGGATATGACGAACAACAGAGAGGGGTGGCTCGCCTACGCCCTCGACAGCGGCGACGCTGCAACCGGAACTTGAGCATGATCAACCTGCCTGCGGCACCTGCCGTCCCCGTCCCTTCCGCCACTGGCGCCGCCAACCTGCCGGCCCCGGCCGCCAATGGCGCCGCCGCGCCCGCCCCGGCGGCTGCCGCCGACGCCGCCAGCAGCAGCGCAGCCGCCGGCGGTGCCGCTGCCGGCCTGGCAGGCGTCCTGCTGGATGCCGCGGCCGCCATCGTTCCGGCGCCGTTTGGCGCCCTGCTGGACGCCATGGCCGACGCCACTGCCGGCACGACGGATGAAGACAGCGCACCGGCCCAGCTTGCCGCCGGCAGCGACACGGGCGCCGCCGCGCAAGCCGTCGCCACCCTGATGCCTGCCAGGGGCAACCTGCCACCGGCCGCGCTGCCGGGCGCGGGCGGCGTCCCGGGCGCCACGCCGGACAGCGTGGCCGCCGTTGCCGCCGCCCTGACCGCCCCGCCCGCCGCGCCGGC
>CBHWEO010000308.1:0-5629 GCA_966112955.1 uncultured Duganella sp. | reverse complement strand
CTCCTTCCTGGAGAAGCGCAAGCCGGGCTGGCTGAATTGAACGGAGCAGTTTTTGGAAGTGAACCAACAAAGCGATTGGGTGGCACGTAGCCTGAAGTCTGTCTGGCATCCGTGCACCCAGATGCAGCACCACGAAACCGTGCCGCTGATTCCCGTCAGCCATGGCCGCGGCGTGTGGCTGTACGACCACCAAGGCAACCGCTACCTGGATGCGATCAGCTCCTGGTGGGTGAACCTGTTCGGCCATGCCAACCCGCGCATCAACGCGGCGCTGCGCGAACAGCTCGACATGCTGGAGCATGCGATGCTGGCCGGCTTCACCCACGAACCGGTGATCCAGCTCAGCGAACGCTTGGCGGCGCTGACCCGGCACAATCTGGGCCACGCCTTCTACGCGTCCGATGGCGCGTCGGCGGTGGAAATCGCATTGAAGATGAGCTTCCACGCCTGGCGCAACATGGGCCAGGGCGACAAGCAGGAATTCGTCTGCCTGAAGGGCAGCTACCACGGCGAGACCATCGGCGCGCTGGCGGTCACCGATGTGGCGTTGTTCAAGGATGCCTACGGCCCGCTGCTGCGCGCCACCCAGACCGTGATGTCGCCGGATGCGCGCCAGGCTGCGCCGGGCGAGTCGGCGCAGGACGTGGCGCGCCGCGCCGCCGCCGACGTCGAACGCCTGTTCACGGAACGCGCCGGCCGGATTGCCGCCATCATCATCGAGCCGCTGGTGCAGTGCGCGACCGGCATGGCGATGCACGATCCGCTCTACCTGAGCCTGGTGCGCGAGCTGTGCGACAAGCACGGCGTGCACCTGATCCTGGACGAAATCGCCGTCGGCTGCGGGCGTACCGGCACCTTCTTCGCTTGCGAGCAGGCTGGCATCTGGCCGGACTTCCTGTGCCTGTCGAAGGGCATCAGCGGCGGCTACCTGCCGCTGTCCATCGTGCTGTCGCGCGACGAGATCTACCAGGCCTTCTACGATGCCGACGTGACGCGCGGCTTCCTGCATTCGCACTCGTATACCGGCAACCCACTGGCCTGCCGCGCCGCGCTGGCCACGCTGGACATCTTCCAGGAAGACCATGTGCTGGAAGCAAACCAGGCGCGCGCGCGCAAGCTGACTGCCGCGCTGGCGCCGCTGGCCAATCACGAGCACACCGCGCACTTCCGCAACCGCGGCATGATCTGGGCCTTCGACGCCGTCGGCGCCACGCCGGGCTTCTCGCGCCGCTTCTTCACCGAAGGTACCAGGCAGGAACTGCTGCTGCGCCCCATCGGCAATACGGTGTACCTGATGCCGCCCTACATCCTCAGCGACGAGGAAATCGAAGGACTGGCCGCGCGCACCCTGTCGGTGTTCGAGAAAACGCGGGTGGAATGACCATGGAACTGCTCGCAAAACTCGACCAGCAGCTGCAAGGGCTGTACGACAATAACCTGATCCGCAAGCGCCGCTCGGTGGAAACGCCCTGCGCCCCGCGCATGACGGTCGATGGCCGCGAACTGCTGGCCTTCTGCAGCAACGATTACCTCGGCCTGGCCGCGCATCCGCGCCTGGCGGAAGCGATGCACGAGGGCGTGGCGCTGTACGGCACCGGTAGCGGCGCCGCCCACCTGGTCAGCGGCCATAGCCGCGCCCATACCCTGCTGGAGCAGCGCCTGGCAGAATTCCTGTCGCCGCACCTGGTGGAAGCGCAGGCACTGTACTTCTGCACCGGCTACATGGCCAACCTGGCCGTGGTGACCGGCCTGGCGGTGGGCGACAAGAATACGGAAATCTTCAGCGAGTCGCTGAACCACGCGTCCCTGATCGACGGCGGCCGCCTGTCGCGCACCACACTGCGCGTCTATCCGCACGCCGACCTGGCCGCGCTGCGCGAGATGCTGGCCGCCAGCACCGCCAGCAACAAGATCGTGGTCACCGATGCCGTGTTCAGCATGGACGGCGACCTGGCGCCTTTGCCGGAACTGCTGGCCCTGTGCGAGCAGCACCAGGCCTGGCTGGTGGTGGACGATGCGCACGGTTTCGGCACGCTGGGCGAGAACGGCCGCGGCGCGCTCGAACACTACGGCCTGCGTTCGCCCTACCTGGTGTACGTGGGAACGCTGGGCAAGGCGGCCGGCGTGGGCGGCGCGTTTGTCGCCGCGCACCGCACGGTGGTGAATACGCTGATCCAGCGCGCCCGGCCCTATATCTTCACCACCGCTGCGCCGCCGGCGCTGGCGCATGCGCTGCAGGCCAGCCTGGACATCATCTCCGGCGAGGAAGGCCGCGAGCGCCGCGCCCACCTGCGCGCGCTGGTGGCACAATTGCGCGACAGCCTGCGGCTGGAGCGCTGGCAACTGATGCCGTCGCAAACGGCGATCCAGCCGATCGTCATTGGCGCGAACGACGAGACCATGCGCCTGGCCGCCGCGCTGTACGAACAAGGCATCTGGGTAGGCGGCATCCGTCCGCCGACCGTACCGGCCGGCACCGCGCGCCTGCGCATCACGCTGTCCGCCGGGCATACGGCCGGCGACGTGCGCCACCTGGCCGACGCGATCAATACACTTGAAAGGACCTGATATGGCGCTCGAAGACCCTGTCATCGCTCCTGAACCCCAAGCCGCTGCCGCCGCCGATGGCGTGCCGCCGCGCTTTGCCTGCTTCGTGGCGGGCACCGACACCGAAATCGGCAAGACGCTGACGTCTGCCGCCATGCTGTATTCGCTGGTGCGCAATGGAGCGCGCGCCTGCGGCATGAAACCCATCGCCGCCGGTGCGGTGATGAAGAACGGCCAGTTGCACAACGACGACGCCGACCAGCTGATCGAAGCAAGCAATGTGCACTTGCCGCAGTCGCTGACCACGCCCTTCATGCTGAAAGAACCGGCGGCGCCGCATATCGCCGCCTCGCTGGAAGGCGTGCGGATCGACCCGGTGCCGATCTTGGCCGCCTACCTGGAAGTCGCCGCCGCCACCGACGCCACCGTGGTGGAAGGGGTGGGTGGCTTCCGCGTGCCGCTGACCGACAACTACGACACCGCCGACCTGGCCGAGCAGCTTGCGCTGCCGGTGGTGCTGGTGGTGGGCCTGCGCCTGGGCTGCATCAACCACGCACTGCTGACGGTGGAAGCGATCCGGGCGCGCGGCCTGAAGCTGGCGGGCTGGGTCGCCAACACCCTGGAATTTGAAATGAACTTCGCGGACGAGAATATCGCCGCACTGGCAGCGCGCATTCCGGCGCCGCTGCTCGGCCGCATCCCGCGCCTGGCCAAGCCGACCGCCGCCAACGCTGCCGAACACCTGAACTTCACGTCCCTGCCGAACTGGCCGGGCCGCCGTACCAAGTAAGAGAGGAATAACAATGTCCCTGCAAGAACCGAAAACCGTCCAACTGCACCGCCCAACCGCAGCGATCAAGCTGCCGGAAGCCGCTACCTGGCCGCTGGAAGACGTGATGGCGCTGTACGAGCTGCCATTCAACGAGTTGATGTTCCGCGCACAGGAAGCCCACCGCGCGCACTGGCCGGAAGGCGACGTCGAACTGGCGACCCTGCTCTCGATCAAGACCGGCGGCTGCGAAGAGGATTGCGGCTACTGCCCGCAAGCCGCGCGCTACGACACCGGCGTGGAAGCCAAGAAGATCCTGGGCCTGGACACCGTGCTGGAGGCGGCCAAGCAGGCCAAGGACAACGGCGCCACCCGCTTCTGCATGGGCGCGGCCTGGCGCAGCCCGAAAGAGCGCGACATGGAAAAGGTCGAGGCGATGGTGCGCGAGGTGAAGGCCATGGGCCTGGAAACCTGCGCCACCCTGGGCATGCTGGAAGCCGAGCAGGCGCAGCGCCTGAAGGATGCGGGCCTGGACTACTACAACCACAACCTGGACACTTCGCCCGACTTCTACGGCGACGTGATCTCCACCCGCCAGTACCAGGACCGCCTGGACACCCTGGGCCACGTGCGCAACGCCGGCCTGAAGGTGTGCTGCGGCGGCATCGTGGGCATGGGCGAATCGCGCGAGCAGCGCGCCGGCCTGATCGCCCAGCTGGCCAACCTGAACCCGTACCCCGAGTCGGTGCCGGTCAACCACCTGGTGCAGGTGGAAGGCACGCCGCTGCACGGCCTGGACAAGCTCGACCCGCTGGAGTTCGTGCGCACCATCGCCGTGGCCCGCATCACGATGCCGAAAGCGCGCGTGCGCCTGTCGGCCGGCCGCCGCGAGCTGGGCGAAGCCGTGCAGGCGATGTGCTTCATGGCCGGCGCCAACTCGATCTTCTACGGGGACAAGCTGCTGACCACCGATAACCCGGAAGCCAACGACGACCGCGCCCTGCTGGCCAAACTGGGCCTGCCGACCCGCGGCGCGGTGCTGGACTCCGTGCAGAAGGAAGCCTGCGGCTGCTAAGAACAAATCCAAAAAAGAGTAGAGAGAGACATGTTCAAGAAAATCCTGATTGCCAACCGTGGCGAGATCGCTTGCCGCGTTGCCGCCACCGCGCGCCGCATGGGCATCAAGACCGTGGCCGTGTATTCGGAAGCGGACGCCAATGCCAAGCACGTCGCCGTGTGCGACGAAGCGGTCAACATCGGCCCAGCCGCCGCCAAGGAATCCTACCTGTGCGGCGACAAGCTGATCGCCGTGGCGCTGGCCACCGGTGCGGAAGCGATCCACCCGGGCTATGGCTTCCTGTCGGAGAACGCGGAGTTCGCGGATGCCTGCGCCGAAGTGGGCCTGGCCTTCATCGGCCCGCCGGCTTCCGCCATGCGCGCCATGGGTTCGAAATCCGCTGCCAAGCAGTTGATGGAGAAGGCGAACGTGCCGCTGGTGCCCGGCTACCACGGCGACAACCAGGATGCAGGCTTCCTGCAGGAACAGGCCGACCGCATCGGCTACCCTGTGCTGCTGAAGGCTTCCGCCGGCGGCGGCGGCAAGGGCATGCGCGTGGTGGAGTCGGCCGAGGCGTTCAAGGATGCGCTGGCGTCCTGCAAGCGCGAGGCGATCAGTTCCTTCGGCGACGACAAGGTGCTGGCGGAGAAATACCTGCAGCGCCCGCGCCACATCGAGATCCAGGTGTTCGCCGACACCCACGGCAACTGCATCTACCTGTTCGAGCGCGACTGCTCGGTGCAGCGCCGCCACCAGAAAGTGCTGGAAGAAGCGCCGGCGCCGGGCATGAGCGCCGAGCGCCGCGCCGCGATGGGGGAGGCTGCCGTGGCGGCCGCCCGCGCGGTGGGCTACGTTGGCGCGGGCACGGTGGAATTCATCGCCAACCAGGACGGCAGCTTCTACTTCATGGAGATGAATACCCGCCTGCAGGTGGAGCACCCGGTGACGGAAATGATCACCGGTACCGACCTGGTGGAATGGCAGATCCGCGTCGCCGCCGGCGAAGCGCTGCCGAAACAGCAGTCCGACCTCACCATCAACGGCCACGCCATCGAGGCGCGCATCTACGCCGAGAACCCGGAGAAGGGCTTCCTGCCGTCGATCGGCACGCTGCGCCACCTGGAAACGCCGGCTGCGGTGAACTTCGAACTGGGCGGCGTTCCTGGCCACCCGGCCGCCGTGCGCATTGATTCCGGCGTGCGCGAAGGCGATGCGATTTCGCCGTTCTACGACCCGATGATCGCCAAGCTGATCGT
>CBHWEO010000307.1:0-5656 GCA_966112955.1 uncultured Duganella sp. | reverse complement strand
CCCTGAGGGTCGTACCCCGGTTTTCCGGTTCTCCCGGTTTGAGTCCGATTAACCCAGCTCCTTCTTGGTCCCGGTGCGCTTCTTGACGCGCTTGATGGTGCCGCCGGCGGTAACGCGTTCGTTCCCCTTCAGCAGGACTTTCTTGACGGTTGGCTTCTTGGTGCCGGAAGCGCTCGGCTTGACGATGGTCACCATGCGCATGCCTTTGCCGGCCTTGGCGGAAGCGCCTTTTTCGGCTTCCTTCTTCGGACGGTACAGCACCAGCAGCTTGCCGATGTGCTGCACCGGCGCCGCGCCGGTTTTCTCGCAGATGGTTTCGTACATGTCGATGCGGGCTTCGCGGTCATCGCCGAAAACGCGCACCTTGATCAAGCCGTGGGAGTCCAGGCCCAGCTCGATCTCCTTCATCACGGAAGGAGTCAGGCCGGATTCGCCGACGAGGACGATAGGCTTCAGGCCATGGGCTTCGGCGCGCAGGATACTGCGCTCGGCAGGGGTAAGGTTCAGCATAGTTATTTTTGGATAGGTTCTCTTAAAGGCAGTATTCTACGCTAATGGCTAAGAACAAATTAAACAAAAACTGGTTGCACGACCATATTAACGATCCGTACGTGAAGGCCGCCCAGAAGGACGGTTTCCGCGCCCGTGCCGCCTACAAGCTGAAAGAGATCGACGAAGACGAGAAGCTGATCAAGCCCGGCCAGGTCATTGTCGACCTGGGCTGCACCCCCGGTTCCTGGGGCCAGTACACCCGCCGCAAGCTGGCAGGGAAGGAGGGCGGCGGCATCCACGGCACCATGATCGGCCTCGACATCCTGCCGATGGAACCGATCGCCGACATGCACTTCATCCAGGGCGACTTCCGCGAGCAGGAAGTGCTGGACCAGCTGGCCGAAGTCCTGCAGGGCCGCAAGGCGGACCTTGTTTTATCGGATATGGCGCCCAACCTCTCGGGTATCGCGGTAGCCGATGCGGCCCGCATGGAAGACCTGATCGACATCGCCATCGATTTCAGCCAGCACCACATGAAGCCGGGCGGCGCTTTACTGGTGAAATGTTTCAAGGACCTGGGATTCAGCCAGATCGTCGAAAAATTCCGCCGCGAATTCAAGACCGTGGTGCAGAAAAAACCTAAAGCCAGCCGCGATAAATCGTCCGAAATCTTCCTTTTGGGGCGCGGATTGAAGAATCCTGTCGAATAAATAAGGTTTTTCCCCTTGATTTGGCTGGAAAACCCCACATATCCGGCGCAGGAGTATGCACCATTGGGCCGGTTTGTAGCACGGCCCGGGTTTAACGAGTAAAATCGGATTTCTGCTACAGGTAACTGGTGCGCTTGAGCATCCAAGGAGTTTTCGTGAATAACATGTTTTCTAAATCGGCTATCTGGGTCGTTGTGGCCTTGCTGTTATTTATGCTGTTCAAGCAATTCGACAGCCACAGCATCGCCGGCGGCGCAAAGCCTATCGCTTATTCCGATCTGCTGGATGAGGTCAAAGCGAAGCGCGTCAAGGATGTCCTGATCGAAGGACAGACGATTACTGCCACCCGTATCGACGATTCCAAAGTCCGCACCACCTCCACCTTCCTCGACCGCGGCCTGATTGGCGACCTGCGCGACAACGGCGTGCGCTTCGACGTGAAGCCGCCGGAAGAGCCGGGCATCCTGCAGCAAGTCTTCGTGTCGTGGTTCCCGATGCTGCTGCTGATCGGCGTGTGGATCTTCTTCATGCGCCAGATGCAGGGCGGCGGCAAGGGCGGCGCGTTCTCCTTCGGCAAATCGAAGGCGCGCATGCTGGACGAATCGAACAACACCGTGACCTTCGCCGACGTGGCGGGTTGCGACGAAGCCAAAGAGGAAGTGACCGAGATCGTCGACTTCCTGAAAGACCCGACCAAGTTCCAGAAACTGGGCGGCCGCATCCCGCGCGGCGTGCTGATGGTGGGCCCTCCGGGTACCGGTAAGACCCTGCTGGCACGCGCCATCGCGGGCGAAGCCAAGGTGCCGTTCTTCTCGATTTCCGGTTCGGACTTCGTGGAAATGTTCGTCGGCGTGGGTGCGTCCCGCGTGCGCGACATGTTCGAGAACGCCAAGAAGCATTCGCCTTGCATCATCTTCATCGACGAGATCGACGCCGTGGGCCGCCATCGTGGCGCCGGCATGGGCGGTGGCAACGACGAACGCGAACAGACCCTGAACCAGCTGCTGGTGGAAATGGACGGCTTTGAAGCCTCCTCCGGCGTGATCGTGATCGCCGCGACCAACCGCGCCGACGTGCTGGACAAGGCGCTGCTGCGTCCGGGCCGTTTCGACCGCCAGGTGATGGTGGGCCTGCCGGATATCCGCGGCCGCGAGCAGATCCTGAACGTGCACATGCGTAAAGTGCCGATCGGCACCGACGTGAAGGCCGACATCCTGGCCCGCGGCACCCCGGGCTTCTCCGGCGCCGACCTGGCCAACCTGGTCAACGAAGCCGCGCTGTTTGCCGCGCGCCGCAACAAGCGCCTGGTCGACATGGTCGACTTCGAGGACGCGAAGGACAAGATCTTCATGGGCCCGGAACGCAAGTCCATGGTGATCCGCGAAGAAGAGCGCCGCAATACCGCTTACCACGAGTCCGGCCACGCCGTGGTGGCCAAGCTGCTGCCGAAGGCTGATCCGGTCCACAAAGTAACCATCATGCCGCGCGGCTGGGCCCTGGGCCTGACCTGGCAGCTGCCGGAGCACGACAATATTTCGGGCTACAAGGACAAGATGCTGGAAGAGATTTCCATCCTGTTCGGCGGCCGTATCGCGGAAGAGATCTTCGTCGGCCAGATGTCGACCGGCGCTTCCAACGACTTCGCCCGTGCCACCAAGCTGGCCCGTGCCATGGTCACCAAGTACGGCATGTCCGACGCGCTGGGCGTGATGGTGTACGAAGACAGCCAGAACGACGGCTGGCTGGGCGGCGCCAACAAGACCATCTCGGAAGCGACCCAGCAGAAGGTGGATGCGGAAATCCGCACCATCCTGGACACCCAGTACGCGCTGGCGCGCAAGCTGCTGGAAGAGAACCGCGACAAGGTCGAAGTAATGACCAAGGCCCTGCTGGAATGGGAAACCATCGATGCGGACCAGGTGAACGACATCATGGCCGGCCACGAGCCGCGCCCACCGAAGGCCGGCACCACCATCCGCAAACAGCCAGGCAGCGACGGTTCCGGCTCCAACCCGAACCCGAACGCCACCGCCCCGGCCTGATCCAAAAACCACGAAAACCGGAAAACCGGGGTCCGGCCCTCTGGGCCGTACCCCGGTTTTCCGGTTTTTCGGTTTCTGCAACAAACCCATGCACAAATTCGGACGCTTCAACTTCCCCACCAGCCGCGCGCTGGTGATGGGTATCCTCAACGCCACGCCGGACTCCTTCAGTGACGGCGGCCAGTTCGCCAGCCTCGATTACGCCATCACCCACGCCGAGCAGATGATCCGCGACGGCGTCGACATCATCGACATCGGCGGCGAAAGCAGCCGCCCCGGCGCGCCGCCCGTGGCGCTGGATGAAGAGCTGCGCCGCGTCATGCCGCTGGTGTTCGCCCTGCGCGACTGCGGCAAGGCCATCAGCGTCGACACCTACAAGCCCGAAGTCATGCGTGAAGCGGTCCTGGCCGGCGTCGACATGATCAACGACATCAACGGCTTCCGCGCCCCCGGCGCCATCGAAGCCGTGAAAGACAGCGATTGCGCGTTGTGCGTAATGCACATGCTTAACAATCCTACAACAATGCAAGCGAACCCCGAGTACAATAACGTGGTGCGCGAGGTAACAGATTTCCTGGCCGAACGCATTGCCGTCCTGACGGCGGCAGGCATCGACAAAGAGCGCCTGTGGATCGACCCGGGTTTCGGTTTCGGGAAAACGGTTGAGCACAATTACGCGCTGCTGAAGGCGGGCAGGCAGATGGTGGCCGAGCTGGGCGTGCCACTGCTGGCAGGCCTGTCGCGCAAATCGATGATTGGCGCCGTGACCGGCAAGCCAGTCGAGCAGCGTCTGGCCGGCAGCATTGGCGGCGCGCTGGCAGCGGTGGCACACGGTGCCCAAATCGTCAGGGTGCACGATGTCGCTGAGACCGTCGACGCACTGAAAGTGTGGCAGGCGGCTCATTAAAAAAAGGAAGAGAACACAATATGGCACGCAAATATTTCGGTACTGATGGTGTACGCGGGCTGGTAGGCCAGTCCCCGATCACTCCCGATTTCGTCATGCGCCTCGGCTATGCCGCGGGCAAGGTGCTGGCCAAGTCGGCCACCACGGGCACCGCCCGGCCCACCGTCCTGATCGGCAAGGACACCCGTATTTCCGGCTACATGCTGGAAGCCGCGCTGGAAGCCGGCTTCGCCGCCGCCGGCGTCGATGTCATGCTGGCCGGCCCGATGCCGACCCCGGCCATCGCCTACCTGACGCGCGCCCTGCGCCTGCAGGCCGGTGTGGTGATTTCCGCTTCGCACAACCCGTTCCAGGACAATGGCATCAAGTTCTTCTCCGACCAGGGCACCAAGCTGCCCGATGCGGTGGAGCTGGATATCGAAACCCTGATCGACCAGCCGATGGATTGCGTGGCGCCCGACAAGCTGGGCCGCGCCCGCCGCCTGGACGATGCCCAGGGCCGCTACATCGAATTCTGCAAGAGCACCTTCCCCAACGAACTGGACTTGCGCGGCCTGAAAGTGGTGGTCGATTGCGCCCACGGCGCCGCCTACAACATCGCCCCGCACGTGTTCCACGAACTGGGCGCGGAAGTGGTCGCCATCGGCAACAAGCCGACCGGCCTGAACATCAATGAAGGCTGCGGCGCCACGGCGCCGAAAGCCATGGCCGCCGCCGTGCTCGAGCACAAGGCCGACCTCGGCATTGCGCTCGATGGCGACGCCGACCGCCTGATCATGTGCGACGCTTCCGGCCGCCTCTACAACGGCGACGAACTGCTGTACGTGATGGTGATGGACCGCGTGGCCAATGGCGGCGTGGCCGGCGCCGTCGGCACCCTGATGACCAACATGGCGGTCGAAGTGGCCCTGAAACAGAAGGGCATCGGCTTCGCGCGCGCCAAGGTCGGCGACCGCTACGTGCTGGAAGTGATGCAGGAAAAAGGCTGGATCCTGGGCGGCGAGGGCAGCGGCCACCTGCTGGCGCTGGACAAGCACAGCACCGGCGACGGCATCATCTCGGCGCTGCAAGTGCTGTCCGCCCTCAAGCGCAACGGCAAGACCCTGGCCCAGATCGCCGGCGAAGTCACGCTGTTCCCGCAAACCCTGATCAATGTACGCGTGCCGGCCGGTTTCGACTGGCAGAAGAACGCCGCCATGGTCGCGGAAAAAGAAAAGGTGGAAGCCGAGCTGGGCGACACCGGCCGCGTGCTGATCCGTGCCTCCGGCACCGAACCGCTGATCCGCGTCATGGTGGAAGCGCGCGATGCCGACAAGGCGCAAAGCATGGCGCGCCGCATCGCCGACAAGGTCGAGACGGCGCTGGCGGCCTGAAAGTTGCCTGTGTGACATTGACGCCCCGGGCTGGGGCAGGGTATCATTCTTCTATCGGAGTGTAGCGCAGCCCGGTAGCGCACCTGCTTTGGGAGCAGGGGGTCCAAGGTTCGAATCCTTGTACTCCGACCA
>CBHWEO010000306.1:0-5679 GCA_966112955.1 uncultured Duganella sp. | reverse complement strand
GCTTCGGCATCGTGCACCAGGTGAACCTGGAATACCTGGCGCGCGGCGTGCACAACGCCGACGGCGTGTACTACCCTGACTCGCTGGTGGGCACCGACTCCCACACCACCATGATCAACGGTATCGGCGTGGTGGGCTGGGGCGTGGGCGGCATCGAGGCGGAAGCCGGCATGCTGGGCCAGCCGGTGTACTTCCTGACCCCGGACGTCATCGGCGTCAACCTGACCGGCGTGCTGCGCGAAGGCTGCACCGCGACCGACCTGGTGCTGACCATCACCGAAATGCTGCGCAAAGAGAAGGTCGTGGGCAAGTTCGTCGAATTCTTCGGCGAAGGCACCGAGTCGCTGTCCGTGACCGACCGCGCCACCATCGCCAACATGGCGCCCGAATACGGCGCGACCATGGGCTTCTTCCCGGTCGACGACGCCACCATCGAGTACTTCGAAGGCACCGGCCGCACCAAGGACGAAATCGCCGCCTTCCAGTCCTACTTCAAGGCACAGGGCATGTACGGCGTGCCGAAGCAGGGCGACATCGACTACACCCGCGAACTGCACCTGGACCTGTCCACCGTGGCGCCGTCGCTGGCCGGCCCGAAGCGTCCGCAAGACCGTATCGAAATCGGCAACGTCAAGTCGACCTTCACCGACCTGTTCTCCAAGCCGACCAGCGAGAACGGCTTCAACAAGAAGTCCGACGACCTGACCAATGTGTACACCACCAGCAATGGCGTGCACGTGAAGAACGGCGACGTGCTGATCGCCGCCATCACTTCCTGCACCAACACCTCGAACCCGAGCGTGCTGCTGGCTGCCGGCCTGCTGGCCAAGAAAGCGGTGGAAGCCGGCCTGAACGTGGCGCCGCACATCAAGACCTCGCTGGCCCCGGGCTCGCGCGTGGTGACCGAGTACCTGAGCGCCGCCGGCCTGCTGCCTTACCTGGAAAAACTGGGCTTCGGCGTGACCGCCTACGGCTGCACCACCTGCATCGGCAATGCCGGCGACCTGACCCCGGAACTGAACGCGACCATCACCCAGAACGATATCGTGGCCGCTGCCGTGCTGTCCGGCAACCGCAACTTTGAGGCGCGCATCCACCCGAACATCCGCGCCAACTTCCTGGCCTCGCCGCCACTGGTGGTCGCGTACGCGATCGCCGGCAACGTGACGCGCGACCTGATGACCGAGCCGGTCGGCCAGGGCAAGGATGGCAAGGACGTGTACCTGGGCGACATCTGGCCGACCTCGCAGGAGATCAACGCCCTGATGAAGTTCGCCATGAACGCGAAGGTGTTCAAGACCAACTACGCCGACGTCAAGGGCAACCCGGGCAAGCTGTGGGAAGCCGTGTCTTCGACCGAAGGCCAGGTCTATAACTGGCCTGATTCGACCTACATCGCCGAGCCTCCGTTCTTCGAAGGCTTCGAGATGACCCCGAAAGCGGCCGCCGCCGGCATCACCGGCGCCCGTGCCCTGGGTGTGTTCGGCGATTCCATCACCACCGACCACATCTCCCCTGCCGGCTCGATCAAGGAAGACGGCCCGGCCGGCAAGTGGCTGAAGGACCATGGCGTGCTGAAGGCGGACTTCAACTCCTACGGCTCGCGCCGCGGCAACCACGAGATCATGATGCGCGGCACCTTCGCCAACGTGCGCATCAAGAACAAGATGATCCCGCCGAAAGCCGACGGTTCCGCGGTGGAAGGCGGCATCACCATCCACCAGCCATCGGGCGAACAGCTGTCGATCTACGACGCCGCGATGAAGTACATCGCCGAAGGCACCCCGACCATGATCTTCGGCGGCGAAGAATACGGTACCGGCTCCTCGCGCGACTGGGCAGCCAAGGGCACCCAGCTGCTGGGCGTGAAGGCCGTGATCTGCCGTTCCTTCGAGCGCATCCACCGTTCCAACCTGGTGGGCATGGGCGTGCTGCCGCTGCAGTTCATCGGCAACGATTCGGTGGAATCGCTGGGCATTACCGGGAAGGAAACCTACGACCTGAAGGGCCTGGAAGGCGAGATCAAGCCTCAGCAACAGGCCACCCTGGTGATCCACCGCGCCGACGGCTCCACCAAGGAAGCGCAGGTCCTGCTGCGCATCGACACCCCGATCGAAGTGGACTACTACAAGCACGGCGGCATCCTGCCATTCGTGCTGCGCCAGCTGCTGGCGGCCTGACCGCAGGCCTTGCCGCAGCCAGAAACGCCGGGTTCGCCCGGCGTTTTTTTATTGCACCGACAATCTTGAGCGAATCCACTACAATAGGCGTAACAAGTTTCTTTTTTGACTAAGACAACAGCGCTATGCGTCGCCCATCCAAAGATTCAACCCATAAATTATCAGCCGACAGCCAGCGCCTTATCACCCTCGCCCAAGCCCTGGGCCAGGCAGCCAGCCGCATTGAAGAGCGAAACTGGGAACGGGTGCTGGATACCCAGCTGCACAAATTGCTGCGTACCGGCCACCAGGACACGGTCGATTCCGCCCTGAACGCCCTGTTCAGCGTGGACTTGCCCGCCTACGACATCCTGATGGACAGCGTGGAAGCCGTCAGCGAATCGGACACCATCGTGGTCGAAGTCGACGGCGAAACGCGCGAATACGACATCCTGCTGGTAGCGGCCCCGGTGCTGGCCTGGACCCGTTTCTCGATCGCTTCCGGCCAGATCCCGTCCGACATCCTGAACACCCTGTCGGCGCACTTCTCGGCCCACCTGCTGGCGGACGGCACCCATATGGCCATGTCGTCCACCCTGTACTCGATCGACCAGCTGCCGCGCACACACGCCGAAGCCTATTCGAAGGTGCACAAGCTGGCGCAGGCCGCGCTGAAGGGCCAGGCCGTCAAGTCGGAAGCCAAGGCGCCCGAAACCGCGCCCTTCCTGGCCGACACCCGCTACCTGATGGTGGCCGTGGTGGCGCCCCATAACGGCCCGATGTTCCGCTGGCAGATGCCGGTCCACCATGCCAACCAGGCTGACGAGCGCCGCAATGCGCTGGCCGCCTGGACCACGCAAGCCACGCCCACCGTGGCGCGCCTGCTGCCTGGCTGCGGCATCGAACTGCTGCTGCCGGAAGCGTATTACACCGGCTGCCGCGAGGCGGACAAGCTGATCCGCCCGGTCTCGATCCGCGCGGCCGTGCATTACCTGACCCATTCGCTGGCCTGCGAGCCGTCCGACCTGCGCGCCGTGATCGCCGGTTTCGGCGACGAGTCCGCGCCGGATGGCCAGGTGGACGAATACCGCGTCGCCTTCACCCGCCGCTCCGACAGCGATGTGATGTACGGCGTGGTATGGCCGCTGTACGGGCAGGAAGACGAGGAAGGCACGCCGGCCGAAGGCCTATCCGGCAGCATGGCCGAACTGCTCAAGCCGCGCACGCCGGTCGAGGAAATCGTCGAGCACCTGAACGCCGCCGGGGTGTCGCAGGTGAAGAAGCTGGGTGAGAAGTATGTCGCCGAATACTGCGACGACTGCGGCGCCCCGCTGTTTGCCGATCCGTCCGGCGAACTGGTGCACGCCGAAATGCCCGAAGACGCCGCCACCGGCACCGAGCACTTCCATTAAACGAAAAGCCCGCGGTCAACGCGGGCTTTTTTCTTGCGGCGCCGGCTGGGGCGGCGGTGCACATTGCTGGCATTGCGCAGCAGGCGCCGGTTGCGCCACCGTTTGCGGCGGAGGCATTTTCCAGAACAGGTTGCCCATCGCCATAATCAACCCCGAAAAGCCAATGAAAAGGCCAATGACTATGGCCAAGGTCCAGCGGGCAATGTCTGCGCGCAACGCCTCCATCTCGGCCTTCGTCGCCAGGGTCGGCAGGGTCGCTTCAACACGCGCCCTGAATTCGCGGAATTCGTCCCAGTTGTCCATGTATCCAGCATACGCCGGACGCACCTTACTTCCAAGTGCCGAAAGGCTGCTTGATCAGGTTGGAATTGAGGTAGCGCAAATCGTGGGTGACTTCTTCGCCGGCCCAGTCCGGCTTGTCGAACGCGGCATCCTCCGCCGGCAATTCAATCTCGGCGATGACAAGGCCGGCGTTCTCGCCGAGGAACTCGTCCACCTCCCACACAAAGCCGGCGTACGGGATACGGCGGCGGTACTTCTCGATCAGCGGCCGTTCGCACAGCCGGTCCAGCAGTTCGGCGGCGTCGGCGACCGGGATGGGATATTCCCATTCGCCGCGCGCCGCGCCGACATTCTTGCTCTTGATGGTCAGGACCGCCCGTTCGCCCTCGATCCGTACGCGCACCGTGCGCTCGGCATGCGAGGACAGGTAGCCCTGGCGCAGCAGCACCGGCTCGCCCTGGGCGCGCCAGCCCTCCCCCGCCACCAGGAACTTGCGTTCGATCTCGACGCCCATGCGCAGCTTTAATCGTCCAGCGACAGCAGGATCGGCTGCAGGATGGCCGCGCCCAGCGCCGCGCTGCGGGCACCATTCCAGCCCACGGTCGGCACCGGCAGGTCGGCGTTATCCTTGAACGGCATTTCCAGCGTCAGCGACAGCACCTTGAAGTGGTGGCCGATGTACTTGGAAGCCAGCGTCAGCATGTCTTCCTTGTACTTGGAAGGCGCGTAGCCCACCGCGTCCTGGAAGTCCGGCGACGCATTCTTGTAGCGGTCGATGAAATTCTTCTGGCGCGCCATCTGCTCCGGCGTGAAGTTCTCCAGCATCTCGTTGCCCGCCACGAAGTTGTAAGGCAGCGCTTCGTCGCCATGGATGTCGAAGAACATGTCCACGCCCACTTCGTGGATCTTCTCCTTCACGCACAGCACTTCCGGCGAGCGTTCCAGCGAAGGCGTCATCCATTCGCGGTTCAGGTTCGCGCCGGCCGCATTGGTGCGCAGGTTGCCGCGCACGGAACCGTCCGGGTTCATGTTCGGCACGATGTAGAAGCAGCAGCGCTGCAGCAGCTTGCGCGCGATCGGGTTGGCATCGTCCAGCAGGGAATCGACCAGGCCTTCGATGAACCATTCGGCCATCGACTCGCCCGGGTGCTGGCGTGCGATGAACCAGATTTTCTTTTCCGCTTCCGGCTCGCCGATCACGACCAGGTTCATGTCGCGGCCATCGACGGAGGAACCGATGTCCAGCACGCGCGCGACCGGGTTCTCGGCCACTTCGCCCAGCAGGCGCAGGTGGCGTTCCCACGAGTAGGGTTCGAAGTAGGCGTAGTAGACGCTGTCGTTATGCGGCGTGTGCTTGATGGTCATCACCTGGCCATCGAAGGAGGTCGGGACGCGGAACCAGTTCTCGCCATCGTAGCTGGCGCAAGCGTTGTAGTCTTCGAAACCCTTGGCGTAGGTGGCGTCACCGGCGTTCAGGAACTTCATGGTCAGCGCTTCGCCGCGCACGCCCTGCACGCGGAAGTGGAACCACTGGTGGATGTCGGCGGCGTTGTCGTTGCGGAGTTTCAGTTCGATGTTCGCGGCGTTGTCGGCGCGGACTACCTCGATGGCGCCAGAGTCGAAATTCTGGCTGATTTTGATGGTCATTGCGGTCCCGTTCAGGTGCTTGGGTTGATCGGAAAACGCTATTGTACACACCCAAACCGGTAATTCGGGGTCTGACCCGAGGGTCAGACCCGCCACGCGACCGCCGCCGGGCGGGGGGGGGGGGGGCGCGGCGGGGCCCCCGGGGGGGGGGGGTAGAGTGTTTAGGGGGAAAAAAAGCC
>CBHWEO010000305.1:0-5728 GCA_966112955.1 uncultured Duganella sp. | reverse complement strand
GGCGCCATGTTCCTGTGCATCGGCGTGCTGTACGACCGCATGCACTCGCGCCAGATCGCCGACTACGGTGGCGTCGTGAACAAGATGCCGAAGTTCGCGGCATTGTTCATCCTGTTCTCCATGGCTAACTGCGGCCTGCCGGCCACTTCCGGCTTCGTGGGCGAGTTCATGGTGATCCTGGGCGCCGTGCAGTTCAACTTCGTGACCGGCATCCTGGCGGCCACCGCCCTGATCTTCGGCGCGGCTTACTCGCTGTGGATGGCCAAGCGCGTGATTTTCGGCGCCATCACCAACCACCACGTGGAAGAGCTGACCGACATTAACAACCGCGAGTTCCTGATGCTGGGCATCCTGGCACTGGCCGTGCTCTACATGGGCCTGTACCCAGCGCCGTTCACCGACGCGATGCAGGTTTCCGTGGCTGACCTGCTGGCGCATGCCGCACAAAGCAAGCTGCCTGCCGTCGTGGCCCCTTGATTGCAGATAGGACCAAGTTTTCATGAATACCACTAACCTGATCCCGATGTACGCAGAAGTCTTTCTGCTGATCGCTGCTTCGGCGATCCTGCTGATCGACATGTTCCTCGACGAGGGCAAGCGTGCGTTCACCTACATGCTGACGCTGGCCACCCTGGTGGGCGCCGCCGTGTTCAGCTTCGCGGACTACAGCGCAGGCACCACCGTATACGCGTTCTCGAACATGTTCCTGAACGACCCGATGGGCAACCTGCTCAAGCTGTTCTCCTACCTGACCATGGGCATGACCCTGGTGTATGCGCGCCAGTATTCCACCGACCGCGGCATGTTGGGCGGTAACCTGGGCGGCGAGTTCTACGTCCTGGCGCTGTTCTCCCTGCTGGGCCAGATGGTGATGATCTCGGCCAACAACTTCCTGACCATCTACCTGGGCCTGGAACTGATGTCGCTGTCGCTGTACGCCCTGGTGGCCCTGCGCCGCGACAATGCGCGCGCCACCGAAGCGGCCATGAAGTACTTCATCCTGGGTGCGCTGGCTTCCGGCTTCCTGCTGTATGGCATGTCCATGCTGTACGGCGCGACCGGCACGCTGGACATCTCGGAAGTGGCGCGCAAGATCGGCTCCGGCACCGTCGACAAGTCGATCCTGACCTTCGGCCTGGTGTTCGTCGTGGCCGGCCTGGCCTTCAAGCTGGGCGCCGTGCCGTTCCACATGTGGGTACCGGACGTCTACCAGGGTTCGCCGACCGGCGTGACCCTGCTGCTGGGCGGTGCACCGAAGCTGGCGACCTTCGCCATCTGCGTGCGCCTGCTGGTGGAAGGCATGCTGCCAATGGCGTTCGACTGGCAGCAGATGCTGATGATCCTGGCCGTGCTGTCGCTGGCCATCGGCAACCTGACCGCGATCGCGCAGTCCAACCTGAAGCGCATGCTGGCTTACTCCACCATCGCGCAGATGGGCTTCGTGCTGCTGGGCCTGATGGCCGGCGTGGTGGGCCACGACACCGCCAACGCCGCCGCCGCCTACTCGGCTGCCATGTACTACTCGATCACCTACGTGATGACCACGGTCGGCTCCTTCGGCCTGATCATGGTGCTGGCGCGCCAGGGCTTCGAAGCGGAAGAAATCGACGACTTCAAGGGGCTGGCCAAGCGCAGCCCGGCCTACGCCGCGCTGATGTCGGTGCTGATGTTCTCCCTGGCCGGCGTGCCGCCGATGATGGGCTTCGCCGCCAAGTTCGCCGTGCTGCAGTCGGTGCTGGCCACCGGCGCCGTGTGGCTGACCGTGTTCGCCGTGATGTTCTCGCTGGTGGGCGCGTTCTACTACATCCGCATCGTGAAAGTGATGTGGTTCGACGAGGCTTCCGACACCACCCCGCTGTCCGTCAACAGCGACAAGGGCATCGTGCTGGCACTGAACGGCCTGGCCGTGGTGGTGCTGGGCATGATCCCGGGCCCGCTGCTGAACGCCTGCATGGCTGCAATGTCGAAGACCCTGGCTTCCTGATCGATGGACGTCAATGCGTCATCCTGGCTGGTCATCCTGCTCGCAGTGGTGGCCGCCAACCTGCCTTTCCTGAACGAGAAGGTGTTTGGCCTGGTTCCGCTGAAGGCCGCGCGCAAGCCATTCCTGGTGCGCCTGGCGGAACTGGCCGTGCTGTATGCCGCCGTGGGCGGCATCGGCATGGCGCTCGAATCCCGCATCGGCACCGCGTTTCCGCAGAACTGGGAGTTCTACTGGGTCGCGGCGTTCGCCTTCCTGGTATTTGCTTTCCCTGGCTTCGTGGTACGCTACCTGCGTAAACACCACTGAAACCGGACCTGGGGTCCGGCCCTTTGGGCCGTACCCCGGTTTTCCGGTTCTCCCGGTTCCAAAAAACTCGAACACCCATGGACAAGCACCTCAAAGAAACCAGGATCGACGGCGGCATTGCCTACGACGGCAACTTCCTGAAAGTCCACCGCGACACGGTCGTCCTGCCCGACGGCAAGCACACCGCGCGCGAATACATCAGGCACCCTGGCGCCGTGGTGATCATCCCCGTGCTGGAAGACGGCAGCATCCTGCTGGAACGCCAGTACCGCTACCCGAACGACTGCGTCTTCATCGAACTCCCGGCCGGCAAGATCGACCCGGGCGAAGACCCGCTGGCCTGCGCCATGCGCGAGCTGGAGGAGGAAACCGGCTACACGGCCACCGACTGGCAATTCGTCACCACCATCCACAACGCCATCGCCTACTCGGACGAGCACCTGGACATCTACCTGGCGCAAGGCCTGACCGCCGGCGAGGCGAAACTGGACGACGGTGAGTTCATCGAAACCATCACCGCCACCGTGGATGAAATGCTGGACCTGGTCCGCACCGGCAAGATCAGCGACGTCAAGACCGTGATCGGCGCCTTCTGGGTGGACAAGCTGCGTTCCGGCGCCTGGAAGCTGGACTGAGGCCATGAACGCGCCGCGCAGCCTGCTGCTGGTCAGCGCCCTGGTGGCGAGCCAGGCGCAGGCGGCGCCGGTGCAGCGCACGCCGTTCCAGATCCGCTGCGAAGACACCATCAGCAAGACGGTCTCCGTGCTGTCGGCGCGCCAGAACGGCTACACGGTCAACACGCAGCTGTCGTACAAGCAGCTGTCGGCCATGCGCACCGAGAAGATGCCGTCCACCGGCTATGTGCTGGGCCTGACCCGCACCGAGTCGCGCGTGCAGATCGGGCTCGATGGCCCCATGCTCAACGACCCGGCCAGCGGCTACGAATGCGTGGCGCCGCAGATCAAGGTGCAGCTGACTTACGCGCCGGTGCGTATCTATGTCGGCAACGAATTCCCGCCGGGAACCTGCGGCTACGCCGAGATCCTGTCGCACGAACTGCGCCACATGAACGCCTACATGGACCACCTGCTCAAGGTCGAGGAAATCGTCCGCACGGCGCTGGCGCGGCGCTTCGAGGGCAAGCCGCTGTATGCCCCGGCCGGCACCGCGCGCTCGGCGCTGGCGCATGAGATCGACAGCGGCTGGATGCCTTACATCAAGGCGGAAATGGCCAAGGTCGAGATCCAGCAGGCGGCCATCGATTCGCCGGCCGAATATGCGCGCCTGAGCAAGGCGTGCAATGGCGAGATACAGAATATTTTGAGGAAGTCACGTAGCAGAAAATGAAGCGCTATTTCGCATTGATTCCCGCCGCCGGCGTCGGCGCGCGCATGGCCGCGGCCAGCCCCAAGCAGTACCTGCCGATCAACGGCGTGCCGATGCTGCAGCACACGCTGGAGGCGTTCCGCCACAGCGAACTGATTGCGCACACCTATGTGGTGGTCAGCGCGGGCGACGGCTATATCGACTCCATCACGCCCGAACGCGGCGTGACGGTGCTGCGCTGTGGCGGCGCGACGCGCATGGATTCCATCCTGAACGGCTTGCGCGCCATCCGCGCCGATGTGCGGGATGACGACATGGTGCTGGTGCACGACGCGGCGCGCCCGGGCCTGACCCCGGCCCTGATCGCCAGGCTGATCGCGGTGGTCGGTGAGCATGAAGGCGGCGGCCTGCTTGCGTTGCCGGTGGTGGACACGGTAAAGTCCACCCGCTCCGGCTCCGTCCAGACCACGCCGCGCGACGGCCTGTGGCTGGCGCAGACGCCGCAAATGTTTTCCTACGCGCTGCTGCTGCGGGCACTGGCGCTGGCGCCGGACCCGAATGCGATCACCGACGACGCCAGTGCGGTCGAGATGCTGGGCTATTCGCCGAAGCTGGTGGAAGGCCACCCGCGCAACCTGAAGGTGACGCTGCCGACCGATATCGCGATCGCAGAAATGTATTTGGCACAGGATTCCTCGAAATGACTCTACTTCCATTCCGTATCGGCCAGGGCTACGATTCGCACCGCCTGGTCGAGGGCCGCAAACTGATCCTCGGCGGCGTCGAGATCCCGCACGAGCGCGGGCTGCTGGGACATTCGGACGCGGATGCGTTGCTGCACGCGATCACCGACGCCATCCTCGGCGCGGCGGCGCTGGGCGATATCGGCAAGCACTTCCCGGACACGGCGGAAGAATTCCGCGGCGCCGATTCGCGCGTGCTGCTGCGCGAGGCGGCCAAGCGGGTGCGCGCCACCGGCTACGATATCGGCAACGTCGACTGCACCATCATCGCCCAGCGGCCGAAGATGGCGCCGCATATCGCCACCATGGCGGCCAATATCGCGGCCGACCTTGGCGTGCCGGTGGGGCAGGTGAACGTGAAGGCCAAGACCAACGAAAAACTCGGCTACCTGGGCCGCGAAGAGGGCATCAACGCCGAAGCCGTGGCGCTGCTGGTGCTGCGCCAGGAGGCGTAAGCCGTGCCGTCCCGCCAGCTGCCGGAGCCATCGCCCGCGGCGCCATCGCCAGCCGCGCCATCGCCCGCTGCGTCGCGCCTGCCTCCGCTGGAGGCTTCCCGCGTGGTGCCGGCGTGTGAGGCTGCGCAAGCCGAACGCGCTGCGGCGCGGGCACGGCGCGACGCGCAGGTGCGTGGCGTGGCGTCGATGGAGGACATGCGCGCCGCCATCCGCGCCGCAGCCCGCGCGCTGCCGGCGATTGAGGCCGTGCCGCGCGCGCGGCCAATGAGCGCCGCGGCCTTCCGCGCCCGCGCACGCGAAGGCTTGCCTTTCCTGATCCCTGGCGCTGTTGCCCGGTGGCCGATCTGCGCCTTGCAGCCGGGCGTGCTGCGCGACCGTTTCGGCGACGTGCCGGTGCGCGCCCGCGTGGGCGACTATATCGGCACGGCCTTCGCGCCCGACCGGGCAATGCAGGACATGACGATGCGCGAGTACCTCGACCTGGCCGACGCCACGGAAGGCCTGCCGCCATACCTCGGCAACCTCGAGCTGCGCGAGTTGAACAGCATGTGCCACTGGCCGGCGTATTTCGAAAAGATGGGGCCACCGCGCTTCTGGATCGGCCCGGCGGGAACGGTCACGCCGCTGCACAGCGACTTCGACGACAACATTTTCGCGCAAGTGTGGGGGAGCAAGCGGATCTTCCTCGCGCCGCCGCACCACGACGAGTTCCTGTATCCGCGCGAAGCCAACCCGGTGCTGTTTGGCAGCCCCTTCGACCCCGAAGCGCCCGATTTCGAGCGCTATCCGCTGGCGCGCCAGGCCACGATGCTGGAAGTAATCGTCAACCCCGGCGACATGCTCTACATTCCCGCCGGCTGGTACCACCAGGTCCGAGCCCTGGAGTTTTCCCTGTCCTCGAACCGCTGGGCGCG
>CBHWEO010000304.1:0-5752 GCA_966112955.1 uncultured Duganella sp. | reverse complement strand
TCAACGGCAAGGATTTTGAACGGGTCCGCGCAATGATCTACAAGCGGGCCGGCATCGCGCTGGCCGATTCGAAGCAGGAAATGGTGTACAGCCGCCTGGCGCGACGCTTGCGCGCCACCGGCATCAACAGTTTCATGCGCTACCTGGACGACCTGGAAGGGGGGCGGCTGGGCAATGGCGAATGGGAGGCGTTCACCAATGCGCTGACCACCAACCTGACCTCGTTTTTCCGCGAAGCGCACCACTTCCCGCTGCTGGCCGAGCATGTCAAGGCCAAGCGCGGGGAGCCGATCAATATCTGGTGCTCCGCCAGTTCCACCGGCGAGGAACCGTATTCGATCGCAATCACCTGCTGCGAAGCGTTCAACACGCTGACGCCGCCGGTGCACATCCTCGCCACCGATATCGACACCAATGTGCTGGCCACGGCCGCCAATGGCGTCTACCCGCTGGAGCGGATCGAGAAGCTGACGCCCGAGCAGCAGCGCCGCTTCTTCCTGAAAGGGAAGGGGGCCAATGAAGGCATGGTGCGCGTGCGCCCGGAACTGCGCCAGCTGATCACGTACCGCCAGCTCAACCTGCTGGACGAGAAGTGGGACATCCGTCCCGGCTTCGACGTGATTTTCTGCCGCAACGTGATGATCTATTTCGACAAGGCGACCCAGCGCAGGATCCTGCAGCGCTTCGTGCCCTTGATGAAACCGGATGCCCTGCTGTTTGCCGGACATTCCGAGAACTTCCTTTACGTGTCGGATTCGTTGAAGTTGCGTGGCAAGACGGTCTACGAGCTCGATGAGCGCAAGAGGGCATGACATGGACAAAGAACAATTCGCCACCAACGTCTATTACGACCGCACTTTCGATTGCGATGCCGCCAAGATCCTGCCCGGCGAGTACTACTACACCAACAAGGACATGCTGATCGTCACCGTGCTCGGTTCCTGCGTGTCGGCCTGCATCCGCGACCGGGTGACGGGGCTGGGCGGCATGAACCACTTCATGCTGCCGGACGGCGGCGCCGACGCCGGCAGCCCGGTGTCGGCCTCGGCGCGCTACGGCACGTATGCCATGGAAGTGCTGATCAACGATCTGCTGAAGGCCGGCGCGCGGCGCGAAAACCTGGAAGCCAAGGTGTTCGGCGGCGGCGCCGTGCTGAAGGGCTTCACCGCCATCAACGTCGGCGAGCGCAACGCGGCCTTCGTGCAAAGCTTCCTGAAAAATGAAAAGATCCGCATCGTGGCCGAGGACCTCGAGGATATTTACCCGCGCAAGGTGTACTTCTTCCCGCGCACGGGCAAGGTGCTGGTCAAGAAACTGATGCAAACCCACAACGACACCCTGGCGCAGCGTGAAAACGAATACGCCAACCGCCTCAAATCGAAACCGGTGGCGGGCGAGGTCGAGCTGTTCTGAACTAGGTAAGAGAAATGAACAAGATCAAAGTCCTGATTTGCGACGACTCGGCGCTGATCCGCAGCGTAATGACCGAGATCATCAAGAGCCAGCCGGATATGGAAGTAGTGGGCGTGGCGCCCGACCCGCTGGTGGCGCGCGAACTGATCAAGCAGACCAACCCGGACGTGCTGACGCTGGACGTCGAAATGCCGAAGATGGATGGCCTCGACTTCCTGGAGCGCCTGATGCGCCTGCGGCCGATGCCGGTGGTGATGGTGTCCTCGCTGACCGAGCGCGGTTCGGAGATCACGCTGCGCGCGCTGGAACTGGGCGCGGTGGATTTCGTCACCAAGCCCAAGATTTCGATCCAGAGCGGCATGCGCGAATACGCCGAGCTGATTTCCGAGAAAATCCGCGCCGCCTCCAAGGCGCGCGTGCGGGCGCGCACCCTGCCGCAGGCCGGCGCCAGCGGGGAGGGCAGCGCCCAGCTGCCGCAGTTGCGCAATCCCCTGATGTCTTCGGAAAAACTGATCATTGTCGGCGCTTCGACGGGCGGCACGGAAGCCATCCGCGAATTCCTGATGCAGATGCCGTCGGACTGCCCGGGCATCCTGATCACCCAGCACATGCCGGAAGGCTTCACCAAATCCTTCGCCAAGCGCCTCGATTCGCTGTGCAGGATCTCGGTCATGGAAGCGCAGGGCAATGAGCGCGTGCTGCCGGGCCACGCCTACATCGCACCGGGCCACTCGCACCTGCTGCTGACGCGCTCGGGCGCCAACTATATGACCAAGCTCGACCAGGGCGAACCGGTCAACCGCCACCGCCCGTCGGTCGACGTGCTGTTCCGTTCCGCGGCCCAGAATGCGGGCAAGAACGCGGTCGGCGTGATCCTGACCGGCATGGGCAAGGATGGCGCGGCCGGCATGCTGGAGATGAAGAACGCCGGGGCGTATAATTTTGCACAGGATGAGGCCAGCTGTGTGGTGTTCGGCATGCCGCGCGAAGCGATCGCGGTCGGTGCCACCCATGAGGTGGGGGCCTTGCAGGCGCTGCCCGGCATGGTATTGGGTTATCTTGCCCAACATGGGTCGCGCGCATTGCGCGTTTGATACGGAGGAAGCGGTTTTATGTTCGCCTTGGAGCAACGAAAATGCTATCCTACAACTTGCTGGGAACACCACTTTAATTAATAACCGCGTAAGTAGAAACAACGGAGCAATTCATGGCTGATCCAAAGATGAAATTTTTGGTTGTTGACGATTTCTCGACGATGCGCCGCATCGTGCGAAATCTCTTGAAGGAACTGGGTTATGCCAACGTGGACGAGGCAGAAGACGGCGTGATGGCGCTGGCCAAGCTGCGCGCGGAGCAATTCGACTTCGTGGTGTCCGACTGGAACATGCCGAATATGGATGGCCTGACCATGCTGCAGAACATCCGTGCCGACCCCGCCCTGGCCAAGCTGCCGGTGCTGATGGTGACCGCCGAGGCGAAAAAGGAAAACATCATCGCGGCTGCGCAGGCAGGCGCCAATGGCTATGTGGTGAAGCCCTTCACCGCCGCCACCCTGGATGAAAAGCTGAACAAGATCTTCGAAAAGCTCGGCGCTTGATCGCAGCTTTGCAAGTCCCTAGCGGCGGCAGCCATGGCCGCCGCTGCTCCATCCTGAGCCAAGCATAAGACCACGTATGCATCAGACACATTTCCTGGTTCGTGAACCCTTGCTCGATCCCGAGCAGCGCGTGGTCGGTTACGAAATCACCTGGCAGCAGGAAGCTGCCACCCACGTTCCCACGCTGGAAGAACTGGAAGGCCTGGTTGGCTTTGTGGCAAGCCAGGTCAACCACCCTGACCACGGCTGGCTGCTCAAGCAGAAAACCCTGTTCCTGCAAGCCGTGCCTGGCATGCTGTCGACCGATTCCATGTTCGACATGCCGCCCGAGCACACGGTGCTGTCGATCAAGACGTCCGAACTGGCGAACCCGACCACCCTGGCCGCCGTGCAGGCCTTGCGCGCCGGCGGCGTCGGCATCCTGCTGCGCGATGCCGACCTGGCGCGCGTCGGCAGCCGGCTCGGCACCATCTGCTCCTACGTCGAGGTGCGCTTCACCGGCGCAGACGTGGCATCGCAAGCGCGTGCCTATTCGCTGCTGAAGGCGTCCAATATCCGCATGGTCGGCCGTCCGGTGACCACCTGGGCCGACTTCGACGCCTGCGCCGCGCTGGGTCTGGACGCCTTCGTCGGCAAGCTGCACCTGACCCCGCGCCCGGGCTCGGAAGGGCAGGGCCTGAACCCGTCGCAAACCATCATCCTGCAGCTGATGCAGATGGTGAATGCCAATGCCGATGTCGCCCAGCTGGAAAGCGTGCTGAAACGCGATGCCGCGCTGTCGTACAAGCTGCTGCGCTATATCAACTCGGCCGGCTTCGGCGTGGGGCGCGAAGTGCAGTCGCTGAAACAGGCCATCCAGTTGCTGGGCTACCAGCCGATGTACCGCTGGCTGACGCTGCTGCTCGCCACCGCTTCCACGTCCGGCTTCTCGCCGGTGCTGCTGGAGACGGCCGTGGTGCGCGGCCGCCTGGCGGAACTCCTGGGCCAGAAGGCGCTGGGCAAGCAGGATGCGGAGAATATCTTCGTGGCCGGCATGTTCTCGCTGCTGGATCGTTTGCTGGGCATTCCGATGAAGGAGGTGCTGCAGGAGATCCAGCTGAGCGAGGAAGTGGTGAAGGCGCTGCTGACGCGCGGCGGCAAGTATGGGCCTTACCTGGCGCTGGCCGAGGCCTGCGAACTGAATTCAAACCTGGTCAGCTCGCTGGCGGATTCGCTGTCGTTGACGCCTGAGGATGTCAACAAGGCGCACCTGTCGGCGCTGGCCTGGACCCAGAGCGTGACTACCTGACGCGTCCGGGCGAAAACCTGTAGAACCGGAAAACCGGGGTGCGGCCCAGAGGGCCGTACCCCGTCAAATCTCGAGATTATCGATCAGGCGGGTCGTGCCAAGTTTGGCCGCCGCCAGCACCACCAGCTTCTCGCCCTGCGCCAGGTCGCCGGCATTCGGCGGCTGCAGGTCGCTGCGCTTGCGGATCGAGATGTAATCCGGCTTCCAGCCGCGCGCCGCCAGCTCATCCATCGCCTTGTGCTCCAGCTGGAACACGTCGAGATGGCCCGCGCGCACTTCTTCCGCTACCTGGTTCAGCGCCCGGAACAGCGCCGGCGCTTCCGCGCGTTCCTCGGCCGACAGGTACATATTGCGCGACGACAGCGCCAGGCCGTCATCCGCGCGGTAAGTCTCGGCCGCGATGATCTCGGTCGGCATGCCCAGCTGGCGCGCCATGTTCCGCACGATCATCAGCTGCTGGTAATCCTTCTTGCCGAACACGGCCACTTTCGGCTGCACGCAGGAGAACAGCTTGGTCACCACGGTGCACACCCCGCCAAAGAAGCCCGGACGGAACTCGCCCTCCAGCGTATTGCCCAGGCCTTGCGGCGGCTGCACGCGGTATTCCTGCGGCTCCGGATACATATCCTTCTCGGTCGGCGCGAACAGCACATACACGCCTTCCTTCTCCAGCTTTTCCACGTCGGCCTGGAAGGTGCGCGGATACTTGTCGAAGTCCTCGTTCGGGCCGAACTGCAGGCGGTTCACGAAAATGGAAGCCACCACCGGGTCGCCATGCTTGCGCGCCAGGCGCATCAGCGACAGGTGGCCCTCATGCAGGTTGCCCATGGTTGGCACGAAGGCAGTGCGCAACTGGCCACTGAGCTGGTCGCGCAGTTCTTCGATGTTCGAAATGATTTTCATAGTTATTAGGGTTAAGCGGGCGAATACGCGAGGCGCACGTAAATCGGTGCGAACGGTTCCGCCTGGGTAATTTCAATCAGGGTTTCCTTGGCCAGCTCCAGCATCGCGACGAAGTTCACCACCACCACCGGCGGCGGCGCTTCCGGGTTGAACAGCTCCGTGAACTCGATGAAGCGGCTCGATTGCAGCTTGCGCAGGATGGTGGTCATGTGCTCGCGCACCGACAGCTCCTCGCGCGTGATCTTGTGGTGCTGCTTGAGCGTGGCGCGCTTCATCAGCGTGCGCCAGGCATCCTGCAGGTCGGCCACCTCGACGTCCGGCCAGGTCGGCACCAGGCTTTGCTCGATGAACACCTGGGAGCGCACGAAGTCGCGGCCAACCTGGGGCAGGGTATTCAGCTCGTAGGCCGCCAGCTTGATCTGTTCGTACTCGAGCAGGCGCCGCACCAGTTCGGCACGCGGGTCTTCCGCTTCCACCTCGAGGTCGTGGTGGCGCTGCGGCAGCAGCATGCGCGACTTGATCTCGATCAGCATGGCGGCCATCAGCAGGTA